>CACDSX010000004.1 GCA_902555655.1 uncultured Pelagibacteraceae bacterium | reverse complement strand
TTGTTTCAGTATCAATTTTTGGGCTGTTAGTTTTTGTTTTTGTTAGAAATTATATTAAATCAAAAATTGAATATTTGGTGAAAATAGAAAAAAATAAGAAATCAAAGTAATTTTATTATTTTAAGGAAGTCATCTTTTTCAATTTCCATTACCTTTTTAGAAGTTTCAAAATCAAAACCATTTCTTGCTAATAAAGATATATCTTTTTTATAAAACAAAGGTCTATTATCTTCAGTTCTGGCTGGACCTATTCTTTTTTTTTTACAAATTTTTATTGCAGAAAAAAAATCTTGATCTGAATTTTCATCTTGAATTTTGTTTACTGTATCTTTAATAAACTCACTATTAATTCCTTTTCCAATTAAATAGTTTCTAATTTTATTGATCGAACTTCCTCTTTGAATCATGCTTTTAGCTTTACTATCTGAATAAAACTTATCATTAATAAATCTGTTTTTTTCTAAATCTGCCAAAACTATATCAATCAAGTCTGAAACATCTTTTTTTTTAACATTTGGTAAGGAAGATTTGAGATATTTCTTTAATAAGTAAGTCTTTAATTGTTGTTTCGAAGGGGCATATTTTTCGACATAAGCAAAAGCAAAGTTTCTCATTTCTTCTACAGTGACTTTTAATGTTTTTTTTTTATTTCTTATAGGAATCATGAGTAGATTTAATATAATATATTTTGAAATGATCGAACAAATTTATAATTTTTTTACAATTGAAATGCTCTATTATTGGGTTAATTTTGGAGTACTTCCTTTTTGGTTGATTTTAATTTTTTTTCCACAATCTCAACTTTGTAGATATTTTGTAACATCTATTTTTCCAATTTTTGTGCTTAGTGCCACATATACATTTGTTCTATATAAATCGTATTTAAATTCTTATGATTTTATGGGAAATTTTAATCTTTATTTTGGAATAAATGAGATATCTAATTTATTCTCAGATAAAAACTTTCTAATGATGTTTTGGATTCATTTTATTACAATTAATCTTTTTACTGGAGGTTGGATAGTTAAAGATGCACAAAAATTTGCAATTAACAAGATTATCTTAATTATTCCACTTCTTGTTACGTACCTAATTGGTCCTCTTGGATTGTTTTTATATTGGTTGATAAGAATTTTTTATGCCAAAAATATAAGCTTATATGACTAAGCTAATTGATTTTTATTTCGATTTTATCAGCCCATATTCATATTTAGCTTACAATAAACTAAAATCTTTAAATAAAAATAATCAAATAAATATTAATTATAAACCAATTTTATTAGGTGGTCTTCATAATCTTGGTGGAATAACAGCTCCTGCTTTTAATGAACGTAAAATGAAAAATATGAAAAATGATTGCGAATTAATAGCTAACAAAAATAATATTATGTTTAAATGGAATACTAAATTCCCAATAAATTCTTTACATTTAATGAGGGGATATCTTTTAATTAATGATGATTTGAAAGAAAGATATTTTGATTTTTGTTTTGATGCTTATTGGAAAGATAACGTAGACATTGCAGATGAAAAGAATATTGTTTTAATTTTGAATAACATTGGGTTCAATAAAGAAAATTTTTTTGATGGTATCAAAGATTTAAAAATTAAAGAAAAATTAAAAGATTTAACAAAAAAAGCTTTTGATAAAGATATATTTGGCGCTCCAACATTTGTGGTTAATAACAAAATTTTTTGGGGACAAGATCGACTAGATTATGCTCTAGAGGAATACAAAGCTTAAACTACTTTAAATTTGCTTTGTTTTAACGCTGCAAAACCACCATCAATATGTGAAACTTTTTTAAAACCCATATCTTTTAAAGATTTAGCTGCTAAAGCAGATCTTAAGCCACCTGCACAAAATAAGACCATCTCTTTATCTAAATCAAGTTTACCTTCTTTGAAATAAGGGCTATCAGGATCCAACCAAAACTCCAACATGCCTCTTGGTATATGATTAGAGTTTTCTATTCTTCCTTGATTTTCAAGTTCTCGAATATCTCTTATATCTATTAAATTACATTGATTATTGCTTGATAAATCATAAGCCTCGTCTGTTGATATCGTTTTTATTTCTTTTAAAGCGTTATCAACTAAGGTTTTGGATGATAGTATTGTCATGATATCATTTTATAGCCTATGAAAATTAAAAATAAAACAAATAAATCAAATTTTTTAAAAAAATTATTTATAAAATTATGTAGATTATTTGGCTTTGAAATCATTGATCAATCAAATTTTTATTTACCAACATCTGAAAAATATGGAAACGAAAACCTTTCTCAAATTGGTAAAGAGTCATTAGTGATACCTATGGGCCGTACAGAAATTACAAGACCTATTAAATCGCTTGATATTATTTTGCGAACTTGCGCCTCAGTTAATATGCTAACTCAATCAAAACAAAGAATTTTTGAAAAAGAAAAAAGTGAATATTCTTTAAAAACCTTAAGTTCTATTGTTAATTCTATAAATAATAATAAGCAGTTATTTAAAAAAATTAAATTAAAGTTCACTATTGTTGATCATAATTCAGGTAATCAAATTTTAGAAAAATTCAGCGCTCTTTTAAATAATCAGTTTTTTGAAAATGAAATAATTAAACTTGATATAGATTTCTATGAAAAACAAATAAATAAAATTAATGAGGAAGGTAAAGAAGTTACAAAAAATCAAATTTCAAATATGTCAAATATTCATCAATCATTTAATATTGCAAAAAACTGTGAGGATGTAGTTTATTTTGTTGAAGATGATTATTTACACAAATTAGATTCAATAGAAGAAATGATTTTTACTTATGAAAAAATATCAAGTCAGTTGAACCAAGAACTTATTTTGTGTCCATCTGATTATCCTTATCTTTATAGTAATATACAAAAATCTAACATATTTTTAGGTAACAGATATCATTGGAGATCAGTAGAAGAGTCTCTTTGTACATTTTTAACAAGTAGTAAATTATTAAATAAACATTGGGATGAGTTTACGAGTACTTGTAAAATTGAACATTACCCTTTTGAAAAGCCATTTCATAATATTTATAAAAAGGAATTGTGTATTAGCCCGATACCTTCTTTAGCCACTCACTTCACTAATATTAATTCAGTGTATGGTCTCTCACCTTTTGTGGATTATAAAAAATTGTGGAACGAAAATAGTTAAAAAAGCCCCCTGAGGTAGAGGGCTTTTTATGTTTAACTAACTTAGAGAGAAAATTTTAAGGGACCCTTTGTTGAGTAACGTTGCGGATACACAGAGGCAAAGGATCCCTTTATTGTTAACAATTAGTCACGTATTGCATATGCAATAACACCTGTTTCAGTTACGTCAGTACCTTTGGTTTCACCTTCTTTACTCAACCTAAGACCAACTGTTGCTTTCATAATACTAAACACAATGTATGCTACAATGAAAACAAAAATATTTACTGCTAAAACACCTACTAACTGAGTACTAAAAGATGCATCAGCATTTGTTGCAGGCACAATTAATGTACCCCAAATACCAGCAAATAAGTGTGCTGGCACTGCACCAACTACATCATCAATTTTTAATGAAAATAATAGTTTAGTACCATAAACCACAATCAAACCACCTATTGCACCAATTAAAATTGCTGCTAAAGGTGACGGAGCTAATGGTTCGGCTGTAATAGCAACTAATCCACCAATACATCCATTTAACATTTGAACTACATCTGTTTTACCAAAGTGTAATCTCGTAATAATAGCGGCACCAATTACTCCACCAGCACCTGCTAAAAATGTATTCATAAAGATAGTTGATACTGCAATTGCATCGTCAGCTGTACCCATTGCTAGTTGTGATCCACCATTAAATCCGAACCAACCTAACCATAGAACAAAAACACCTAAAGTCACTAGCGGTATAGAAGATGCTGCAAATGGCTTAAGAGGAGCTGGAACACCAGACTTCATAAATCTTCCAAGTCTAGGACCTATAATTATTGCTCCTGCTAATGCAGCTGCACCTCCTGTTGAGTGTACTAGTGTTGAACCAGCAAAATCAGAAAAACCAATAGAAGCTAACCAGCCTCCACCCCACTGCCAACCCATTACGATTGGATAAATAACTCCTGAAAGTATTGCAGCAAATAAAAAGAATGGCCATAATTTAATTCTTTCAGCCATTGTTCCAGATACAATAGAAACTGTTGTTGCACAGAACACCATTTGGAAATACCAATCTGATCCATCTGAATATCCTGTATCAACTGCGCTTGAGTCGGACCAAGGTATAAATTTACCTATGTATCCACCCTCAGGTATTCCATAAGCTAAATTATATCCTACCATCCAGAACATAATTCCAGAAATTGATAACAAGCCTATATTTTTTGCACAAATAACGGATACACTTTTAGAGGTAACCATACCAGACTCTAACATTGCAAAACCTGCTGCCATAAAAAATACCAAAAAACCACAAATTAGGAATAATAAGGTATTAAATATGAAACCCACTTCGGCAGACACTGTAGTCTCTGCCATTCCTGCGCTACTCATGTTTAAAAGAAATATTAAACCTATAAGCGGCGTACTTATTTTTTTTAATAATTTAGTCATATAAGACCTCCATGTTAAGTGAGCTCTTATATTTCCATTATTAATAAAAACTAACGTTGATTAAGAAAATTGGGTATGCAGAATTTGCATATAGAAACAGCCTTAATGCTTTTTAACATTAAGGCTGTAAAAAAATTATCTATTAAATACTTCTTTTAAAGCTTTTGCTGGTAAGAATTTTACCTTTTGTGATGCTGCAATTTGAATCTGCTCACCAGTTCGGGGATTTCTTCCAACTCTAGCTTTTCTCTTAGCTACTTTATAAGTTCCAAAACCAGCAATTTTCACTGAGTCATCACCTTTTAAAGCATCTAAAATAGTGTTGGTTATTGTGTCAAAAGTTCTCTCAGCATCTGCTTTACTTAGATTTAAAGCGCCTGAAAGTTTGACTATTAATTGTTTTTTGTTCATTTTAGCTCCGGTTTTATTAGGTTAATTACCATTTTTATCAAAAGTGTTGATAAATCAAGACTTTTTTTAGTGTCTTTAAAAAAGTTATACACAATATATTGTAAAATGTTAAATAAGCATTGATTTTGCTAGTTTTTTTCTAAAAAAAATTTAAATTTAATTAAATAAACCAAGGTCCTTAAGGTCATTAAAGGTTGTAAAAAACATTAATGATAACAACAAAAACATTCCGATTCGAAAAAAACCTTCTTGTGTGTTTTGGGACAAAGGTCGACCTAAAACCTTCTCAAAAGCATAAAACATTAGGTGTCCGCCATCTAGCAATGGAATTGGGAATAAATTAACTAGACCAAGACTTATAGATATATAGGCCATCATGCTTATAAAAGCTAAAACACCAAACTCAGCAACTTGACCAGATATTTTAGCAATTCTAATTGGACCACCTAACTGGGAAGAATCTGCTTTACCAAAAATCATTGCACCTAAATACTTTAAAGAAGAAATACTGACATAATAAACTTCATGAGCCGCATGATAAATTGCTTGCGCAGGTCCTAATTTAACATGATTAATTTCATTGTTGTAAGCACCTAATTTAATACCTACCATTCGTTTATTTATTTTATTACCAAGGTTATCCTCACTTAAAACAATATCTGGCTTCACCTTTAATATCAATTCGTCGTAAGAACGTTTTACTTTAAAGTCAATTATATCATCTGTCGACATGGTGATATATTTAGATACTTCCATAATGCTTTTAACTTTATTTCCATCAATTTCTAAAATTATGTCATTCTGTTTTAATCCACCAATCATGGCTGGACTATCTTTTTGGACTTCATTAATTACTGCTGGTGTAAAGTCTTTTCCTATAAATGTATAAATTGAAAAGAAAATAGCTAAAGCTAATAAAAAGTTGGCTAAAGGACCTCCAAAAACAATTAAAACTCTTTGGTATAAGGGTTTTAAAACAAATAACTTTTTGCGATCTTCTTCATTATATTTCTTTAGAATTTTTTCTTGATCAGCTTGTGAAAATACATTTCTATCACCAAAAAATTTGACATAACCACCAAGAGGAATCCAACAAACTTTCCATCTAGTTCCTGATTTATCGTTCCAACCAAAAATTTCTTTACCAAAACCAATAGAAAAATCCGTAACACCTACTCCATATCTTTTTGCAAAGTAATAATGGCCATATTCATGAATAAAAACTACCACCAAAATTAACACTATAAATGGTAAAATATAACTTAGCATGATAAGCTAATTTAATTGAATTTTAAATTATACTCAATACCCAATTTTGACCTAATTAATGATTAGAAAACATTGATTGTATTTGTTACAAAAAGATATAAGCATCCACTCAATCAAACTAATTTTCAAAATAATGAAATTCAACGACTTACCGATAGAAAATAAGCTTAAAAATTCAATTAAGTACGCTGATTTTATATCACCTACCCCAATTCAAAGTAAATCAATACCTGTTAGTTTAACTGGCAAGGATATATTGGGCACTGCTCAAACTGGAACAGGTAAAACTTTAGCGTTCACAATTCCAATGATTAATAAATTGATTTTGGATAAAAATGCTATGGCGTTAATTATATGTCCTACTAGAGAGCTTGCAAGCCAAGTAATGCAAACAGTTTTAAGATTAAATGTAAGAGAAATAGGTATTGGAAATGCATTGCTAATTGGTGGTGAGAGTATGCAAAAGCAACTTAAAAAATTAAAAAAAAGGGCAAGAATTATAGTTGGTACACCTGGAAGAATTAATGATCATTTAAAAAGGCAAAGTTTAAACTTATCTAAAGTTTCTTATTTAGTTTTAGATGAAACAGATAGAATGTTGGATATGGGTTTTACTCCACAAATAGAATTGATCTTAAAATTTATTCCAAAAAATCATCAAACTTTATTATTTTCTGCAACATTACCTAATAATATTTTAAGAATTTCAGAAAAATATTTAAACAATCCAGAACGAATAGCTGTGGGTTCATTATCAACTCCAATTGAAAAAATAAAACAAGAAACATTTCAAATTACTCAGGATAAAAAATATCATGAATTGATAAATCAATTAGTTGAAAGAAATGGCTCTATATTAGTTTTTGTTAAAACTAAACATGGTGCTGACAAAATAGTTAAACGTTTAAAATATGATGGCCACTCAGCAGATGCCATTCATGGTAATTTGAGACAAAGTAAGAGAGACCGAGTAATAACTGGATTTAGAAATGGTAAAAGTAGAATATTAATTGCAACCGATGTTGCAGCTCGTGGTTTGGATATTCCTCTAATACAGCATGTAATAAATTACGACCTACCTCAAGTTCCAGAAGATTACATTCATAGAATTGGAAGAACTGGCAGAGCTGGTAAGGAAGGATCCGCCCTAACATTTCTTACACCTAGTGATAGATCTATGTGGAATTCAATTACTAGATTAATTGATCCAAATTTTAAAACACCTCAAAATGGATATAAAAAAAATTTCAAGGGCAAAAAAAGAATTAACGCTTCATTTAATAAAGAAAGAAAATTTAAAGATAAGAAAAAGTTTTTTAAAAGAGAAGATTCAAAAAAATCAAATTTTAAGAGTAAAAAAAAGTTTTTTAAAAGAGAAGATTCTAAAAAATATAGCTTTAAAGATAAAAAGAAAAAATTTGGTTTTACAAATAATCCAAATTATTTTGATAAGAAATCTTCAACTGATGATACAATAGACTCAAATAGCAAAAAATTTAAATTTAAAAGAAAGAAAAGGTTTAAAAATAGAAAAAAACCTAAAAATTTTTCATTTAATAGATTTAAAAAAAAAAGATGAGATTAAGCAGCTTTTAAATAATCTAACCAATTTTTCAATTCCTGCATTCTAGATTCTTTGACAGAAATTTTAATCTCTTTTTCAATAAAATTGATATGTTCTTGAATTTCTTTTTCATCCTTAAAACATTTTCTTGTATTAATTAATTTATCTTTCCTGAATTTGATTAATGTAATCATTTTATGATATGTGATTTCTGGATGGTATTGTAAGCCCCATACATCACTTACACCTGATTTAAAATTAATACTTTGTATTTTATTGATCTTATTTGATGCCAAATGTATTGCTCCTTCTGGTAAAGTGACTACTTCATCAAAATTAAAAGCAGGCGAGTTAAACTTTTGATCTTTTGATCTATATAGAGGATGATTAATTCCATTTTCATTAATTTCTATATTATTTGCAATACCAATATGAGCACCATTTTCTGACTTGTTCACTTTTCCACCTGCTGCAGTGACAGCAACTTGCATACCCCAACAAATTGCTAGAATTTTTTTTATATTTTTGAAACATTCTTTCATAAAAGAAATTTGCCTTTTGATTTCTATACAGTCATTATAAATGTTAAGGCTGCTTCCACCCCAAATCAAACCATCATATTTTTTTATATTATGTAAAATTTTATCAAAATTTTTTTCAGAACATGGATTAAAAACATCAATATTTAAATCATTCGTATAATATGAAAGACTTTCTTTCAAACTCTCTGCGTGTGTAGGTATTCCGTTTAACTTAAATGTGTCATTTTCTTCTTGAATATTTCCTTCAACAACCAATAAATTTAGGTTTTTCATTTAAATAGTTTTCCTGACATACTATGTTCATATAAATCCTTCATGTGGTCAATAGACATTTTCTTTGGATTTGTTGATGTCGAGGGGTCATCTAGAGCCATTTTCGATAATTTCTCAACATCAAGATCTTCGCTCTTAATTACCTCTGATAATTTATGAGGTAAATTTAATTTTTTTCTTAAATCTAATATCCAATTTATAAATCCTTCAAAAGACTGCTCTTTTAACTCCAGATATTTACAAATATTTATTATCTTACTTTCTATCGAGTCTTTATTGAAGGTCAAAACATAGGGCATAAATATAGCATTGGATAAACCATGATGAATATTATTTAATGCATTTACTGGATGACTTAATGAATGTATTGCACCTAAGCCTTTTTGGAATGCAGTAGACCCCATGCTGGCTGCTGTCAACATATTCATTCTTGCTTGAATATTAGAACCATCTTTAAATGCTGTTAACAATGATTGATTAATTAGTTTCATTCCCTCTAAAGCTATACCATCTGCCATTGGATGATAACCTGGAGCACAATAAGCTTCTAAATTGTGAGCTAGTGCGTCCATACCAGTTGCTGCAGTAATTTTTGGTGGAAGTTCAATAGTTAAAGTTGGATCTAAGATAACAATCGAAGGTAAAAACTTTGGATGAAAAATTATTTTTTTTACACCTGTATTTTCATTTAAAATTACAGATGCTCTACCAGTTTCAGATCCTGTTCCTGCAGTTGTTGGAACAGCAATGATTGGTGCTATTTCTTTTGAATTTGCTTTAGTCCAGTTATCACCTACATCTTCAAAATCCCATAATGATAATTTTTGACAAGACATAAAAGCAATAGCTTTTCCTACATCTAAGCCACTACCTCCTCCAAATGCTATTATACCATCACATTTTTTTTTTTTAAAAAAATCAACACCATCACTTACATTTTTGCCTGTGGGATTCCCTACTACATTGGAAAATATTTCGACAAGAATATTTTGTTTCTTTAATATTTTTAAAGCATATGTAATAATTTTTGTTTTTGATAAAGCATTATCAGTAACCAATAATGGTTTGTTAATTCCTAAATTTTTACAAGCTAAACTTAAATCTTTAATTCGATTTTCACCAATCCACATAGTTGTGGGATAATTCCAATTAAATTTTTCCATCGATGAAGCTATTTTTTTTCAATCAAATATTCAAAATTTTGTGTAGTTTCGTTTACTTGTAAAAGTTTTGCACCATTATTACTATGAAATTTTGTTGCCATTTCAGTTAACGGTGACAAAGTTACTAATCTATCAAGATGATTAGAATTTTTAATTTTTTTAAATACTTCTTTCACAATTAACTTGCCACCCCCTCTTTTTTTTGACCAAACAGTATATGCTATTGCTATTTGTCCAATGTTTTGATCCCTTTGTGCACTTTGCAAATAAGCATCATGGCTGAGTTTTCCTAGTTCTTCAACATTCTTTGGTATTTGGTTTGTGTAGGCAAAACACATTACAGCATGAATTTCACCCATATATTTAACACCATAAATTTTTCTTCCATAACTTCTTCTGAAAACATTATCTAACTCAGGTCTAACTGGATCTTCATTAGTATTACATTCTTTAAGCTCCACTAGTTCGGCTCCTTTTACCCAATCAAAGAAATTATCAATATTTTTATTTAAAATTTGCTTATTTTTTCTAATTCGAGCTTTAATTCTTGGTTTAAATTTTTTTTTAAGAATTTCTATCATAAATTAGAATTAAGCGTTTTTATCTAATGATTTCAATAATTTTAACCCTAGTGGACTTATAGGTTTTTGAAAAATCAATTTTTTTCCTATTTTTTTTTTAACTAAACTTAACAATTTTTTAGCAAATCCTTTTTTTCTAAAAATTGGATTTACAAAAATATATTCAACCTCTCCATTTATATTAAATCTTACGAAACCTATTGTTGTATTTAAATTTTTGTAAGTAAAAATTCCTTCAGATTCAGATAATTTGTAATCAGATAAATCAATATTATTCATTTATATTAAAAATACAATAAGGTGAAAATCGTTCCTAGAACTAGTAGAAAAATGATTAAGATAATATAATTAATTTTGATATTAAATTTTTTATATATTTTTTCATTTATTTTTTCCCAAAAAAGAACAACAAGAAAAAAAATAATAGCTGGAATTATAAATTTAAGCATAGCATCAATTTCTGTTAACTTTTATCACCAACGTACACAGAAACACCTCTTGAATTAATATCAACATCAAACTTTTTGTGTAAAGGAGGAAAGGCTCTTTGTGAACAGTCTAATCTATCGCAGGTTCTACAAGAAACGCCAATTGGTATTTCAGTTGATTTATCATTAATATTTATATTTTCAGTATAAACAAAGTCTTTAGCATATTTAGCTTCACATCCTAGTCCAATGGAAAGAATACTTTTTGATTGTCCAAATCTTCCTATACCCTTTTCAACTGTTCTCGCAATACAAACATATTTTTCACCATTCGTCATTTTACTTACAGCAGCTTGGATAACACCTGGTCTTGTTAAAGCTGAGTAAACATTCCATCGTGGGCAAGCACCTCCATATCTCGGTATTTCAATTCCAGATAGTGAAAATCTTTTAGAAATATTTCCAGCCATATCTACTCTTAGAAAATGAAAAGGAATACCTGGAAGTTTTGGATCTTGTAAACAAGTTACTCTATGAGCAACTTGTTCAAATGATGTAGCAAAAGTATTTTGTAATAACTCCAAATCATATTTAAGTTTTTTGCATTCTGTATGAAAGAGTTTATATGGCATTAAAATAGCAGCACCACAATAATTTAACAATGCTACCTTGGTTAATTTTTTAGACTCATCAGATGGGAATGTAAATTTAGATAAATAATTTTCAATTTCTATATTAGCACCTTCTTGTGCTATTTGTGCTGCTGCATGAAGTTTTTTTGTTTCCAAAGAACTATAATCGCTTAAAAGTAACTCTTTTTTATTTTTACTATAAATTTTTGAAAAAGGTTTATCTTCTTCTGGAATCACATCTTTGACTGTTATTCCATATTCTGATTTTAAATAATCACATAGAGCAATGTATCTAGTTCTATTATTTTTTTGAACATTTTCAAAAACTTTATTTGCAAAATCTTCTAGTTTAGGAAAATAATTTTTATTTTCTTGTAAAAAATCTGATATAACTTCACCAGGAAATGAGTTTTTTCTGTTATCAACAATTTTACCAGATATTGTTTCAATCTTATTTATCATTTCATGATCTTTTTTTTTTAGAATATCACCTAATCTAACTATAGCTTTTCCTATTTTTGGATTTGTTCCTACAAGATCTTTTACCTCTGGACCCAAAATGTCTAGATCCTCAAATAGCTTGTCATCTAATATCTCTGATAAAGTGTTTTCTAGATTTAAATCTGTTTTGGAAGTTAGTTGAGAAAGTTCAATATTAAGTTTTTCACAAATATTTAAGAGTAAATCTCCGTCAATTTTTCTTTTTCCTCCTTCGATGAGATTTAGATAACTAGGAGAAATGTTTAATTCTTCAGCAAGTTTATTAGCTTGAAGTCCTAACTGTCTTCGAAAAGCCTTGATTTTTGGACCAATTTTTAAATCTAATTGACTCATATTTTCTATTTGTAAATTTTGTAAATTTATTTTTACAATTTTTTTCCTTAATTTACAAGCATTTTAATCTTTTTTGTAGATTTTGTAAATCCTGTAAATTATAAAATTTACATGGACGAAAAATTAAAAAACAATGCAAATGAGGCTCAAATCATAAAACATGAAGACCTTGCTAGACATAATAGCAGAGGAATCTACATGAGAGATGATCATTGTGATTGGGGTTCAAGTGGAATGAAAGATCTAGTTGAGACCCTAAACGACTCAAACTAATTCTTATTCGTTCAACTTAATTCATTTCTTACTAATAACATTTAACATCACAGGATAAAAACAATGAGCGCAGAAAATATCTCATACGACCTTAAAAGATTTGCAGGAATAAAGAGAGATTATACTCCAGAGGAAGTTGAAAGATTAAGAGGCTCAATAAAAATTGAATATTCAATGTGCAAACACCAATCAATCAAATTGTGGAATTTATTAAATTCTGAACCTTACGTAAATACTTTAGGTTCTCTTTCTGGAAACCATGCTGTGCAGCATGCAAAAGCTGGATTAAAAGCAATTTACTTAAGTGGTTGGCAAGTAGCAGCAGATGCTAATAGTGCTGGAGAAATGTATCCTGACCAATCTTTATATCCTTATGACAGTGCACCAAAATTAGTTGAATCAATGAATAATGCTTTAATTAGAGCAGATCAAATTCAACACATGGAATTAAAAGATGGCGACATGAAAAAAGAAAAAAGGGTTGATTACATGTTACCAATTATTGCTGATGGAGAAGCAGGTTTTGGTGGACCATTAAATGTTTTTGAACTTGCTAAGAAATTTATTAAAGCAGGTGCTGCTGGTGTTCACTTTGAGGATCAACTAGCTAGTGAAAAAAAATGTGGTCATATGGGTGGTAAAGTTCTTGTGCCAACGGGTATAATGATTAAAAATTTAAAAGCTGCAAGATTAGCTGCTGACATAGCTGATGTGCCTTTAATTATATTAGCAAGAACAGATGCAAATGCTGCAAAATTAATCACAAATGATCATGATGATAATGATAAACCTTTCTTAACAGGTGAAAGGTCACCAGAAGGTTTTTATTATGTTAAAGCAGGAATTGATCAAGCAATATCTAGAGGATTAGCTTATGCACCTTATTCAGATTTAATTTGGTGTGAAACTGCTACACCTAATCTTGAAGAGGCAAAAAAATTTGCAGACGCTATTCACGAAAAATTTCCAGGAAAACTTTTAGCTTACAATTGTTCTCCTTCATTCAATTGGAAAAAGCATTTGTCTGACGAAGAGATTGCTTCTTTTCAACAGGAAATCAGTAAGATGGGTTACAAATTTCAGTTTATAACTCTTGCAGGATTTCATACTCAAAATATTGCAATTTTTGAGTTAGCAGAAAAATATAAAAAAGAAGGTATGTCTGCTTATTCAAAAATTCAACAACAAGAATTTGCTCGAGAAAAAGATGGTTACACTAGTGTTAAACACCAAAGAGAAGTAGGTACTTCTTATTTTGATGCTGTTTCCAATACTATAAGTAGTGGAAAAAGCTCAACAACGGCAATGGATGGCTCTACTGAGTCTGAACAGTTCTAATAAAACAATTCCTCTTGTGTATTAGATTAATAAATAACCGACCCTCAAATGGGTCGGTTATTTTAATGCTTTGTAATATTTATTGTGTGTGTTAAGAGCCCCTATGATAAATAAAAATTTTGGATTTGGAACTCAAATTAGAAAATCACCATACTTTGATTCAACTGTAAAATGGGGAGCAACAGGTTTTTCAGTTTATAATCATATGTATATACCAAGAGATTTTGGAAGCCCTGAGCAAAATTTTTGGAATTTAATTGAAAAAGCTATTCTTTGTGATGTTGCAGTTGAAAGGCAAGTAGAAATTACAGGTCCAGATGCTTACAAATTTATCCAATTAATTACACCTAGAGATCTATCAAAATTATCAGTTGGTCAATGTAAATATGTATTAATTGTAAATGATAAAGGTGGAATAATTAATGATCCTGTGCTTTTAAGGCTAGCTGAAAACCATTTTTGGTTATCTCTTGCTGATAGCGATGTTTTACTTTGGGCTCAAGGGGTGGCTGTAAATTCAGGATTAAATGTTGATATTACAGAACCTGATGTATCTCCGCTTCAATTACAAGGGCCAACTTCAGCTGAAATAATGATTAAATTATTTGGTGAAGATATTAAAGATCTTAAATATTATTGGTTTAGAGAATATGAATTAGATGGAATACCTTTGATTGTTTCAAGAACCGGTTGGTCAAGTGAGTTTGGGTATGAATTATTCCTCAGAGATGGCTCAAAGGGTAATCAGCTTTATGAAAAAATAATGGAAGCAGGAAAAGAACACGGTCTTCAACCAGGTCATACATCATCGATAAGAAGAATTGAGGGTGGAATGCTTTCTTATCATGCAGACGCAGACATCAACACAAATCCATTTGAACTAGGTTTAGATAGGTTGGTTAATTTAGATAGTGAAGTAAACTTTATAGGTAAAGACTCTTTAAAAAAAATAAAACAAAGTGGAATTAAAAGAAAACAAGTTGGTTTAGAATTAAATTGTGACCCTTTAAAAACACCAAATACTACTTTCTGGTCAATATATAAAGATAGTAAAAAAATTGGTAAAGTTACTTCTGCTGTATATTCTCCGAGATTAAAAAAGAATATAGCACTAGCAATAGTAGACATTGATAATTCAGATATTGGAAATAATTTAAAAGTTATTATAAATGATGATGAGATTAGTTCTAAAGTAATTGAAAAACCTTTTTACGATCCAAAGAAAAAATTAGCTTCTTCCTAAGATTTAATATTATAGCCTTTTTTTAATAATATTGAGACAGCAATCACACAAATCACTAAAAATGATACCATGGAACCTACACTTATCCATATATTAAAATCTGATATTCCATAAAATGAAAATCTTAACCCATCAATTAAATAAACTACTGGATTAAAATAAGAAACAGTTTGCCAGAATGGTGGTAACATATCTAATGAGTATAAACTTCCTCCTAAAAAAACCATTGGTGTAATAACCAATGATGGAATGATAGACATTTGTTCGAAGTTTTTACTTACAACTCCAATTAAAAAACCAAATAATGCAAAAGTAAAAGAAACCAAAACTAACAAGAATATCATTAACATTGGATACTCTACTGTCACTTCAGCAAAAAATAAGGCGGTGACATAGATCACAGCACCAACTATTAAAGTTTTGGTAGCCCCTGCCCCAACAAAAGCCAAAACTGTCTCAAGTGTTGAGATAGGTGCTGCTAAAATCTCATTAATAGTTCCATTAAATTTTGGAAAAAATATTCCAAATGAAGTGTTACTTATGGACTGGGTAAGCAATGTTAGCATTAGTAAACCTGGAACAATATATGAGCCATAACTTACACCATCAATTTTTTGAATATAACCACCAATCACTGAGCCAAAAACAACGAAATATAATGATGTAGATATTACTGGTGAAAGAAGAGACTGACCTACTGTTCTATAGAATCTATTCATCTCATGAAAATATATGGCTTTAAAACCGTAATAATTAAATTTCATTATTCTCCTTAACTAAATTAACAAATATTTTCTCCAAATTACTTTGTTCTGTTTTTAAATCTCTTAATTTTAAACCAGTATCTTTTAAATCTTGTAACAAATTAGTAATACCAGTTTTTTCGGCTCCAACATTATAAGTATAGATTAAAGACATATGTTCATCATCTATTTCAAGATTATATTTGACTAAATCTTTAGGAATTTCAGCGATTTTTTCCTGTAATTCAATATTCAATTTTTTATGTCCCATTTTCTTAATTAATTCTTTTTTGTCTTCTACAACTATGATTTCACCTTGATTAATAACAGCAACACGGTCAGCAATAGCTTCAGCTTCCTCGATATAATGAGTAGTTAAAATAATAGTGACCCCTGTTTTTCTAAGATCATCAACAACCATCCACATGTCTCTTCTAAGTTCAACGTCTACTCCAGCAGTTGGTTCATCTAAAAATAATATTTTTGGCTCATGAGATAAAGCTTTTGCAATAAGAACTCTTCTTTTCATTCCACCAGATAACTGTTTTAATCGTTGATCTTTTTTGTCCCATAAGCTCAAATCTTTTAAAATTTTTTCTATATGTTCTGGTTTTGGAGATTTACCATATAAGCCTCGTGAATATGAAACGGTATCAAAAACTGTTTCAAAAGATTCTAAATTTAACTCTTGAGGAACCATTCCAATTCTAGACCTTGTTTCACGATAATCTTTGATAATATCAAAGTCATCTATAGTAACAGTGCCAGAAGTTGGGGTAACAATCCCACAAATTATACTAATTAAAGTTGTCTTACCCGCACCATTTGGTCCAAGCATTGCAAGAATTTCACCTTGTTTAACTTTAAGACTAACTTTTTTTAGTGCATTAAAGCCATTATCATACACCTTTGAAAGATCATTAATAATTATCTGATTGTCTGTCATTGAGACAGATATATAGCCATTTATTCATCTAATACAATCGGGTAATATTAAAACTTTTTAGCTTTTAAAACTACTAAAGGTAAAAAAGTTGCAATTACAAAAGACAAAAATAATAATGATTGTGCTACAAAAGGTCCAAACAGTTCTTTAGGCATTAATATTCCAACAAGTAAACTTATTGAAAAATCGGGTGAAGGGAACATTAAAAAACCTCCTATTAATCCTATAATAATTGATACATAAGCAGTTCTTTCATTAATATTCTTGTTATAAAAACTGTAAAAAACAGTTAACACAAAAGCACAACAAAATAAATCAGCCAATAAAAATAAATATAATATATCAAATCCTTTAGATGCAATAATGAAAGAAATTAAAGATAAAAATAAAATTATATATTTGGAAAAATATAAATAATTTGTTTTTTTATTCAAATTAAAAGTTGCTTTACCGTCTACAACAATTAGGCTTGATATTGCATTTACTAAAGTATCAACTGTAGAAATTGTTAACGCTAAACCAAGTACAATAATAAATAAAGATAACAACTCTGTTTGTTCTTTAAGTAATAATGTAAAAAAACCTAGATCGGGTCTAGTTGTTGGATCTATTGAAAAAGCAACCATCCCAGTAAATCCCATATAAAAAACTACAGGTACAATTATAAAGAAAGATATAATTAAACTTTTTCTTAAAGTTTCAAAATTTTTTGCTGCATATACTCTTTGCCAATTACCTTGGTGAAACAAGTTTGTAGCAGCAACTGCAATAAAAAAAGTTAAACCAGCTGTATAACTTGGTATATAAGATGAGCTTAAAAGTTGAGGATTTTTTTCTTTTATAAACTCAAAGGAAAATTCTGATCCTGTAAAAGAATTTATATATACAAACGAAATCAATAAAAGAATCCCAATTACAACCATTTGTATATTGTCTGTAAATATTGATGCTCTTAGACCTCCGTACAAAGTATATGCAAGTGTAGATAATAGTACAATTAAAGCAGTAACCCAAAGTTCAGTACCTGATATATAATTTATCAAAACAGCGATCGCTGTGACTTCAGCACATAAAAAAATAAACATATAAAAAATTGTCATTAATAGAATAAGTTTGAATAAACTTTTTCCAAACTTTTTTCTCATAAACTCAATTAAAGATGATCCTTTAGCAAATTCTTTCCTTATTTTTTCTCCTAAATATATTAGAAAAAACATTGGAAAAGCTGTACCTAATGAATATCCTATTATAGCTCCAATTCCTCCCCATGTTGCAGCTGAGGCTGGACCAAATAAAATCCACGCTCCTAATGCTGAAGCAGTCAAACTTGTTGTTAAAGAAAATAATCCAATATTTCTATTTGCAGTTAAATAATTATTTAATCCTTGATATTTTTTTGAATTATATAGGCCTAAAAAAACAAATATTAAACTTATAACAATTACTAATATTAATGATGTAGATTGACTTAAAAAATATGTTTTATCCATTATTCTCCCTTTCTGAATTACCGGACAGGTTCTTAGGGTTTAATCTCAGTCTGTTAAGACACCCCTTTAAAATTTTCTATACTTTATTATCCATAATTTCAACCATACATTTAGTTGCGTATTCACGCCACTCAGACGAGTTTTTGCCTTTAAGGCTATTTAAATGATTTCTATTATTTTGAATATCTTCTTTATGTTTGATTTTATCTTTTTCATCCAAGTTAGACTCCATATTTGATAAATTCGTTTCCATAGCTTTTATCCAATTATTTCCAAGTTCAACACATTTTTGATCATCTTTTTCATCACAGATTTGTTTAAAAAAATTAAAGATAACGTCATCTGTCTTTACAGAATTATTCATTTTGAGAAATATTATTTATTAAAACAATTATTAACTAGAATTGCCATTAAGATCCACATTACAAATACTTCACCATTTGAAAAAGAATAATCTGCTCCTGCGAAACCTGCAACAAAATTGATTGCATAAATAATAATTGTAGAAACTACTAAACTTATTATTAAATTAATTAAACCAGTTATATATTTCATAATAGAAGCTTATATATATTTTAATCTAAAGCAATAAAAACCTTTTATAATGTAAGGCAAATTAATTTATCTCTAAATTTAATATTCCTTTTATATCTATATTTAATCTCATCAATTCCTTTTCGTATTTGAGATTTGGTCATTGGTAATAAAGTAGATATATATCTTTTTTGTATCATTTGTAAATATTTCTCCCTTAAAATTTTAACTCTAAAAATAAATCTACTTTTTTTGTAAGGATATAATTTTGTTATAAGTTTTATTATTTTTTTATCTCTTTTTAGAGATTTTAAAAGTTTTGTTTTCATTAATTTAAAGGTAGGTATATTGTTATTATCTGTATCTAAACTAAATATTAAAATTTTACCATTTTGACTTAAACTTTTTTTAGATAAGTTTAATAATTTCTTTATTTTATTAAAATTTAATAAATGAATTGTTTGTTTAATCAAAATTAAATCAAATTTTTTTTTATTTTTTAAAAGAAAACTTAAAGCATCAACTCTTTTAAACTTAATTCTTTTATCTTTGTCTTGATGATGTGTTAAATCTATACCTAGCGGCTTATTTTTAAGCATTAATTGAGAGCTCAAATTGCCTATAATTTTTCCACGACCACACCCTATATCTAAAATTTTAGATTTTGGATTTAGTTTAACTTTTTTTGTTAAAAATTTATTAAATGACTCAATATAATCCTTAGAGGATAGCCAAGTTTTATTATCCCAATTTTTAATGACAGTTGATGCCAAATTTTTTTAATCTCCAATAATTATATGGCCATGGTGTTATAAACCCTACTGCTAGCATTATAGGTATAATCCACCAAGTTAAAATAGCTCCTCCGGTAAATATATAATCAGTCAAATTCATTGTAATCTCCATACTAATCATAGAAATAAAGCTCATGCCTATTGCAGTTTTAAAAGCCTTATCTAAGCTTAAGTTTTGTCTTAGTAAAATAATCGTTTCAAGAATTATACTGGTAATTAAACCATTTATTATTGCCAGAATCATTATTGCTAAAACTGGCAATGGAATTTCTGTTAATTGAAAAAATAAAATAGTCCCAAAGTCTCCTATAGAACAACCAAGTAAACACCAGGCAGTATTTTTTGCACTTTGTTTCCATGTATTTTTACACGACCAGTCAAATGTAGTGGTTTCCATTCTTATATGATAATGTTTGATAATGATTTTTAAACAAGTTTTTGATCAAAAATCTAGCACTTACACATACCTTATTGCCTCATCTGAGGGACGAGAGGCTTTAATCATTGATCCTGTTTTAGAAAACGTAGAAGAATACTTTAAATTGCTTACTGTATTAGATTTAAAATTAGTTAAAGTTATTGATACGCATATACACGCAGATCATGTTACTGGAGCAACTAAATTAAAAGATAAAACTCAATGTGCTACAATAATGGGGGAAAATACTCCTGCTAATTCAGTAGAAATTAAAGTAAAAGATGAAGAAATTATCAAACTTGATGATTTAAAGATAAGAGCACTTTATACACCAGGACACACTTCTGATAGTTACAGTTTTTTAATGGATAATTATCTATTTTCTGGAGACACCCTTTTGATTAATGGTACAGGCAGAACTGATTTCCAAAATGGAAGTTCAAAGGATGCTTACAATTCAATATTTAATAAACTTTTAAAATTGCCAGATGAAACTTTTCTATATCCAGCTCATGATTACAAAGGTGAAAAAGTGAGTACGATTGGAAAAGAAAAAAAACAAAATCCTAGATTGCAAGTGAGTAGTGTTGATGAGTATATTGATATTATGAATAATCTTAATTTAAAAAAACCAGCAGAAATAGAAACTAATGTGTCTAGAAATATTAATTTAGGTGCTTAAGTCTAAATTGAGGATTTTATAGCTTTATAAATTGCTTCTCTACTTGTTTCACCAATACTTCTGTAAACTTCTTTATTATTTTTGAAAATTAAAAGTGTTGTTTGATATTGAATATTAAATAAATCAGCTATTTCTTTATTTCTTACATCAAATTTAAAGTATTCAATATTATTAAAATCATTTTTAGCTTTATCTAAAACTTTCATTTGGCTTGCACAAGACGTGCAATATTTTACCCAAGAGCTCACTACAACTATCTTGCCCTCTGATAGAGCTTTATCAAACAATGCTTTATCAAAAGTTGTTTCTTTTGCATTTACGTTAAATGCAAATAAACAAAAAATAAATATAAAAATTTTTTTCATAATTGTTATCTAAACTCTTTTTTTTCCTTGAACAACCCTATCTAAGATTAATGCGACAAAAAGAATTGCTACACCAGCAAGAATACCTTGTCCTACGTTAGCATATTGTAAGGCTTCTAAGACATCTTGACCTAAACCTTTTGCACCAATTAATGACGCAACAACTACCATGGCTAAACTTAACATTACAGTTTGGTTTACACCCGCCAATATTGAAGGTGTTGCTAAAGGTAAATCTACCTTTCTAAGTAAATACCATTTGCTTGCTCCATATGCTATTGCAGCTTCTCTAATAGTTTCAGGAACACCTCTTAATCCAAGGACAGTTAATCTAACAACAGGAGTTCCACCAAAAATCATTGTAATAATTACTGCTGCAACCTTTCCTGTTCCAAAGAAAGCAATAACTGGTATCATAAATACAAAAGCTGGCATTGTTTGCATAAAATCCATTATTGGTCTTATCATTGAATAAAATCTCTGACGTCTTGCACAAAAAATTCCAAGAGGTATTCCAATTGCTATACTTAAAATTGCTGCTGTACCAAGTAAGGCTAGGGTAGTCATTGCTTTAACCCAAAAACCTAAAAAACCCATGTAGCATAAAAATCCTGCTGAATAAATTGCTGCACGTGGGCCTGCGGATAATCCAGTTAATATAACTATTGTAGTTATGATAACTATCCAAGGTGTCTTTACAAACAGCAATTCTAAAAAATCTAAAACAGAACGAATACCAATAGTAATTGCTGTAAATAATGCATCTCCTTTAATTACAGCATAATTAAATACTTTCTCAACCCAACTGATAGAAGTTAATCTTATATCTGGATGAGTTGGAAATTGATCCATTATTGTTATAAAGCCAGGAAAGCTATAATGAACTACAGAAAAAAACATTATCACTGACGTAAAAATAGTACTCAAAATATAGTTCTTAATTTGCATTCCAGGGCTAATAGTCTTATCAGACAACCATTCAGAATATCTTTTTTCTAGCTTAGAATTTGCAATAATTCCTTGAATTAACTTAATAGAAATTAATAAAACTATTCCAAAAATAGTAATCCAAATTGCTGAGGCTTCTATTCGATCAACTTCATTAATATAGCCTTGCATCGCATCTTCTAAAGATTTGATATTTCGTTTATATACATCCACTTTATCTGGATTATTTGTTATTGCAGCCTCTAACTGTTTATTTCTAAATGCAATAGTTGATTGAACTTGCTCAATTTTTTGAACAGCTTCAGCTGTAATATTTCCAAATAATCCTCTGATTATTTGAACAACTGCAAAAGTTTCAATAATTAAAAAAGTTAATGCCCAATTCCAAATATTTCTAATTCCAAACCAAATAGGTCCAAAAATTGCAGCATATAAATTGAATGAGAATGAGAATGTAGGTTTACTGCCTATTTTTTGAAATTGTTCAATATAATAATTAGGACTTGTTTTAACAAAATCTGTGATCAGTTCTGATCTTGAAGGGCTGATATTCTTATTATTCTCCATCACCACCCTCAATAACTGCTTTTAAAAGATCTGCCTGAGTAATTACTCCAATTAATTGATTTTTAGAATTTTTAACTATTAATGGTTTATCTTTTGATTTTGATTTTTCAATAAGCCCACTTAGTAATTCATTATCTTTAACACTTTCAGGATCATCCCATAATTTACCATACTTTTTTTCATAAGTTTCTACTGATTGCATGATTGATTTTGCTTGAACAACCTTTAATCTTGAAATTCCTTTTACGAAGTCTGCAACATACTCATCTGCTGGATTAACCACAATTTCTTCAGGGGTTCCAATTTGAATTACTTTACCATCTCTCATAATTGCAATTCTATGCCCAACCCTAACGGCTTCATCTAAATCATGAGTTATAAAAACAGTTGTTTTTTTCATCTGTTTAGAAAGTTTAATAAACTCTGATTGAAGTTGTCTTCTAATCAATGGATCTAATGCACTAAAAGGTTCATCCATTAAAAGAAATTCTGGATCAGCAGCTAAAGCTCTTGCAAGTCCAACTCTTTGCTGCATTCCTCCTGATAGTTCATGAGCAAATTTATTGCCCCAACCTTGTAATTCAACAATATCTAAAATTTTATTTGCTGCATCTAATCTATCATTTTTACTTATACCTCTTATTTCTAAAGGCATTGCTATATTGTCTACTACTGATCTGTGTGGCATTAGAGCAAAGTTTTGAAAAACCATGCCTATCTTTTTATTTCTTAATTCCTGTAAACTTTCTCTACCAAGTGTCATTACATCTTGATCATTAATTAAAATCTTTCCAGAAGTGGGCTCTAAAAGTCTATTAATGTGCCTAACTAATGTTGATTTACCACTGCCTGATAAACCCATTACACAAAATATTTCACCTTGTTTTACGTCAAATGAAACATCTGAAACACCAATTACTGAATTATATTTTTCTAGGGCTTCAGTTTTTGAAATTTTATCGTTTTGGATTGCATCTAATGCTATCTTAGAAGTGTTACCAAATACTTTCCAAACATTTTCAATCTTAATTGCTGAACTTGATGAATCCATTATATTTTTTTTTTGGAAAATATACTCGGCAATAACTTATTGCCGAGTATAAATAATTTAATTTAGACTAAAGTCCTAACCAACCATCAACAGTTGACTTGTTTGCTTTCATCCAAGCTCTTGCTACATCAGCTGGATCTTTTTTCTCAACTGAAATTGCGTAAGCCATAGACGAAACATCATCTGCTGTTAATTGAAAATTCTTAAAGAATTCTACAATTGCTGGTGATTTTTTTTCTAATGATGTGCCCCAACCAATTTGAATTTGTTTAAGCGCATCTTTTGAAGCTACATATGATTTGTTATACCAGTCTGCATCTTCTTTTGGTTGAACCATTTTGTATTTAGCTGGATCGAATTTTGGTTCTTCCAACATAACTACATCTGCCATTCCCCAAATTGCATGTGGTTTATAACAATAGAATGCATATCCTTCACCTTTTTTTATTGAGTCAAGAACTCTTGCATTTTTAACTGCTTCTGCAGCTCTTATTGGTTCAATACCAGCGTCATATAAACCATAGTCTCTTAATTTAACTTGGTTAACATTTGCTGATGCCCAACCATCTGCTCCAATCCAAAATTCACCTTTACCATTGCCATCACTGTCCATAGCTTTAACAACTTCTGGTCTTCCTAAGTCTTCAATAGCAGTAATGTTAAATTTTTTCGCAAATTGTTGAGAAACACAATAACCTTGGTTTCCCTCGTAAGGTTTGCTGCTTAGTTTTAAAGTTCCTTTTGGAACTAAATCGTTTGTATAAGCTTGTTGATTTGGCAACCATATATCAGGATGAACTTCTATTTCACCTTTGCTTCTATCGATTGCTCCATAGATTGCAGTGTTGTTACCAGGAACAAGTTCTGCTTCTCCACCCATTTTATCAGTAACAACTGCAGCAAGTAAATTTGCAATAGCAGTTGCACCTGTCCAGCCTGGATCTCCAATTTTCACTTTTTCCGCATAACTTGAAAAAGATATAAATAAAGAAATTAATCCAGCGACTAATGTACTTTTTATTATTCTCATCATTTCCCCTCTGTTGATTTTAATCTAAAAAGCTAACACTATATTTGATTGTTTTATATAAAAATGATTGTCCAATATGAGGCTAAACCTGCAAAAATTGTCGCAATTATATTTCTGCTCAAGATACCTACAACCATAGCAATAATTGCAGCTAAAATTTTTGGATTTTCTTCTAATTGAATTGACCCAGAATTATCTAAAAAAATAGCTGGAAATATAATTGCTGGAAAAATTGCTGATGGTACATAAGATAGAACTTCTCTTATTCTGTTGTTAAACATTTCTTTTTTTAAAAGAGCTATCATTGAAAACCTAGTTAGATAAGTTATCAATCCACAGTAAATAATAAGAAACCAATCACTCATATTTTTTTTTTACTTTAGTTAAAATATACGCTGTTAGTAATCCTACAAAAGCAGCCACAATTACATAAGCTTTATAAGGAATATAATTGTAACCAAACAAAGCAATTAAGCCTGATGTAAGAATAACAATTACATTAATCAATTTTCTGAAATCATTGACTAATATTGCTAAAAAAGTCAAAGGTACTGCAAAACTTAATCCAAGTTTTTCTGGTATAGCTGCACCTAAAATTATTCCTAAAAATGTTGTTGATTGCCAGATAATCCAACAAGTAAACCCTCCACCTATTAGATGAAAATATTTATTTTTTTCTTTGCTTTTTTTAAAATATTCGTTTGATACAGCAAATGCTTGATCAATTAGAAAATATGAAATAATAATTTTCCAGATTAACTTTAAGTCTGAAACGTGTTCTGAAACAACTGCTCCATAAAGTAAATGTCTTGAATTTACTGCTCCTACAGAGCTTATAATAACAAGAGATGATGCTCCACCTGAAAATAATTGTAGAAGGATTATTTGAGATGCCCCACCAAAAATTATTAAGGACATTCCCATTGTGGCTAATGGGCTAAAACCAATATCAATTGATAAAATACCAAATATTAAACCAAACGGAACTACAGGTATCATTAGAGGGCTAACGTCAGAAATACCTTTTAAAAAAATTTTAAAATTACTATTCATTTTTTAAAAAGCTTTTTATTAGAAGCAAACTATATGATCAATATGAATTGGTCTTTTTATTCCAAATTTTTCATCTACTTCGTGTTGATGAATATGATGTGAGTGTACGAATACTGGTATTAAGGTATTACTTGGTGTTTTAAGAGTATAAATAAAGTTTGTTCCTCTAAATTTTCTATCAACTACCTCTAATTTAAGATTACTTTTATCATCATGCTCTAAATCTTCTGGCTGAAGAAGTAATTGTACATTAGCACCTTCAGGATAATTTTTAATAAAATTGCCTTCAATAGTTCCTAAATCCCAACTTTCTAAAGTATTTTTGCCTGTTACTTTTGCTGGAATTAGTATTCCTCTATTTAAAAAATTAACCACTTCTACTGAATTAGGGAAATGATAAACCTTATAAGGATCATCAAACTGTTTAAGTTCTTGATTAATAATAATCCCACATTTTGAGCCCAAATAAAAAGCTTCATAAGAGTCGTGAGTAACTATAATTGTAGTAATCTTTAATTGATTTAATATTTTTTTCAATCTTACTTGAATTTCTTCCTTAAAACTTTGATCAACATTAGATAAAGGCTCATCTAACAACAAGAGATCTGGTTGAGTTATTAAAGATCTTGCAAGTGAAGCTCTTTGAGCTTCTCCAGCACTAATTTGATGGGGATATTTATTTAATATGTGAAAGATATCAAGTAAATCAACTATTTCTTTTAAACCAATCTTTTTATCTTTCTTTTCCTTATTTCTCTCTGCACCTAATAGTATATTTTTTTCAACAGTATAATGAGGAAACAAACTATTTTCTTGAAACGATAGCGATATATTTCTATTTTCTGGTTCTACATTAATTGTTTTTGAAGATAACGTTTTGTTATTTAATTCAATTGATCCTTTTTCAATTTTTTCTAATCCAGCTATTGTTCTCAAGATTGTAGTTTTTCCAATACCCGACGGGCCTAAAAGACATATAACATCACCTTCATTTTTTATAGAAAAAGATACATTTTTAACTTTAGTTTTACCGCCCACATTAAAATCAACATCTTTAATTTCAAAAAAATTTTTAGTCATTAGATTCTCTTAATATATATTTTGATGTAACTATAATAAAAAAACTTGCAATTAAAATTAAAAATAATGAAGGAACTGCAGCAGCTTCTAACAAATCTTCAGAAGCTGAAATATAGGCAGTAGTCGCAAAAGTTTCAAAATTAAAAGGTCTTAAAATAAGAGTTATAGGTAATTCTCTCACAATTTCTAACGATATTAAAATTATAATAAATAAAAGAGAATTTCTCAAAAAAGGAACGTGAATATTCATAAAAGTTTTTCTTTTTGAAAAACCAAGAAGATATGCGCTTTCATCTACTGAAATGTTAATTTTTTCATAGCCAGATTTTATTCCATTAAAAGCTAAAGAATAGAATCTTACAAAATAGACTAAGACCAATCCAAGAATTGAACCGATGAACAATTTTTTAATAGATATAAAACCTAATGACTTAATTATATTATCATCAAACCAGGCAATAAAAGTTATGAAAGCTATTGCTAAAATTACTCCAGGAATAGCATAACCTGAAATAGATAAGGTAGATAAGATATTCAAAGTTTTATTATTTGAAACCCTATTGCCATAGTTCGATATTAAAGAGAATATTATTAGGACTAAACTAGATAAAAAAACTAAATAAAGAGTATTTAATAAAAGATCGATTATTTGGAGATCAAATAAATTTTCTGGAAACTTAATTGTCCAATATAACATTTGACTTAATGGAAATAAAAAACTCATAAAAAATACAAAAAAACATGCTGCAAATGCTAAAATTGCCTTATTACCTGAAAGTTTAAATTTTTCTTTCTGTTTAAAACCACCTCTAGAATTGAAATGATATTTTGCTTTTTGTCTAGATAAATTCTCAAGCACAAATAATGAAAATATAAATAGTAATAAGAAAAAAGATATTCTATTTGCAAATGCTAAATCATCAAAAGTTATCCAAGAGTTATAAATACCAGTAGTTAAAGTATTAATTGAAAAAAAATCTACTGCTCCAAATTCTGCTAAGGTTTCCATAGCCACCAAAGATAATCCAGCAACAATTGCTGGTCTAGCAGCTGGTAATATAATTTTATAAAATGATTTAAATTTTGAAAAACCAAGATTTTTTCCTAAATCTATTAAGTTTTGTGACTGATATAAAAAAGATGCTCTTACGAGAATATAAACATAAGCAAATAAAGAAAAGCTAATTGATATTATTGCACCAAACATTCCATCAAACTTTGGAATACTTTTATTGTAATTTGCATCACCGAATAGATTTTTTAAAATAGTAAAAGCAGTTCCATAATTTTCAAAAAAGGCTGTTAAAGAGTATGCATAAATATAAGGAGGAACTGCAAATGATAATATTAGTGCCCATTTGAAGAAATCACTGCCAGGAAATTTATAAAAAGAAACCAAGTAAGCTGTTCCTGTGCCTAAAAGGAACGTTAAAATCAATACTGAGATTAACAATGAAACTGAATTGAAGATATACTCTATTAAAAAAGTATTTTTTAAAATTTCATAATAATTTGATGTGCTTTCAAAGAAACTTGAAAATACTGTCAATATTGGAATGCTTACAAATAAAGAAATTGTAAGAGATAAAAAAAACCAAATATTTAAATTTTTAAACATGTTGGCGACTTATATAATAATATAACTTTTAAAAATAGACTTACTCGCTTCCTGCAAGATATTCTAAGCATTTTTCAGGTGCTGTTTCACCATAGGGGTCATCATCAGAACCATCATTGTTTATACCAGGTTCTTCCCACCATTTTTCAACTATTCCATCAGTAATTACTGACATATATCTCCAGCTTCTTCTACCAAATCCATTGTGGTCTTTTGATATAAGCATACCCATTTGTTTTGAAAAAGAGCCATTTCCATCTGGAATTAATTTTATATTTTTAATTCCCATTTTATAAGCCCAAGCATTCATAACGTATGCATCATTTACAGAACAACAATAAACCTCATCTATACCTAATTTTTTAAACCTATCAAAGTTGTTTTCAAATCCTGGCAATTGTTGGGATGAACATGTGGGTGTAAAAGCACCTGGCAAACTAAATAGCACCACTCTTTTTCCCTTGAAAAAATCATCTGTATTCTTATCAACCCATTTTCCTCCAATGGCACATTCATTTAAGCTTCCGGATTTATCTCCCTCTCTCATTTTAAATATAACTTTTTCTAATTTAAATCCTGATTTCATAATATTTTTTCTTTTTTCTGTTCAAAGAGTGTCCAATATAATTAAGGAGACAACTTGACTATAGGGAACACTCTTTCAACAGAAGAAAACTTAAATTTGTAATTTGTGCCCATCTCAAATCCCCATTTGATTTGGGCACAACAAAGAAAATTTAAAAATCAAATACTTTAAGGAGATGCGGAACTTCCTTAGAGTCAATTTCTTCTAGTTTTCTTTTATTTATTCTTTCATTGATTTTTTCACACTCTTGATTACATGGGGAACATGCACTAGAAGATTTATTCAAATCAATTTCAGACATAAATTTCTTATTTTCTTTCACTTATTTCCATCCAGCAGCTGTCATTACTTCTAAAGCGGCAGCTTGATTTTTTCCATAAGAAGATAGTTTAGTTTTCATATCTTGTTGAAAATCTAATCCTAAATTATTTACTACTAAAGGACTTGGTGAAACACCATCAATCATTGGAAACTCAAATGTATTGTTAGTGAAGTGCTCTTGAGATTGTGGAGTTAATAAAAACTCTACAAGTTTAACAGCATTATCTTTATTAGGTGCTCCTTTTACTAAGGCTGCACAACTAACATTCATGTGTGTTCCTCTACCATTTTGATTAGGAAAGAAAGCTTTTACTTTTTTAGCAGCTGCTTGTTGTTCAGCACCTTTTTTACCAGATAACATTAGAGCTAAATAATAAGTGTTAGCTACTGCAATATCAGCTTCACCCGCTGCTACTGCCATGATCTGAGCTCTATCATTTCCTTTAGAGTCTCTAGCCATATTTGCAACAACTCCTTTTGCCCATTCAGCTGTAGCTTTTTTTCCATTATTTTCAATTAATGAAGCTACAAGAGATTTATTGTATATGTTGCTAGATTTTCTTATTACTAATCTTCCTTTCCATTTAGGATCAGCTAGACCTTCATAACTCATTCCAGATAATTCAGCACCAGTAACTCTTTCAGGTGAATAATAAATTATTCTAGCTCTTTTTGCTATTCCAACCCATTTGCTTGTTCTAAAGCTTTTTGGAACGGCAGCTTTGATAGCTGCAGATGTTAAGCCACCTTGAAGATGACCTTTTGCATCCATAGCACCACATCTTCCAGCGTCAGCAGTGATGTAAAGATCTGCAGAAGAATCTGCACCCTCTTCAATTATTCTTTTTTCTAAAGCACCTGATTTTCCATTTATCAGATTAACTTTAATTCCAGTCATGCTTGTAAACTTAGAATAAAGTTCAGCGTCTGCTTTATAATGTCTTGCATTAAATACATTAACTTCATTAGCAACCGCAAAAGTTGAAACAAATATTGATGCAATTAATGTTATAATTGATATTTTTTTCATTAATTTCCTTGTTATTATTGTTATTATTATTTAATTGAAAATGATAACTATTCGCAATGATAATGATTATCAATCGCAAGTATGTCGCACCCTAAACCTTTGGTTGTGTTAAGGCTATTTAAGCTTTCCAGTCGCCAATCTTGCTGAATAAGAAATTTCTAAATGCTTGAACTCTAGCGGTATTTTTTAATGATTGAGGGTAAACGAAGTGAGCTTCAGTGATAGGACCCTCGGATTTAGGTAGTACTTTAATAACATTGGTTGAACTACTTACCAAATACTCAGGTAAAGCTGCAAGACCAACCCCAGATTCTACCGCTAAAAGTAGCCCCATTACACTATTTACCTTCATTATAGATTTTCTTTTTTTTCCGTCATGCATTCCAAGTTTTAAAGCCCAGTCTGGGTTATAAACTGGTGAAGGAGCGCCTTTTCCAAAGGAAATAAACTTATGCTTATTTAAATCTCCAATAGTTTTGGGCATTCCATTTTTTTCTAAATACTTATTTGACCCATATATAAAGTACTTAATATCAACTAGTTTTTTCTGAATATAATTAAGCTGCTTAGGTCTTCTCATAAATATACCAATATCAGCCTGTCTTGTGCTCAAATCTAGCTCTTTATCATCAAAAACCAATTCAATCTCTATCTCAGGGTTTAGACGCATAAATTCTTGAATTCTAGGAGTTAACCAGTGAGTCCCGAAACTTCTAACAGTGGTGATAGTCAATTTTCCTGTGGGTTTATTCTTTTGGTCACCTAAAGAAGTTTCAACTTCTTTTAACTTACCAATTACTTCATGAGCTGTTTTAAATACATATTCTCCATTTTCAGTAAGTGTTAAACCTCTAGCATGTCTTTCAAATAATTGAACTTTTAGATCTTGTTCCAATGATTGAATTTGTCGACTTATAGCTGATTGACTAAGATTCAGGTTGATTGTTGCATTAGTAAAACTGCCTGCTTCTGCAACTGCGTGGAATATTTTTAATTTGTCCCAATCCATTATTTATTTAAATCAACTAAAACTCTTCCTGAAATTTCACCTTTTAATATTTTAGGATATGTCTCAATTAACTCTTCTAAGCTCACTGTTTGAATAGATTTTTCTAATAAATTAAAATCAACTAAATTTGCAGCTTCACCCCAAATAAATTCTCTTCTTTTAATACTACAGTTAGCAGAGTCCATTCCCCAAAGTTTAATTCCTCTAAGCATAAATGGAATTACATTCGTATTAAGTTCGTTAGTATTTGCATTTCCACATACAGCTATAATTCCATTAGAGTTAGTTTGAACTATTGCATTAGCTAATATTTTTCCACCAACAGTGTCTACTACCCCATCCCACAATGCTTTATCAATTAGTCTTGGATCTTTATCAAATTCAGTTCTATTAACAATAGTTTTAGCACCAAGAGATTTTAAATAATCTGCTTTTGAGTCTTTCCCAGTAACTGCTGTTACATTGTAACCCATTTTATTCAATGCAATCACCGCAACACTTCCAACGCCACCTGTCGCACCTGTTACTAAAACATTATTCACTTTTTCACCTAATAGAATTTCTTCTCTAGCTTTTATTGCAAATGCACTCATCAAAGATGTAAAACCAGCAGTTCCAAGTATCATTGCTTGTTTGCTAGTTAAATTTTTTGGTTTTTTAACTAAGAAGTCTCCATTAACTTTTGCAATTTGAGAGTAACCACCATAAAAAATTTCACCTACTCTAAATCCTGTTAAAATAATTTCATCACCTTCTTTAAAATTTGAGTTTTCACTGTCTAATACTGTTCCTGAAAAATCTATACCTGGAATATGAGGAAACTCTTTAACAAGTCGTCCACCATTTTTTAAAATCATTCCATCTTTAAAATTAAGATCTGAATAATCTACTTTAATTGTTACATCACCATGTTTTAAAAAACTTTTATCTATTGATTTTACTTCTCTTGTAAACTCTTCACCTTTTTGATCTAGAATTAATGCTTTAAATTGATCTGACACTTTAATCTTTTGCTATACTAATAAATCTTAAATATCTATTTTGATAACTTAGATCCTCTTTAAATTGACCTAAGTAGTAATTTGTTACTGTTGAAGCTTGTTCTTTTTTAATACCTCTCATAGTCATACATTGATGAGTAGAGTCTATTGTTACTGCCACTCCTTTTGCATCTAAAGACTCCATTAGTGTATTCGCAATTTGCATAGTAAGTCTTTCCTGGGTTTGTAGTCTTTTTGAAAACACTTCTACAACTCTAGCTAATTTACTTAAGCCTACCACTCTTTCTTTTGGAATATAAGCTACATGCGCTTTACCTATAATAGGTGCCATATGATGTTCACAATGACTTTGTACTGAGATGTTTTTTTGAACAACCATGTCATCATAACCTTCAACATCACCAAAAGTTTTATCTAAAATTTGCTTAGGATCCTCTTTGTATCCTTTAAAATATTCTTTGAAGGCTTTTACAACTCTTTTAGGAGTTTCTAGCAAACCTTCTCTCGCAGGGTCTTCCCCCATCCAGGCCAAAATAGTTCTAAAAGCTTCTTCTGCTTCTTTATCAGAGATTTTTTTTATCTCTTGTTCTTGATTTGAGTCTTTAACTAATTTCATCGAACGTTTTATACATATAATTTATTAATTTTAAAATATTTAAAATATACTTATATGTGCTACATAATCACTTATTATGTTCAAAAAAAGAGAAAATGTGGTTGAAATTGAAGAAGGAAATCTTCTGTCACCAAAATTTGATAATGATGGGCTAATTCCTGTTATTACAATGTGTTCTAAAAATAAAGAAATTCTAATGCATGGATATATGAATGTTGAGGCTTTAAAAAAGACTATTGAAACAAAAGAGGCTCATTATTTTAGTCGTTCAAGAAAATCTATCTGGCATAAAGGTAAAACTAGTGGTTTTACCCAAAAAGTAATCGAAATTAAAATTGATGACGATCAAGATTCTATTTGGCTAACAGTTGATATTGGTGATGGAGCTAGCTGTCATGTTGGATATAGATCTTGTTTTTATAGATCAATACCTTTGGGGCCAATTGATAATGGTAGAAAAGTAAAAATGAAATTTACAGAAAAAGAAAAAAAATTTGATCCAGAAAAAGTTTATAAAGGTCAACCAAATCCTACAAAAATATAATATTCATGAAAGTACTAAGTCCATTTGGTCCTAAGATTGCTATAATTAAAATTCCTAAAAATATAATAAAAAAAATTAATCTAGAAGTAGATAAAATTTTAAATGACAAGAAGAGATTAAAGAAAAGTGATTATTCAGATAAATTAGTTGGTCAAGTAAAACAAGAAATTCAGTTAAGTCCAAAATTTATTAAAAAAAATCTTTTAAATTTTATTGGGGTTAATGTGAAAAAATATATAAAAAAATGTATTGATAAAAACACAAAAAAGATAATTTTAAGAAATCTTTGGGTAGTTAGACAATTTAAAAATGAGTATAATCCTATTCATTTTCATAGTGGAAATATTTCAGGAGTAGGATATTTAAAAATACCAAAAAATATTACTAAAAGTAGAAAAAGACTAAAAACTAATGGAACAATAGATTTTATACATGGATCAAAATCTTTTTTAAATAATAGTTTATTTAATCATAACCCTAAAGTTGGAGATATGATATTATTTCCAAATTATTTAATGCATACAGCTTATCCATTTAAAAGAGAAGGTGAAAGAAGGTCATTCTCATTTAACATAGACATAGATAAAAAAACTTTTGATGTATTCAATGGATAAAATTCAAAAAAATGTATTAGGAGAGGATTTAGAATTATGTTCTAACGATCCATTAACTGGGTGGTATAGAGATGGTTGTTGTAACACAGATGAAAATGACCAGGGTTTACATACAGTCTGTGCTAAGGTAAATACTGAATTTTTAGAATGGTGTAAAGAAGCTGGTAATGATTTAATTACCCCACATCCAGAGTTTGGATTTCCAGGATTAAAAGATGGTGATGGATGGTGTGTTTGTGCTACTTGGTATGCTAGAGCAGTAGAAGCGGGTAAAGGTTGTCCAATTTTTTTAAAACGAACTCATGAAAATACTTTAAAAATTTTACCTATTGAAATACTTAAAAAATTTGCAATAGATATTTCCTAATTACATATTTCCATACTTAGGTCCACCCCCACCTTCAGGAGTAACCCAGGTAATATTTTGAGAAGGTTCTTTAATATCACAAGTTTTACAATGAATACAGTTTTGTGAATTAATAACAAATTTATTTACATCATTTTCTTTTTGAACTTCGTAAACACCAGCAGGACAATATCTTTGAGCAGGTTCATCAAATTTTTCTAAAGTATAATTAATAGGTAAGCCAGGGTCTTTTAATTGTAAATGTACTGGCTGGTTCTCTGCATGATTAGTACCTGTTAAATAGACTGAGCTAGTTTTGTCAAAAGTAATTATATTATCTGGTTTTGGATATTCAATTTTTGGCATTTCATTTGCATTTTTCAATGTTTCATGATCAGCATGTTTATGTCTTAAAGTAAAAGGTAATTTACCTCTGAATAAAATTTGATCTATACCGGTAAAAATAATGCCTAAAATTAAACCCCAACTAAAGCTAGGTTTAACATTACGAGCCTTAAAGAGCTCATCATAAAGCCAACTATTCTTAAATTTATCCTCAAAAATTGATAAATTTTTATTAAATTTAATATGTTCGTGAATACTTTCTGCTGCAATAATTCCACTTTTCATAGCGGTATGAGAACCTTTAATTTTTGGCATATTTAATGTACCTGCATCACAACCAACTAATAGAGCTCCAGGCATAAACATTTGTGGTAAACTTTGAAATCCACCTTCAATTAAAGCTCTTGCTCCATAAGAAATTCTTTTTCCTCCTTCTATTATTTTTTTTATTGCAGGATGTGTTTTAAATCTTTGAAATTCATCAAATGGAGATAGATGAGGGTTTTTGTAGTCTAATCCAATAACATATCCTAAAAAAATTTGTTTATTTTCTGCATGATACATAAAACTACCACCATAAGTGTTATTATCTAAAGGCCAGCCTGCTGTATGCATTACTAAACCTTCCTCATGATTTTTTTGATCTATCTCCCAGATTTCTTTAAAACCTATTCCATATTGCTGAGGATCTTTTCCTTTATCAAGCTCAAACTTTTTAATTAATTGTTTTCCTAAGTGTCCTCTACACCCTTCGGCAAAAACAGTAACTTTACCTAAAAGATCTATACCAGGTTCAAAACTATCTTTTTTATTTCCTTCTTTATCAATACCCATATCTTGTGTTGCAACACCTTTAACAGAACCATCATCACGGTACAAAATTTCACTAGCTGGAAAACCTGGAAAAATTTCAACACCTAAAGCCTCAGCCTGTTCTGCCAACCATCTACATAAATTTGCGAGACTAATAATATAATTTTTATGATTTTGTTGAACAGCTGGTAACAACCAGGTCGGCCAACTTAATGATTTAGTTTTTCCAAGAAATAAAAACTTTTCTTTACTTACCTTTGTTTGAATTGGAGAATTTAATTCTCTCCAATTTGGTAGCAACTCATCTAATGCTCTAGTTTCAAAAACATTACCGCTTAAAATATGTGCACCTATTTCTGAAGCTTTTTCTAATAAACAAACATTTAAGTTAGGATCAAGTTGTTTTAGTTTGATAGCTGCAGATAAGCCTGATGGACCACCACCTACAATAACAACATCATATTCCATTGTCTCTCTGGACATAATCTAATTTTTTACAGATTCTATTATTTTTGTATAGTGTTTAATTTGTTCAATTCTTCCAAGAACTTAGGTAAAGCATCAAAAAGATCGGCTTCTAAACCATAATCAGCAATACTAAAAATTGGGGCTTCACCGTCCTTATTGATGGCCACAATAACTTTACTTTCTTTCATTCCGGCTAAATGCTGTATTGCGCCAGAAATCCCAACAGCGATGTACAAATCAGGAACCACTACTTTACCCGTCTGACCAACTTGATGATCATTGGTAATGTAACCTGCATCTACTGCAGCTCTAGAGGCTCCTATTGCAGCATTTAATTTATCTGCAACTGCGGTTATTAATTTGAAATTTTCTCCACTCTGCATTCCCCTTCCACCTGAAACTACAACTCTAGCAGTTCCTAATTCGGGTCTATCTGATTTTATTTCCTCTTTTTTAATAAATTTAGATAATTCTGTTGCATCTCCTGGTTCACCATTTTGAATTTCAGCAGAACCTCCTGAAGATGGTGCTGAATCAAATGAAGTAGGTCTTATTGTTACACACTTTATTTTGTCGTTACTTTTAACTGTAGCAAATGCATTTCCTGCATAAATTGGTCTAATAAAAGTATCCTCAGAAATAACTTTTGTGATATCGCTAATCTGTGAAACATCTAATAAGGCAGCAATTCTTGGCATAAGATTTTTACCAAATGTATTTGCTGAGCAAATAATATGTGAATAATCACCTGAAAGTTTAATAATAGCTGAAGTATAGTTTTCAGCTAGATAATTTTCGTAAAGTTCGTTGTTAATATGTATTACTTTTTTTACATTTGAACATTCAGATATAGATTTAGCAACACTATCTGAATTTGAACCTAACACTAAAACATGAACGTCTTCATTTATTTGAGATGCTGCAGAAATTGCATTTAAAGTAAATGGTTTTACTTCTTTGTTATTATGTTCTGCAATTAATAAAACTGACATTATATTACTTTAGCCTCATTTTTTAATTTTTGAACTAATTCTTCTACACTTGCGACCTTAATCCCTGCTTTTCTTTTTGGAGGTTCTTCAACTTTTATTTGATCAATTCTTGGTTTTGTATCAACGCCTAAGTCAGAAGCATTTATTTGCTCAATAGGTTTTTTTTTGGCTTTCATAATATTGGGTAACGAAGCATATCTTGGCTCATTTAATCTTAAATCACACGTTACTATTGCTGGCATATTTACTTCTATGGTCTCGAGGCCCTCATCAATTTCTCTTATTACCTCTAAAGATTTTTCTTTGATTTCTATTTTTGATGCAAATGTTGCTTGCGGCCAATTTAATAATGCAGCTAACATTTGTCCAGTTTGATTGCAATCATCATCAATAGCTTGTTTGCCCATAAATACTAAGTCGGGCTTTTCCTTCTCAACAATCTTTTGTAAAATTTTAGAGACAGCTAAAGGCTCTACGGTACCTTCAGCCTTAACTAATATTCCTCTATCAGCTCCAACCGCTAAAGCTTTTCGAACTGTTTCTTGAGCTTTCTCTTCCCCAACAGATATAGCTACAACTTCAGTTGCTTTTCCTGCCTCTTTAATTTTTACTGCTTCTTCAATTGCATTATCATCAGGTGGGTTTGTTGACATCTTAACATTATCAGTTACTATGCCTGATCCATCTTCTTTAACTCTAATCTGAACGTTGTAATCTATAACTCTTTTGACCGCGACAAGAATTTTCATTAAGCTCTCAATAATTTATTTTCAACATCGTATGGACTTTCTTCTAAAATTGTAGCCTCATACATTTTTCCTAAGATATCAACTTTAAGTCTCTCACCTACATTAGCTAATTCGGGTTTTACCATTGCTAATGCAATTGATTTATCTAATCTAAATCCATACTCACCACCTGTTGCTCTTCCAATAACTTTATCATCTTTATAAATAGGATTATTTCCTAATACATCTGAGTCAGTAGTATTATGAACTTCGAGCGTAACCAATTTATTATCAAAACCTTTTTCTCTCCATTTGTTTAAAGCCTCAAGTCCTATAAAATTTCCTTTATTTGGATGAATAAATCTATCTAAACCAGATTCGTAAGGAGAATATTCTATTGATAATTCAGTTCCTACAAGTTTGTAAGATTTTTCAACCCTTAAACTATTCATTGCTCTAATGCCAAAAGGTTTAATTCCTAAATCTTTTCCTGCCTCCATCAATTTATCAAATATATGATTTTGATATTCAATTGGATGATGTAATTCCCAGCCTAGTTCACCAACAAAATTTACTCTCATTGCATTTATTGGAGCATATCCCACATTGACGTTCTTTGCTGTTAACCACTTAAAGTTTTCATTTGAAAAATCATCAGTAGAAACTTTTTGCATTAGCTCTCTTGTTTTTGGGCCAGCTACAACTAGGACACCTGTACTATTTGTAAGGTCTTCAAATATTACTGATCCATCTGTTGGCATCCATTTTTGAATCCAATCATGATCAAGTCTTAAATTGGCACCAGCAGAAACAAGATAATAACTATTTTCAGCCTCTTTCATAATCGTAAACTCTGAATGAACACCGCCCTTAGTATTAAGTGCATGACATAATCCAATTCTTCCAATTTTTTTCGGTAACTTGTTTGCAACTAAATAATCCAAAAATTCTTCTGCTTTTGGTCCTTTAATTCTACATTTAGCAAAAGCTGTCATATCTAAAAGACCCACATTTTCTTTTACATTTTGACATTCTTTTTTTATTGCATCAAACCACTTAGATCTTCTAAAAGACCAATCGTCTTTTTGCTCCATTCCATCTGTTGCGAAAAAGTTTGGTCTTTCCCAACCAAATTTTTGTCCAAACACAGCACCAAGATCTTTCATTCTTTCATAACATGGTGAAGTTCTTAGAGGTCTTGCAGCAGGTCTTTCTTCATCAGGATAATGTGTAATAAAGACATGGCTATATGCCTCTTCATTTTTTGCTTTTAGATATGATTTAGTTGCATAATTTCCATAACGTCTAGGTTCAACACCAAGCATATCAATTGTTGGCTCACCATCTACTATCCATTCAGCTAATTGCCAACCAGCTCCTCCAGCTGCTGTGATCCCAAAACTGTGACCTTCATTAATCCAAAAATTTTTTAATCCCCATGCTGGACCAACAATTGGATTTCCATCAGGAGTATAACAGATTGCACCATTATAAACTTTTTTTACACCAACTTCACCAAAAGCAGGTACTCTATGAATTGCTCCTTCAATATGAGGTGCAAGTCTATCTAAATCTTCTTGGAATAGTTCATACTCAGAATTTTTTGAAGGGCCTTCTACATAACAAGCAGGAGCACCATCTTCATAAGGACCTAAAATTAATCCACCAGCTTCTTCCCTCATGTACCATCTACTATCACTATCTCTAAGTACACCCATTTCTGGAAGACCATCTTTTTTTCTTTTTTGAATTTCTGGATGAGGTTCAGTTACAATGTATTGATGTTCAACTGGTATCACAGGTATATCTAATCCAACCATCTCACCAGTTTGCCTTGCAAAATTTCCTGAACAAGAAATTATATGTTCACATTCAATAGACCCTTTATCTGTTTCTACAATCCAGCCATCTTTAGTTTGTTTCATAGCCATGACGGTTGTGTTTCTATAAATTTCTGCTCCCATATTTCTAGCACCTGTAGCAAGTGCTTGAGTCAAATCTGCTGGTTGAATATAACCATCTTCTGGATGTTGAATGGCACCAACTAAATCATCTGTATGACATAAAGGCCAAATCTCTTTTACTTGTTGAGGTGTTAAAAATTTAACATCTACACCAATTGTTTTTGCTACACCAGCGTATTGATGATATTCATCCATTCTATCTTTAGTGCTTGCTAAACGAATATTAGAGACAACACTAAAGCCAACATTTTTTCCAGTTTCTTCCTCTAGTTTTTTATAAAGATCAACAGCGTATTTGTGAAGTTGTCCAACAGAATAACTCATATTAAATAATGGTAACAATCCTGCTGCATGCCAAGTTGAACCAGAAGTTAGCTCTTTTCTTTCAACAAGAACCACATCTGACCAACCTTTTTTTGCTAAGTGATAAAGTGCACTTACTCCAACCACACCACCACCAACGACAACTACTTTTGTTTTAGATTTCATTAAGCGATTCCTACTAAATTTTTATTCATAACGAAACAAAATTGTATCTGTGGATATCAAATTGAGCTTCCCAACGGAATAGGATTGGACACAACTGTAGTTAACCAACAGCCTTGTAAAGGACCTTCCAGTGTAAATCTTTCAACTTGCCAATTAAATTTATGATAAATCTTCTCTTTATCTAAAATAATTACTTCAAATTGAGCCCAATTTTCACCACTTCCTACCTCTGTAATAGTATGGCTCATATGATCTAAAAGCATCTGATAAGAATTACCTTTAATCATCATTTTGAAGTTTGGTAAGGGACCAGTATTTTTTTTATTATTTGGATGAGCAAAATTCCAAGTTTGTTCAATCCCGCTATCTTCAAATTTTTTGTCATTATTCATTAGAGCTACTAATTGAATTTTAATTACATCTGCTGGCTCAATTGAATTATTTGGAATTAATAAATCTGCTCTTAAAAATGAAATATTCAAGAAAAAAAATAAAACTACACTAAATGTTAAGTGCAGTTTTTTTAACATCTTGAAGGAATTCTTTTCTTTTTTTATCACTTACAAATGGTACTGCAAAATATCTTCTGTAATTAATACTATAAATGCCGCACATATGAAAAACTCCTCTTTTTAATCTTCTAATTGGCAAATTTAAAAAAAACGTAGTAATTGCTAATCTAGGTGATCCATAAGTACAAAAAATAATTGCCTTTTTGTCTCTAAGATTTCCAATTGGGTATCCATAATTACCCCACAACTGTTTGAATCTAAAAGCCCATGGCGGTGCTAGAACTTTATCTATCCATCCTTCAACTATTGCAGGCATTCTAAAATTCCAAATCGGCGCAATCAAAACTATCGTATCACTAGTCTCAATTCTTTTTCTATGATTTAAAACAATATCATCAGGTTCTTCTCCTGCAAAAACTGGATCAAATTTTTCTTTATAAAGGTCTATAGAATCAACAGTATGACCTTTTTCTTCAGCAGTTTTTATAAAAGTATCTCTAATAGCTGCATTAAAAGATTTGTTGTCATAATGACCGTATATAAGAAATATTTTTTTCATATTAACTTTGTAAAACTGGAAATGCTTGCCGCACTTTTAAAAAATGTTTTTGATATTCCATTTTAGTACATTTATCCTCAACATATTCAATCTTATTTTCTTCAACAATTTTTTTTGCCTCTTCATTTTTAATACCAAGTTGTAACCATAAAACTTTGGCTTTGATGCTGACTGTATCTTTCGCAATATCTAATGCTTCTTTTGAAGGTCTAAAAACATCCACGATGTCAACTGTATCTTTAATATCAGTTATTTTTTCAAAAACTTCCTCTCCTAAAATTTTTTTACCCTTAGCTTTGGGATTTACTGGAAAAACTTTAAATCCATATTTTTGCATATATTTCATTACTATAGTCGATGCTTTTGTTGGATCATTACTCACTCCGATCATTGCAATAGATTTATACTTTGAAAGGATACTTTTAATATCACTCATTATTTTTTATTGCTAATTTTATCTTCACAGAACTTTTTTGCTTCTTTTTGAGTCATTGGCTTTTCTAATTTTTGACTTCCAGCAACGCATGCATCTACAGCTCTTTTAAAATTATGATCCCTCATGTCTAAAATTAAATAAAGCCCTAGAATTAAAAAAATTATAGTTAAACCATTTTTTATTGTCATTTATTTTTCCATTTTGGTTTTCTTTTCTCTAAAAATGCTGAAATTCCTTCTTTAGCATCCATAGCCATCATATTAAAAGTCATCATTTTACTAGTGTAAGCATAAGCTTTTTTTAGTGGCATTTCTAATTGTTTATAAAAAGCTTGTTTTCCAATTTTTATTGTTAGATTTGATTTTGATGCAATTTTTTTAGCAACTTTTAAAACTTCAATATTTAGTTTTGATTTTGAATAACAATCATTAATTAAACCTAACTCTTTAGCATAATTTGCTTTTATAGGATCTCCTGTTAACAACATTTTCATCATTGGTTTTCTATTAATCTTTCTACTAACAGCAACCATTGGCGTACTACAAAATAAACCAATATTTACACCTGGTGTTGCAAATATAGCATCTCTTGTACTATAAGCTAAATCACAACTTGCAACTAGTTGACATCCTGCAGCGTAAGCAGCACCGTGTACTTTAGCAATTACTGGCTTTCTTCCCTCAACAATTTGCAACATTAATTTTGAACACAAGTTAAATAGTTTTTGATATTTTTCTTTTTTCTTTAATTCTCTTACTTCCTTTAAATTGTGACCTGCGCTAAACCCTTTTCCGGCACCCTCAAGAATTATTACTTTAATATTTTTATCATTATTAAGTTTTTTAAAAACTTTGATTAAATCAATAAGGTTTCTAGTTGATAAAGAATTATATGTTTTTGGGTCATTAATAATTACTCTTGAAATATCTTTTCCTTGATTAATTATTTTAATATTCATAAGGGATTATTTATTTAAGTTTACCCTCTTCTCTCATTTTTGCTCTTATTTTGGTAGCTGAAATTTCTTGAATTTCCTTAGAAAGTTCAATTTCTTCAATTTTATAACCCACACCTCTACCATAACAAATGTTGGTGATATTTGGCACCATCATAATCTTGAAATGTCCCTGAAACTCTGGGTTCAACCTATTTTCAATATTTTTTTTTACTGTCTCAAAATCAAATGGATTGTCATCTACTCCCTGAACGTCTCTAATCTGAATACAAACCTGACCTGTTTTTTTTATAATTTCTTTGAATAAAGTATAATGACCATCGTGAAACGGTTGCCATCTTCCTAACATTTGTGCTGTTGGTTTTTTATTATCCCATTTATAAGTCATTATTTTATCTCCTTTAATATTTTTGGTGCCCAGTTTTTAGCATCTTGAGTAGTAACATGAAAGTCATACTTATCTGGTTTTACAAACATTTTATTTGTATCATCAAATCTACCTTCTTTAATTGTATCAACCCAAATAATAAAATCTGCGGGAAATAAACTTCGCGCTTCGGGTGTTGGGCAAATGAAATCAGCAACAACGTAATTTTTGTCTTCTTTAAGCTTTATTGCAAAGTTTGCCATTCTTTTTGCTTGTCTTTTTCTTCCCTCCTCAGAGAAATCCCAATCATTAGCTTCTTTTCTCACTTCATCTGCATTCAATCTTTTAGCATTTAACATTGGTCCTAACTCATTGGCTAGAGTTGTTTTTCCAGATCCAGGTAAACCCATTATAAGAATTATTTTCATATCACATTAAACTGTTAGCCACCCACTTATGGAATTGGTGTGTTGGTTGATCCATTATAGGTGAAAAGTTTCCCCCATTATAAACTGGAGAGCTTCTTCCCTCTTGCATTCCTTCAACTGCATCAACATCCTCGAACATAACATCTTTCCAAAACCTTGCATTTTCTTTTCTCAAATCTTTCAACTCTTCTCCATTCGCACTATTATGTCCAACATAATACATCTGCATATGTTCTTTTGTTTTACTAATAGAAAGTGGTTCTAACCAAAAAACATAAAAATGATCAACATGTAAACCAATCATAACATTAGGAAATAAAGCAATGTATTCAGAGTTTTTTAACATATTTTTTTCCCAATTTGGAAAGGTATTAAATTTTTTATTTCCTTTAACTGGTTGTTCATATTTTTTACTTCCTTGTCCAGCAAATCTATTTGGTAAACCTTGGATATGATAATGATCATTAATGTTAGAAACTTTATTTAACTCAGGATGAATAGTTGGCAGATGATAACTTTCACAATAATTTTCTATGGCAAATTTCCAATTACAATTTACATCTAAATTAAAATAACCATAGTCATTAGAATGCACTATTAATTTTTGATCATCTTTATTAATGAATTTTGACCATCTTTGTTCAAGAGGTTTAATGTATTCATCAAATTCAATCTCATTAGAGTTAATATTTATAAAAATAATATCCATCCAAACTTTAGTTTTAACCTCTTTGAGATGACATTTGACTTTATCAAATTTTTCTGAATTGTGTTTGTTTAGTCCACCAATGTGAGGGGTTGCGACTAAATTTCCTTCGAAGTCGTATGACCAAGAATGATAAGGACATCTGATTACATTTTTTAAATTACAGGTTTTGTCCAAAAGTTTAAATCCTCTGTGACTACATACATTGTGAAAAACTCGAATCTGCATGTCTTTACCTCTAATTAAAATTAGAGGAATCCCCAATAGATTGTATGGCTTAGCATCTCCTGGGTTTGGTATTGAGTTTCCAACGCCAACGACTGTCCATTTATCACAAAAAATTCTCTTTTTTTCATAAGTCAAGTAGTCCTCACTCGTGTAGCATTCATTTGGAAGGCCATTTGCCACCTCTATTGACTTGTTAACAGCCTCTATTTTTTTAATATCTAAGATCTCTGATAGGTTTTTATTTTTGTAATTTTGGTCCACAAAAAAAATTATCATGAGTACCGTTTTTGGCAACAATTATCGATTGGGGTCAATTGTTGAATTTCTTTGACAGCTTTTTCAAAAAAGATAATGATCTAGAAATGAAATTTTCATTAGAAATTGGTCCAAATACAGATCTAGAAACGGTGCCACCAGTAAATGATGTGTATATAACTATGTTACCTGGCGGCGATTATAAAGAGACTGCCCAAAAAGCTATTGAACTTGTTAATAAGGGCTTTAACCCTGTTCCTCATTTTCCTGCAAGATCAATGCATAATCAGGATGAGCTTAAAGATTATATTTCTAGATGTAAAGATGGGGGAGTAAAACAAGTCTTAATCATTGGTGGTGGTAGAGAGCCAGTTGGAAAATTTGATAGTTCATACCAGCTTTTGGAGACTGGTTATTTTGAGAAGATGACAATAGGAATTGCTGGACACCCTGAGGGGAGTCCTGATATATCCGACTCAGATTTAGAAAAAGCTATGATAGATAAAAAGCCTTATGCTGATTACATTGTAACTCAATGGTTACTTGATCCCCAGCCTATTATAGATTTTATATCTAAACAAAGCATACCAGTGCATGTAGGAATTACTGGACCTCTAAAAATATCTAGCTTAATAAAATTTGCTAATATTGTGGGAGCAAAAAATTCCCTTAATTTTCTTAAATCTAATTTTAGTAAGGCGTTAGATTTATTGAAACCTAAAGACCCTAATGATTTAATTGGGAAAGTTAAATCGCATACTGATTTCTTCCACATTTATACATTCGGCGGCTTGAAGGAAACTAACAAGTGGTTGAAGGAGAATAGTTATGTCTAAAGAATTTGACTATACTAAACTAAAACATGTTACTTCAGTTGATCAATCAGATCGGGAAGTGCCATATAATTTAAGACAAAGTGGGCCAACAAAAGTTGAGATGTTAATTTCAACAAGGGTAAGAAAATCACCTTATTGGCATTTATCAATGCAGGCAGGTTGTTGGAGAGCAACTGTTTATAATCGTATTTACCATCCAAGAGGTTACGTAAAACCTGAAGATGGTGGAGCTATGGTTGAGTATGATGCTATTGTTAATCACGTTACAATGTGGAACGTTGCTGTAGAAAGACAGATAAGAGTAAAAGGTCCTGACGCAGAAAAATTCACTGATTATGTGATAACAAGAGATGCAACTAAAATTTCACCTATGAGAGCTAGATATGTAATTTTATGTAATGCTTATGGAGGAGTTTTAAATGACCCAATTCTTTTAAGAATTTCAAAAGATGAGTTTTGGTTTTCTTTATCAGATTCTGATATAGGTATGTACCTTCAAGGTGTTAACGCTGATGGTAGATTTAATTGTACTGTAGAAGAAATTGATGCTTGTCCAGTACAAATACAGGGACCTAAGTCAAAAGCTTTAATGAAAGATTTATGTGGAGATCAAGTTGATTTTGACAACATGCCTTTTTATGGTTTAGCAGAGGTTAAAGTTGGAGGAAGAAGTTGTGTAATTTCACAATCTGGTTTTTCTGGAGAGGCTGGATATGAAATTTATTTAAGAGATGCTACTCTATATGCGGAAGATATGTGGAATTCAGTTCTTGAAGCTGGAAAAAAACATCAACTTATGGTTATTGCACCAGCACACCATAGAAGAATTCAAGCTGGAATTCTTTCATGGGGTCAGGACATGGATCAGCAGCATAATCCTTTTCAATGTAATTTAGGTTATCAAGTTTCTCTTTCGGGTAAGGGAGAATGGAATAAAAAAGCTGATTACGTAGGTAAAGCTGCATTAGAAAAAATGGGCAAAGAACTGAAAGACGGTAAAAAACCATATAAACTTCAGTTAGTGGGTCTTGAATTAGGGGGAAAACCAATTGAAGATTATGCGCCTGATTTTTGGTTAATTTCAGGAGCAGATGGCGGAGATCCAATAGGTTTCGTTACATCGCCATGGTACCACCCTGAGAAAAAAACAAATATAGCAATGGGATATGTGCCATTTGATGGAACTTTAAATTCAAATGGATTTCCAAAAGGCAAAGTTGGAACCAAATATAAAGTTCATTTACCTGAAAAATATTCAGATAAAGCGGGTGAACCTGTGAATGCTGTAGTAGTAGACATCCCATTCAAGGAATCTTTTAATGCTAATACTAGAGAAGTTGTAAAAGGTTAATATAAATTAAGGGGGAGTTTAACTCCCCCTTTTCACATAAATGACAAAAAGTTTCTTAATTGCAATTTGCATTATAATTGCTATTGCTTTAATAATCCTTCCGTTGATTATTTCTTACAAAGAAGAAAAAAAAAATAAAAAATAAATGTTAAACGAATTTTTAAGTATAATTATAAAATCAATAAGACTAGACAAATCTCTTTACAGCAACAATAAAAACTTTGGTGAGGCGTCAATATATTTTGCAATTTTAATTATTTTGATAGGCTCTATAATTAGCATTATTCCGAATAGTTCATTTTTGAGCTATATGAGTCTTAATTTCAATTTAGGGCTAGTTAAAGGACCATCTTTAAAAGCTGTGATATTTTCCTCATTCTTTATGTGGGTCATTAAATCAATTTATCTATATTTTGTTGGAGTTATTTTATTTCCTAATAAAAGGACAAGCTGTAATTTCAGAAAGATAATTATTTTAGTAGCTTTTGCTCAATCTCCACTTCTTTTAAACTTTATTGTTTTCAATCAAATTCTTTTATTTTTTATAATTATTACATATATTTGGTACAATATTTCACTAATCATCGGTTTAAATATTATACTAAGTTATGAAAATTATATTAAATCAACTTTAATATCATTAGCACCTCAAGTAATTTTTATTTTATATATTCTTTCTTTATTTCAAGGGAATAATAGTGTTACGAGTTAAATTGGATAAATTGTTTTTGAAACTCTACAAGATTTACAAATTTTAAAACCAGTCATTATTAGATTTTGGGTCACACTCTCGTCCACATTTTTACATTCATCACAAACATCATCTAAATCTTCAAATCTTTTTTTTTTAATATCTTTATCGTCAATCATTATCAGTTAAACCAGCACCTGCAGCTCCCTTTTTTAAGCTTTCTGATTCTTTAACAAATGTATCTTCTGATAATTTGTAAAGATTTTTCCAATCCATTTCAGAAAAACTATCTTTGTTTTCCAAAAAACTAATTTCAATATCATCTGCTTTAATTGGAAATTCTTCTTGAAAATCATTTGAAGAAATATTCATATTAAAGTTTAATAAAAACTTACTTTGATCAAATCTAAAAAATATCTTTCTTCCAACTATTTCAGAACATCTACTTAAAAATGGTAATAATAATATTGGGTATGCTATTTTTTTGAAAAAACATTTTTGTAAGATTTCAATTTTTTTTATCTGATCCAAAAAATTTATACCTAGTATAATTGGACAGTAAGGCAAATTACCTGGGTCATTCGATTGATTTATTAATTTAATTTTTTGAAAATTTTCTTTTTTTTTTTTCTGATAATAGTCATTCAAATTTTTGATTCCTGAAAAACCAAATAATTCTAACAACCTAATTGATTTTCCTACTTCTTCTGATTCTCCCCATGAAAAACCTAAGGCACGACTTGCTCTTTTTGATGTAGTTTCAATTTCACTTAAAGATTTCATGATTTAAGAATGATTTTTATAAACCCATTGCTCATCATAATTATTTAATTCATGAGGTAATGGAGCACCTTGAAACATGCATATACGAAGCCATTTGTCAGATCTTGGATCAAATTTTAAAGCTCCAAAAAAAGACAATTTTAATCTTAACATATCTATGGGAATAATTTTTTCACTAATTGTATTGTCTTGTATTTCTGAATAGGGAAATTTTTCTATTATAAAGGCTCTTCTTACAACATGACGTAAGTGAGAGTTTTCCATTAAAAATTTATCTATTGTTAAGTTTTTTTTTGATTGGAGTAATTCGGTATATAAATCCTTAATATCTCTCGCAATTGCAAGAGGTTGTTCTAATTCTGAACCTTCTTCTTTAAATCGATCAGCCATCCTAGGTTCTTCTTTATTTTTTGAAATAAACCAAAATTTTTTATAATTTGCTTCTTTTTCAAAATTAATAACTAAAATATTAGGATATTTTTTTTCTAGGATTGATCTTAATTCCTCTACTGTTCGTTCAGAAGGAATATTGAAATATTTTTCCTCATCTGAGCTCATTTCCTTTATAAGTGGTTGAATGATTTCATTATAGGGTTCCATCATAATTGACACGATATATTCAATACATTCTTCACAAGTTTCTTTTTCTAACCACAAATATATTTCGTTAAATGGATAATTCTTTTTAAAATTAAACTCTTTTTCAATAAAATTTACAAATTTTCTTACATCTTTTAATAAATCTTTAATTTTAATTAATTGATACTCACTTTCGGTATTCCAACTGGTAATATTTTTAATTGAGTTTCTTACACACTCTTTAAATAAATTGCTGTCCTTTATCTCAACCTCTTTAATTTCTCTTATTTTTTTTAATGCTGTCTCTCTACAAAGTATCCAATTATTTAATAATGTTGGATGATTAACAATAAATGGTGCCATACCCAAACCAGTAGAATTTCCTATTCCAAGATTCTTACAGATTTTAAGATCTAACTTTACAGCAGATTTTGGATTTCTTTTTTCAGCAACGTGATTAACCTGGTCAAAAGTAAATTGTCTTACTAAATAAACCAACATCATTTCCAATCTGAATGGGCCATTTATTTCTTCCCTATTTTTGATTCTAAAACGGTCTGCTAAACCAAATTTACCTGATCCATAAACAGCTGTAGTTCTATAGAGATAACCTACTTTTTCTAATAAATTTAAATCAGGTTGAATTCCATTACTTAATCTTTCAACTACATGGTCAAATACTCTTATTGATTTATTTGCTCTAGATAAAGTTAACTCTTTATAAGATAACCTTCCAATTTCTTGTTTAGGAACTTCTTTCTTTAATCTTTCAATATCTTTTTTAAGAGGTACACCATCGTGTAATGTAAATGCAGCATCCCATTTTGTGGCAATTACTCTATCTGATCTTTCTTCATCTTTAATTTTATTTGCAAAGCAAATTAGTGAATAAACTCTTTCTTTTTTTTTAAATGAATAAACTGCCACTCCAAAACCATTTTCATCTAATTCAAACTTATCTCTTTTATAATCCCAATCTTTAAATTCATTTAAAAAACTTCTCAAAAATGATAATTTTGATTGATGAAATGATCCAAGTCTTGAAAGCTTCATTATTATATTTGGGTCTCGTAATTCTACAATCATTCTAAATATCCTTATAAAAATTATACCAATTATTACCAAGTATCCCATTGGTCTCAGTATCTGAAAAGCCCTTTTTTTTTAATCCATTTTCTAGATTTGCAAATCCTCTTGCGTCCTTAAACCATTCTGGCTGTTTTGGAAAACCTGGTTTATTTTTTGTACCTTCTCCATAATTTTTACTTTTAGACCAAGTTCCATTTCTCATCCATTCAACTACTTCATCAGGTTGATTCATACAAAGATCCGAACCTATCCCAATATTTTTTACACTCATTATCTCTGCTAATTTTGCTATCATTTCACAAAAACTATCTAAAGTACAATTTGTGTTATCTTTTAAGTGATGTGGATAGATGGACAATCCTAAAATTCCCCCACTATCACTTAAAGTTTTTAATAAATCAGAAGACTTATTTCTTTTTACTGCATGCCAAAATGATGGATTGGCATGTGTAATTGCTATCGGTTTTTCACTTATATCTATAGCATCAAAAGTACTTTTTTCTGCAGAGTGTGACATGTCAACTACAACGCCAACTCTGTTCATTTCTTTTATAACTTCTCTACCAAAATTTGTTACTCCACTATCTATCTTTTCATAACAACCTGTAGCTAATAAAGACTGATTATTATAGGTTAACTGCATAAATCTACAACCTAGATTATGAACTTTCTCAACTAAATTTATATCATCTTCTATCGGTGAGCAGTTTTGGAAACCAAAAAAAATAGCAGTTTTGTTTTCGTTATTTGCTTTTTCAATATCTTTAAAATCTTTACCCAAAAGAATTAGATCTGAATTATCTTTAAATAATTTCTCCCATTTTTTAATCTCATCAAGTAATTCATGAAAATCTTCATGATATACTATTGTGACATGCACTGCATCAAGGCCCGCTTTTCTGTTAATCTCAAAAATCTCCCTTGACCAATTACAATATTGCAAATTATCTATTTTAAATTTCATTTTGATAAATAATTTTAAACCATACCAATATGTTTTTTAAATACTATTTATTTTATTGAATTTTTTATAGATTTTTGAAATAAGGTTTAAGTCAATAAAAATCATGAAAAAAGATAAAAAGCTTAAAGTTTCTATTGTTATGGGTAGTCAATCAGACTACAAAACTATGAAATTAACAGCTAAAATTCTAAAGAATTTAGGTATTGAACATGAAACAAGAATAATCTCTGCTCATCGTACTCCTAAAAGAATGTATGATTTTGCAAACTCTATTGAAAAAAAAAATATTGGTGTAATTATTGCTGGTGCTGGTGGTTCAGCACATTTGCCAGGTATGATTTCTGCTTTAACATCATTGCCAGTTTTAGGAGTTCCAATTGAAAGTAAAAAACTAAAAGGTCTTGATAGCTTGCTTTCTATCGCACAAATGCCAAAGGGTATTCCAGTAGGTACTCTAGCAATAGGTGAAGATGGTGCTATAAATGCTGGATTACTTGCAGCTTCTATTATAGCTAATACTAATCCTGATATAAAAAAAAGATTAAATAATTGGCGATTAAAACAAACAAAATCAGTCAAAAAAAAGCCTAAATAAAAATATGTCACAAAAGAACCTGGGTATTATTGGTGGAGGTCAATTAGGAAGTATGCTTTCAGTTGCTGCAAAAAAATTAAACATAAAAACTACAATCTATTGTGATGATAAGGATGCTCCTGCACAGAATTTTTGTGATGAATTTATATTTGGTGCCTACAAAGATAATGATAAGATTCTAGAATTTGTCAAAAAAGTTGACGTCATTACCTACGAATTTGAAAATATTCCTTTTGAAACACTAAATGAGATGAATAAAATAAAAGCAGTTTTACCAAAACCATCAGTTAATAGATTGATACAACATAGATTAGCAGAAAAAGATTTTATAAATAAATTAAATATTCGAACGACTAGATATGCAAGTATTGAAAAGAAATCTGATATTGAAACTTTAGAGGACTTTCTTCCAGGAATTTTAAAAACTACTACTATGGGTTATGATGGTAAAGGACAATATCCAATAAAAAAGATAGAAGATCTTGATTTAATAAATATAGATTTTTCAAAAGGATATATTCTTGAAAAATTAGTAAAACTTAAAAAAGAAATTTCAGTAATTATAACAAGGTTTGGAAATAATAATTATGAAATATACGAACCAATAGAAAATACTCATCAAGATCAAATCCTTAAACATTCAAAAATTCCAGCAGAAATTAGTAAAAAAATATATGAACAATCTAAGGAATGGGCAAAACAGATTGCAGAAGAGTTAAAATATATTGGAACCTTATGTGTAGAATTTTTTGTAGATAGAAATGAAAATTTATATGTTAATGAAATAGCTCCTAGAGTTCATAATTCGGGTCATTTAACAATAAATGCTTATAATGTAAGTCAGTTTGAAAATCACGTAAGAGCTGTTTGCTCTCTTGAAAAAATTCCTTTGAAAAAATTATCTAATGCAAAGATGATCAATTTGATTGGAAATCAAATAGAAGCATATAGAAATAATGTTCAACCTAAACAAAATGAATTTTTCTTTGATTATCAAAAAAAAGAGATAAAAGATAAAAGAAAAATGGGACATATAACTACTTTATTATAAATGCTAAAATCAATTGAGGGAAATTTCGAACATCCAGAAGTAAATGAACTTTTAACAAAACATTTTATTGAACTAAGAGCGGCCTCTCCCGAGGGAAGTGGGCATGTTTTAGATATACCTGGTTTAAAAGTTAACTCCATCAAGTTTTGGAGCTTATGGGAAGAAGAAAAATTATTAGGATGTGGTGCTTTAAAATTTTTAGATAAAGAGCATGGTGAATTTAAATCAATAAGAATTCATGATAATTTTAGACAAAAAGGCAATGGTATCAAAGTTATAGAACATTTAATTGCTGAGGCAAAAAAATTAAATATTAAGAGGTTGAGTATTGAAACAGGAGCAGGAAAGTTTTTTGAACCAGCTAGAAAACTGTTCAAAAAATGCCTATTTGAACCATGTGAACCTTTTGCTCATTATAAAGAAGATATTAATTCAATCTATTTAACTAAACTTATTAGCAACGATTGAGATAAATATACCCTAAATGTATCAATTTTGTTGACAAAACCTCTGAAATTCCAAATAAAGCTGAAATTACTTAATTATAAGTAATAAATTAATATAACAAAAAGTAAGAAGAACAATATGAGTCTACAAGGAAAAGTAAAGTGGTTCAATCCAACCAAAGGTTTTGGTTTTATTGAAAGAGAAGACAAAGAAAAAGATGTGTTTGTACATGTTTCAGCAGTAAGAGATGCTGGTATGAACGGTTTAGATGAGGGTCAAGCTTTGACTTTCGATGTTGAAGATGGTCCTAAAGGTCCTTCAGCAGTTAACTTAAAAACTGCATAATTTTCACACTAATATATATTGGCTATAAATTATTTAAATTCTTATATTAAGAATTGATTTATTTTTATAGCCAATAATCTATTCTTTTATTAATGAATAAAAGAAAAATTACCAAAATAAATAATTTAAAATTTAAGCCTTTTGACAAATACGGAAAGCCAATCAGAGGTTGGTTGTGGCACAATATTAGTTTTGATAAAAAAACAAATTTTGGAACATATATTTCAAAGTTGGAAGCAGGAACTAAAACACTTCCTCATTTTCATACAGGACATGAAGAATTTTTAATACTTGATGGAGAATTAATTGACTCAGATGGAACAATTTTTAAAAAAGGAGATTTCGTATCTTATAAACCTAAAAGTGATCATTGCTCATATACAATAAAGGGTTGTTTAATTTTAACTTTTATGAGAGGACAGAATAAACAAATAAATAAAAAATGATTTTAGTATGATTGGAATTTTAGGTGGGATGGGAACGCAAGCAGGTCTCGATTTTTGTAATAAACTTGCAATCTTGAATCGAGGAAAGATAGACCAAGAATATCCTTTATTTATACTTTATAATAAATCAAATATTCCTGGAAGACCAGAATCAATTGGAATCCAGACTGGCAATTTATCAAATAGGTTTAACAATAAAGCTAGTGAAAAAAAATACTTATTGGTTTTAAAAAGTTTATTAAACGGATGTAGAATATTAAAAAAAAGTAATTGCAAATTTATAGTTATTCCCTGCAACACTGCTCATTATTGGTATGATGATTTAAAGAAAAAAATTAGTTTACCAATAGTTAATATGCCTCAAGAAGTTTTTAAATACACTGTAAAAGCGTGTAAAAAAAAATCAAAAATTGGTCTTTTGGCAACTGAAGGTACTTTAAAAACTGGTGTTTATAATAAATTTTTTGATAAAGATTATCATCTAATTTATCCAAACAACATTAATCAAAAAAATTCAGTTAATAAGGCTATAAAATTTGTTAAAATGGGAAAAGTTAAAGAAGCTAGTAAAATTATAAAACCTGCAATAAATTATTTAATTAAAAAAAAGTGTAAAAAAATTATTCTTGGATGTACTGAACTTCCTATTGCAATATTTGCTTTCCAATCATTTAAAACTATTAAATCATCTAAAATATTTTTAGATCCAAATTTAATATTAGCAAATGCTGCAATGAAAAAATATAACAAATAATGCAATCTAAAGAAAGACCATATATATTATTTGTTGCTGAGATTATTTATTCAAACATTTGTGAAATTAAAAAAAAAAATCCAAGTTTTACTAATATTGATGCAGTTGAAGGTTTTATAGGAACAAAAACTTATAAAGAAATAAGTAGCGGTCAATTTCATGACGAATGGTTTAAAAATTTAAAGAAAAATAATTTTATTGATTTAAATACAAAAAAAAAGATACCAGAAGAAACAATCAAATTGCTCAATATTCAAAGAGATTTAGTAATCAAGCAATTAATTCAATTCCCAAGTTTATATTATACAAAAAGCCATTTTCCATTAGAAGTTTCTCAAAGAGCGTTCGATCATTTATGGAGAATGTGTGAAAGTTATGAACTATGGTGTAAGGAAACTAAACAAACAGAATTAGTGATCTTAAAAATTATTGACTAGACAAATTTAAAATTTTGTTAGTTTTTTCTATCTTTTGTTTAACAAGAAAATAAAAATCTTCACTTTCTAAAGTTTTTTTATGAATATTTCTTCTATTATTATTTTCAATTTCTGTAATTTCTTGTAAATTTTCCAAGGGTGTTTTTCCTGTGTACATTGTAATCATTTCATTAGATCCATAACTAAGACTTGCCTGAAGAACATTGCCTGAAGATGATAAAGTATAAACTGGCCCTAGCATTGCTGTAGGAGATGCACAAGCACCCAAAAAACTAACTATAAATAATCCTAAAATTATTTTTTTATTAATCATGGTTGAAGAGAATCTTATACATTTTAGAATACAACTCAAGGTAGAATTTAAAGCACTTATTTTCATAACAAATTTAACTAAATTTAAAGACTCAAAGTAAGAATAAATGTTCTATAAAACCTGAAATGGTCAGAATTTTTCCACTAATATTTATATTGCTTTGGTCTTCTGCTTTTATAACTACAAAACCAATAATAGAGAATAGTGATCCATTTTCAGCATTAGGATTTAGATTTTTTTTTGTAGCTGTTGGATTTTATTTGTTTTCTGTTTACTCAAAACAATCAATTATTATAAATCGAAAAAACTTAATAGAGTCTGTATTAAGTGGAGTTCTTTTTCATGGATTTTATTTAGGAGGTGTTTTTTATTCTATTTCGATTGGTATGCCGACAGGCATAGCCGCTTTGATAGTAACGCTTCAACCTGTTTTAACAAATGCACTAAGTGGACCGATACTTAGTGAAAGAGTAACAGCAAAACAATGGGTTGGGGTTTTGCTTGGATTTTTGGGTGCAGCATTAGTTTTGGGATTAGATGTTGGTAAAGATATTCCTTTATTAGGGTTAATTGCGACTATAGTGGCATTAATTGCAATTACAACTTCAACAATTTGGCAAAAAAAACTAAGTAACAATTTACCTTTGTCTGTAAGTAATTTCTATCAAGCTGTTGGTGGATGTTTATTTCATATTTTGATATTAATATTTTTTGCTGAACCATATATTGATTTTTCTACAACATTTATAATTGCAATGAGTCATCAAATATTTTTAGTATCATTTGGAGCTTTTACAATATTAATGTATTTAATTAAAAATAATTCAGCAAGCAAAACAGTTTCAATATTTTTTTTAATCCCAGCTACGTCTGCTTTTATGGCTTGGTTGTTTTTAAATGAAAATTTATCTAACTTAGATTTAGTAGGTTTTTCGATAACTACTATTGGGGTTTACATTGCTACTAGAGATTAAATTATTTAAATTGATTTATAACCAAACTCTAAAGATGCGTCTGTAATAGAGAGATACAAAGATTCACCAAAACTTCTAAGAGCAAATAATCTTATTTTTTCAGGATTAATACCAATCATATCGACCGTAAAGGCTATTCCATTATAAGTAGAGTTTATTGAATTATTTTTTTCTAAAGTATTAAAATTAAAAGGACATCCTTTCTTTAAAACTTCTTTAACTTCTTTACCTTCTATTTCAATTATAGCTCTTGAGTGTGATAAGTCTGTTACAGCAAAGTTTATTTCGTCAAAATTAAGTAAAATATCTTTTAGTAAATCTTTTTTTGTTGAAACTAAAAGCCAATTTTTTGGTCCATTCCACAAAATTCTAGTTTCATTATTATTTATTACAATTAATGGTTCATTTTTTAATTTTAAACCGTCAATATCAATATTTTCAATGGAAATTGAAGAATTTTTATATTGGACTATTTGAACAATTAATAAATTTTTATTTTCCGAGATCTTTAAAAGTTCATTTTCATTTTTACTTTCATAATCACCAAATTGACCTTTTAAGTGTACATTTGCTAGGGCTGAAATTAGGCTCATGATCTAACTCTTTCTCCTTTTGGATCTACATAATGAGAAGAAACTATCTCAACGGGGATTATTTTATTCTTAAGCGGAGACATAACAAATAATTTTTTACCAATCATATTTTTTCCATCTTTGAGAATAGCTAAGGAAAATGGATTATCATGTTCAACACTCCAGCATGAAGCGGAGATGTATCCTAATTTTGGATTCGGTAATGGTGCGTTTGAATCTTTAACTAAATGTGATCCTTCAGGTATACTTGTTTTTTTATCTAAAGGAACAACTCCGACAACCTTTTGTCTATCCTCAGCCGTAAAAGCTTTTCTGGTTAATGATCTTTTTCCAATAAAATCTTTCTTTTTGCTTAATAATCCTTCAAGTGAATTATCATAAGGTATTGTTCTTCCATCAAGTTCTGAACCTGCGACATGACCCATTTCAATTCTAAGAACTGATAATGCCTCAGTCCCATATGGTTGAATTTTAAATTCTTGACCAACTTCGATGATTTTTTCCCACATAAAGTTTCCATTATCAGACTCAACATTTACCTCGTATGCTAGTTCACCAGAAAATGAAATTCTAAAAATTCTTGCTTTTACGCCAAATAAATCTCCTTCAATGTAACCCATAAAAGGCAACCCTTCATTAGATACATCAAAATTTGGAAACAATTTTTGTAATAATTCTCTTGATTTTGGACCAGCAATTGCTGCCCCAGCCCATTGTTCTGTAGTTGAGACTACATTAACGTTTAATTCGGGCCATACTAGCTGCAAATAATATTCCAAATGTGAAAGTACATTTGCTGCTTGTGCAGTAGTAGTTGTCATATGATAATGATTTTCAGAAATTCTAGTAGTTGTTCCATCATCCATAACTATTCCATCTTCTCTTAACATTACACCATATCTAGCTTTTCCCACTGGTAACTTTAGCCATGCATTTGTATAAACCCTATTAAGTAATTCTGCTGCATCCGGTCCTTTAATATCTATTTTACCTAATGTAGTTACATCACAAACTCCTACATTTGTTCTTACATTTTTTGCTTCTCTTTTTGATCCTTCAAATAAATTTTCATCTCCTTGTTTATAGTATCTTGGTCTTAACCATACTCCTGCATCAATAAATACTGCATTATTTTTTTTATGCCATAAATGCATTGGAGATTTTCTTGTTGGTTTTGAATGTTTACCTACTTCTCTGCCAACTATTGCTCCAATAGAAACTGGTGTGTAAGGTGGTCTAAAAGTAGTATGACCAACATTTGGTACTACTTTATTTTCTATTTTTGATACTAATTGTAATCCATTAAGATTACTTGTCTTACCTTGGTCAGTTGCCATTCCAAGAGTAGTATATCTTTTTACATGCTCAATAGATCGATAACCCTCTTTAAGTGCTATCTCCACATCAGAAACAGCAACATCATTTTGAAAATCTAAAAATCTTTTATAATTTTTTCCATCAGGTAATGGGACACACCAAAACTTATCGTGTGATGTAGATTTTTTCTCGACAACATTAGGAAAAGAAACTTTGTTATCATTATTTGTAATTTTTTTTGATAATTCATGTCCAGCTTCAAATGAACTCTTTAAAGTCTCATCTAAATTATAAACCCCATTAGCAGCACCTAGTGTTTTTTCTTTTTGTTTTGAAGTGCCTGGAACGAATGCATCAATATCTTCATTAAATTTTGTTTTATTTCCTGATTGTGAAGCCAAATGAATAGTCGGCGTCCAAAAACCAGAAACACATATACAATCACATTTTATATTTTCTATTTTTCCAAGCTGTTCTTTATTATCCGAGATTTTAGCAATATCAGCTGATTTTACTTTTTTATAACCTTTAGCAGCTACAACAACATACGAAAACTTAATATCTATTTTTAAATTTTTTGCTTCTTCAATAATTTCTGAATGAGGATCTTTTCTAGAATCTAAAATTGCAGGATTAATGCCATTTTTTTTAAATTCAATTGCTGTTTCATATCCACTATCATTATTAGTAAATATAAGTGGATTTTTTCCAACCAATACCCCATATACTTTAAGATATTCTTTTGCAGCAGATGAAAGCATTACACCTGGTGTATCATTATTCCCAAAAACTATCGGTCTTTCAATTGATCCTGATGAAATTAAAACTTCTTTTGCTCTTATATACCAAAGTCTTTGTTTTGGATGAAATTTTTTTGTTTTAGATAAATGATCACTAATTCTTTCAGACATCACTAACATGTTGTGATCATAGTAACCAAAAACTTGCGATCTATTTTTAACAGTTACGTTAGGCATCTCTTTTAATTCGGAAATGACTCCATCAGCCCATTCTTTGCCAGATTTGTTTCCAATATTAACTTCACTAGTAAGTAAAGTTCCACCAAATCTAGCTTTATCTTCAGCTAAAATTACTCTTGCTCCATTCTTTGCTGCTGCATATGCGCTTGCTAATCCTGATGGTCCTGAACCAGCAATCAATAAGTCACAATATTCATATTTATGTTCATATCTTTCTTTGTCATGCTTTATTGATGCAACCCCAAGTCCTGCTGCTTTTCTAATAAATGGTTCATAAACTTTGTACCAAAAGCTTTTTGGCCACATAAACGTTTTGTAATAAAATCCAGCTGGAAGAAATATCTTTAAAAAATTATTTATAGCTCCAATATCAAAATTAACACTTGGCCAACAATTTACACTTGTTGCTTCCAATCCCTCAAAAAGTTCTTGCTCAGTAGCTTTTACATTTGGTTCTGTTTCACCATTCCTATACAATTGAACAATTGCATATGGTTCATCAACCCCTGCTCCAAAAAAACCTCTTGGTCTATGATATTTAAAACTTCTTCCTATTAAATGAACTCCATTTGCTAATAGTGCTGACGCCAAAGTGTCTCCTTCAAATCCATAGTAAGTCTTACCGTTAAATTTAAACGAAATTTTATTTTTTCGATTAATTAATCCAACATTTTCTAATCTAAAACTTTGAGTCATTAAGAAATATCCTCAGTAGCTTTTAGGGTGTTAAAGATTTCATGTGTTGCTGTGTCTCTTTCAACTTTTATCCATTGTCGACAACCTGATATATGTTGCCACAACTCCCAATGTTTTCCTTTTAAACTTTTTCTATTATAAACAAAATTATCCCAATCTTGATCTGATATTTCTTTACCTAGTTCAGGTCTTTTAATAGTCGCATCTCCCCCATAAGAAAATTCATTTTGAGATCTCATCCCACAATGTGGACATTTAATATGAAGCATTTATGAAATCCAAGTTTTTGTACCAAGTCCTTTTTCGTCTAATAAGTGACCTGTATTAAATCTGTTTAAATTATATCCTGCATTTAATTCATGAACTCGATCTTGAGCAATTGTATGAGCAAAAGTCCAACCAGATGCTGGTGTTGCTTTAAATCCACCATAACACCAACCACAATTCAAATATAGACCTTCAATATGTGTTTTGTCTATAATAGGAGAACCGTCCATTGACATATCCATTATCCCACCCCAGGTTCTAAGCATCTTTAATTTACTTAGGAAAGGCATCATAGCAATTCCTTCTGTTAAAACATGTTGAAGTGTTGGCAAATTTCCTCTTTGTGCATAACTATTATATCCATCTAAATCTCCACCCATAACCATCTCACCTTTATCCGATTGGCTTATATAAAAATGTCCAGCCCCAAAAGTAACTACTCTATCCAAAACCGGTTTAACTGGCTCTGAAACACACGCTTGTAAAAGATGTGTTTCAACTGGTAATGTCATATTTAATTTTTGAGCTAAGATATTTGTGCTACCCGCAACACATAAGCCAATTTTTTTTGCTTTAATATCTCCTCGAGAAGTTCTAACTCCATTTATTTTCCCTCCTGAAACATCAAATCCAATTAC
>CACDSX010000003.1 GCA_902555655.1 uncultured Pelagibacteraceae bacterium | reverse complement strand
TTCTAATTTTAGTTGGAATATTTGGTATATTTACCAAACCTTCAGTTAAAGCTTTAAAATACAAACCAGTGCCACCAACTAAAATAGGAACTTTTTTCTTTTTTTTAATATCAAAAATTTTTTTGTCAACTAATTTAATCCAGTCTCCTGTTGAAAAGTTTTTGTTTGAACTTTGAAAACCATACAGATGATGTTTTACATTTTGATAATTTTTTTTAAGTGGTCTTGCAGATAAAATTTTAAGTTCTTTATAAACCTGCATGCTATCAGCATTTATAATTTCACCATTAATTTTTTTTGCTAAGTCAATAGCAAATCTTGATTTACCTGATGCAGTTGGTCCATATATTAAAATAATTTTGGATTTTAAATCCATACATCAATCTAACTTAACACCTATATATCGTCTTTGATTTTGGCTGTTGTAAATTACTAGCAAAATAGTCTTCTGATTACTTTTTAGAACTTTTGCTACTGTTTGATTTAAGTCATCAACAGTTTTAATTTTTTTCTTTTGTGCCTCTAAAATAATACTATTAATTTCAATTGAATCTTTTAATGGACTATCGTTTTCGATTCTTGTCACTACTAAACCAGATGTCTGGTTAGGCAAGTTTCTTGATTTTATATCTTCTTTTGTTAGTTTTCTAACTAAAATTTTTAAACTTTCAATATTTGACTCTATTTGAGGTTTTTCTTTTTCTGCAACTTTAAAATCTTCTGATGTTTCTAGTCTTCCAAGTGTAATAGTTTTAACAATTTCTTTTTTATTTCTCCAAATTTTAACTTTAACTTTTTTTCCTACTTCAGTTCTTGCAACAATAATTGGTAATTCTTTCATCTCTGAAATGATTTCTCCATTAAACTCAAGAATAATATCACCTGCTTTAACACCAGCTTTTTCAGATGGACTGTTTGGAGCAACACTTGCAACTAGTGCTCCTCTTGGTTTATCTAATTTTTCAACATCAGCAATTTCTTTTGTAACATCTTGAATTCTTACACCTAGCCATCCTCGTTTAGTTTCACCAAATTCAATTAATTGATCAATAACAATTATTGCACTGTTAGAAGGAATTGAAAAACCAATACCAACATTTCCACTTCGACCTAAAATGGCAGTATTAATTCCTATCACATCACCGTTCATATCGAATAATGGTCCACCTGAATTTCCAGTATTAATAGATGCATCTGTTTGAATATAATCTTCATATCTTGATAAACCTATTGATCGATTTCTTGCTGAAATAATTCCTGAAGTAACTGTTCCACCAAAGCCAAATGGATTACCAATAGCAATTACCCAATCTCCTATTCGTGCTTTATCTGAGTCTCCAAATTTAACTGGAGCGAATTTTTCATTGGATTGTATTTGTAGCACGGCAATATCTGATAAAGGATCTGCTCCTATAACTTTTGCTTTAAATTCTTTATCTCCATTTACTTGAACCACAATGTCTTCTGCACCTTCGATTACATGATTGTTTGTTACTACTATTCCTTTTTCATCGATTATAAAACCTGAACCAAGTGCTGAAGATTGTCTTTCTTGGGGCGTTCCAAATTCTTTAAACATGTCCTCAAATGGTGAGCCAGGGGGAAATTGAAAGTTTGGAAATGGATTGCTTCTCGTCACTACTGTTTGAGTAGTTGAAATATTAACAACTGAAGGCATAAGTTTTTCAGCTAAATCAGCAAATGAACCCGGAATATTTTGTGAAAATGAATTTTTTTGATAAGAAAATATGAATAAAAATGCTATTAAAAATATCTTAAATTTTCTCATCTTATCCCTTTATATAATAAATAATTATAAAACCTATTATTGCAAAAATTAACCCACCAATTCTTAATTGATTAACTTTAACTAATTCTAATTTTTTTAACATATTTTTCATTTTTGATGGAAATATGGCGTACAAGATACCCTCAATAAATAAGAAAAGACCAAACGCAATGATCAATTCTTTCATAGATATTTATTGTGATTTAGGTTTTATATTTCCAAAGAATTTAAAAAATTCACTGTCAGGTGATAAAATTAATGAAGTCTCACCACCAATCAAAGCTTTTTCGTAAGCTTGCATAGCTCTGTAAAAAGCAAAAAATTCTGGGTCTTGTCCAAATGCACCTGCAAAGATATTATTTCTTTTACCATCTCCTTCACCTTTCATGATCTCAGATTTTTTCTGGGCATCTGCTAATATCACTGTAACTTCTTTATCAGCTGTTGAAGTAATAGTTACTGCCATCTCTGCACCTCTTGCTCTAAATTCTTTTGCTTCTCTCTCCCTTTCAGTTTGCATTCTTCTGAAAATTGCATCACTGTTTGCCTGGGGAAGATCAGCTCTTTTGATTCTCACATCATTAATTTTAATTCCAAAATTTTCAGCTTCATTATTTACACCTTCTTGAATTAAAGCCATTTGTTTAGTCCTATCTTCTGATAAAAGTGTTTGTAGCTCTTGTTGACCTAGGACATTCCTTATTCTTGAGTTTATAATTGTTGCTAATCTTGATCTTGCAACTCTTTCATTTCCAACTGAAATGTAAAACTTTAAAGGATCAACAATTTGAAATCTAGCAAAAGCATCTACAATTAATCTTTTTTGATCTGATGCAATTACCTCTTCTGGTGGAGTATCTAAGTTTAAAATTCTTTTATCTAAAAAAACAACGTTTTGAATAAATGGAATCTTAAAATTTAAACCAGGTTTTGAAATTATTCTTTTTGGATCACCAAATTGAAGAACAATAGCTTGGTTTACTTCTTTTACAATAAAGATTGAAAAGAATGCTACTGCTGCTATCGCAACAATTATTCCAGCTATAATTTTTCCCATGTTCATTTAATTGGTTGCTTTCTTTTTACTTAATTCTGGTAATGGTAGATATGGTACTACTCCTGAACCTGCATTTTTCTCAATAATAACCTTATCTATATCAGCTAAAACTTTTTCCATTGTTTCTAAATACATTCTTTCTTGAGTTACTTCTTTTGCCATTTTATATTCGTTATAAATTGCTAAAAATCTACTTGCTTCACCCTCTGCTTTAGCAACAACTTCTTTTTTATAAGCTTCTGCAGCTTGTAATATTCTTGCAGCTTCACCTCTTGCTCTTGGAATCACATCATTTGCATAAGCTTCAGCTTCATTTTTAGATCTTTCCATGTCTGCTCTTGCTGCTTGCACATCTCTAAATGCATCAATAACTTGATCTGGTGGATCTGCTTTTTGAGTTTGGACTTGAGTAATTTGAATACCACTTGTGTATTCATCTAATATTTCTTGAATAATCTCTTGAGTGTCAGTTTCTATTAATGATCTTCCTTCAGTTAAAATAGGCTGAATATCTGATCTTGCAATAACTTCTCTCATTGCCGTCTCAGCCGCCGCTTTTACAGTTCCTTCAGGATCTTGAATTTTAAATAAAAAATTTCCTGCATCTTTAATTACCCAAAAAACAGAAAAGTCTATATTCACAATATTTTCATCTCCTGTTAACATTAAGCTTTCTTGAGGAACATCAGCAACACCTCCTGATGAAGAAAATCCACTATCTCTCTCAGATCTAAATCCAATATCAATTCTATTAACTTTTGTTACTTTTGGAGTGATCACAGATTCTACTGGAAAAGGTATGTGGTAATTCAATCCTGGTTGAGTTGTTTTTATAAATTTACCAAATCTTAAAACTACACCTTGTTCATCAGGCAAAACTCTATAAAGACCACTTGCCAACCAAACAAAACCTAAAATAATTAAAACTAAAATAGCTTGTTTACCACCTGAAGAACTTCCACCTGGTAAAAACTTTTTAATTTTTTCTTGAAACTCTCTAATAATTTTATCTATATCTGGTGGTGTGGGGCCTCTGCCAGAGCCATTACCACTTCCTCCACCCGGAGGTGTTCCCCAGGGACTTCCACCTCTTTCTTTAAAATCATCTGACATATGTCAAAGTATATAGTGTCTTTATTATAAAAAACAAGTAATGATGGAATCATGACAGATAAAAAAGCCCAAACTTAGTGACGCAATGAGGAAAAAGCTAGAACCAAAGAAATTCACTAAAAATCCTATTTTAGGCACAAAATTTACAATTGCTATTTCTAGTGCTAAAGGTGGTGTAGGAAAATCTACATTTGCTACAAATCTTGCTTTAGCTCTTAAAAATATAGGATGCAAAGTTGGATTACTAGATGCCGATATTTATGGTCCATCAATTCCTAAAATGTTCAATATAAATGAAAAACCAAAAAGTGACGGTCAAAAATTAGATCCCATAATAAAATATGATATTCAATGTATGTCTATTGGTTTTTTAGCTGATCAACAAACTCCTATGATTTGGCGTGGCCCAATGGTGACCAGTGCAATTAAAACTTTTACTCAAAAAGTAAATTGGAAAGATTTAGATTTTATAATTGTTGATATGCCACCTGGGACTGGAGATACACAATTAACTTTTTCTCAAGAAATAAAAATGGATGGTGCTATCATTGTTTCTACTCCTCAAGAAGTAGCTTTGCTTGATGTTAAGAGAGGAATCAAGATGTTTGATAAATTGGGAGTAAAAATTTTAGGCTTGGTAGATAACATGAGTTATTTTGTTGGAGACGATGGTAAAAAATATAAAATTTTTGGTGAAGGTGGTGTTAAAAAAACTGCAGAAGAATTTCAGAAGGAATTTTTAGGGGAAATACCAATTAACCCTGAAGTTGGAAAAAAATGGAGATGAAGGAAAACCAATAGTTGAGGCCAATCCTGAACATGAAATTTCAAAAATTTATTTAGATTTTGCGAATAAAATTAAATCAACTTATCTTTAAGATCAAAAGCAATCATTAATTCATTCCATTCTCTTTTAGAGAGTCCTGAACTATTTACATCAACATTTTCACCTTTAATAAGTTTTTGGATTATTAATTTTCCTTTTGCTGAAACTTCTGTTCCCCCAACCCTATAATCCATGAATGCATCATAAGTTATTGGAACCCATTTTTTTACAGTTTCTAACATTATGTCCGCATATACTCTTATTTCATATTGTGCGTGACTATCAGCTCTTAATCTCAAAAAAATTCATAAGATTGAGTAAATCTGTTTTCCAATACCACTGGGTGTAAGTATTCAAAGTCAAGTTCATTCGAGCAAGTTCTCTGGCTAAACCTTTCTTGTTTTCATCGATTATTGATCCATCAAATCTTTCATTAAGCATCATCTCATAATTATCATAAGTTCTTTCAGCATCATCTTTTAAAAGTTTTAAAACCTCTTTTGCTTGTTCACCTTCAATAACATCACCCCTTCCTTGTCTGTTACTCGCTGATTGTGCTGCTAAGTTTTCTGCTGTTGGCAAATAAAATTCTTTATCTAAAATTGAATATCTCGCGGAGTATTCATTTACATTAGCTGTTCTGTGTCTAATCCATTGACGAGCTATAAATATTGGAAGCTTAACGTGATACTTAATTTCACACATCTCAAAAGGAGTGCTATGCCAGTGTCTCATTAAATATTTAATTAAGCCAGAGTCTGTTGAAACTTGCTTGGTTCCTTTTCCGTATGAAACTCTTGCAGATTGAACAATAGATGTGTCATCACCCATATAATCTATAACCCTTACAAATCCATGATCTAGAGCCGGCATCGCTTCATAAAGAATTTTTTCAAGCTCAGGAGCCGTGACTCGTTTTGTCTGATTCTGCTGAGATTGTTGATCTTTAATCTCTTTTAACTGTTCTTTTGTTAATTTCATGATTTTTATTGAATCTCTCTTAATTGCTTTTATATTAATAGTGTTGGCTTGCCAACTACGACGATAAACGAATTTCGTAATAACCATCGCGGACGTGGGGGCAGTACCCACCACCTCCACCATTACAACTTATGGGGGTGAACTAGATTCGACGGGTGACTAAAGGCTATTCTTTCGTTCGGAATTGTTCCTCCGTAAAGGGCTAATTTATAATTGCTAACGAAAGTTACGCACTTGCTGCATAATTAACTTTGTTAATTAAGTAGACGGGGTTTGGGACACCTGGCAACAGAACGTCCCTTTTAAATTATGAATTTTAATAATTACTACAGAAATGAACCACCCACTTATACCCTACTTAAAGAAAAATTAGAAATTTCATCAAAAGAATTTGAAGAGCATTTATATAAAAAAGATATTGATGCTCACACTCAAATAAAACAAGCAAATCTGTATGCAAAAAGATTAAAAATTTTTATTAAAATTTTTTTTAAAAAAAAAAATGTAGATTTTTTAGATTGTGGATGTGGACTAGGTTATATAGCTAGAGAGTTAAAGAAATTAAGTGATCACAATATTCATTACTGTGATCCATCAGAATCCGTCAAAATTATTCATGATAAAATTTTTCCAGAGGAAAATTTTTTTCAATCAGATATAGAAAGTTTAATCTACCTTAAAAAAAAATTTGATTTGATTTATTTGAGAGAAGTATACCCTTTTACAAGAGAAAATAATTTCGAAAATCATAAGAAATTAATTAATATTTTAAATAAAAAACTTAATACGAATGGTTTTTTAATTTTTGAGCAAATAAAAAATAATAAAGATCTTTTTAATAATCTTTCAAAATTGTCTTTTAAATACCAAATTTTTTTTCTTTTACCAATTAGATTTGGAACAAGTGAAATTCTGAATAATTTTTTTTTTAAAAGTTTAATATTTCAGTATTTTTTAAGAATTTTTTACCGATTTTTAGGAAAAAAAATAAATCACTTTATTTTGATTCATAAATCAATTTAGCTTTTTTTAGGATAAATATTTCAATATTTATTTTAATTTAACTTTTTTTTTTAATTCCGCCTGGGCTGAAGCTAATCGGGCTATCGGAACTCTATAAGGTGAACAAGAGACATAATTCAATCCTGCACGAGAGCAAAAATTAATACTTTTTGGATCACCTCCATGTTCGCCACAAATCCCTAGTTTGATTTTTTTATTTTGTTTTTTTCCTTTTTCTACTGCAATCTGAATTAAATCTGCAACACCTTCATCTATCGAAATAAATGGATCTATAGAAAATATTTTATTGTCTATATAATCATTTAAAAATTTACCACTATCGTCACGACTTATTCCAAAAGTTGTTTGAGTTAAATCATTTGTACCAAAACTGAAGAACTCAGCATGTTTGGCAATATCTTTTGCTTTAATAGCTGCTCTAGGTAATTCAATCATAGTTCCAACCAAATAATCAACCTTTAGTTTATTTTCTTTTTCGACCTGTCCAGCAACTCGTATTACCAAATCTTTCATTATTTTTATCTCCGCCTCAGTCGAAACAAGTGGAATCATTATTTCTGGAAAGGCAAATTTACTTTTATTTTTTTTAAGTTCAGATAATGCCTCAAAAATTGCACGGCATTGCATTTCATAGATTTCAGGAAAAGAAATACCCAATCTACAACCTCTATGTCCTAACATTGGATTTTGTTCATGGAGTTCATCAATTCTTGATTCTACTTCTTTTTTGTCTGTACCTACAACTTGTGCAACCTCAAAAATTTCCTTATCAGATTTTGGTAAAAATTCATGTAGTGGAGGGTCTAATAATCTGACAGTAACAGGAAGACCATGCATAATTTTAAATATTTCCATAAAATCTTTTTTTTGATGTGGTAAAAGTTTTTCTAAGGCTTTGGCTCTGTCTTCTTGAGTTTTTGATAAAATCATTTCTCTAACAGATAAAATTCTTTCCTCATCAAAAAACATATGCTCTGTTCTGCAAAGACCGATTCCCTCTGCACCAAAATCTCTTGCTGTTTTTGTATCTAATGGAGTTTCAGAGTTTGTTCTTACTTTTAACTTTCTTACATTATCTGCCCAATTCATTAATTGAGAAAAATCACCTGAAATTTCAGGTTTAACTGTAGGAACATTACCTAAAATAACTCTACCGGTTGAACCATCAATGGTAATTATTTCACCTTCTTTAACTTCTAATGATGATGTTTTGAAAGTTTTTTGTTCATAACTTATATCAATTTCACTAGAGCCAGATACGCAAGGTCTTCCCATTCCTCTTGCAACTACAGCAGCATGACTGGTCATACCTCCTCTTGCAGTTAAAATTCCTTTTGCTGCATGCATACCTTGAATATCCTCTGGTGACGTCTCAACTCTGACTAAAATAGTGTCTTGCATCATATCATTTAATCTCTCGGCCTCTTCTGATGTAAAAACTACTTTGCCACTTGCTGCTCCAGGTGAGGCTGGTAATCCATTTGCTATGATTTGTAACGAACTTTTTTCATCTAAAGTTGGATGCAACAATGTATCTAATGAATTGGGATCTACTCTTAAGATTGCATCATTTTTAGAAATTAATTTTTCTTTAACCATATCAACAGCTATCTTCACAGCTGATTTTGATGTTCTTTTTCCAGAACGAGTTTGCAAAATCCAAAGCTTATTATTTTCAACTGTAAATTCTACATCTTGCATATCTTTATAGTGTTTTTCTAATTTCTTTAAAATTTTATGTAACTGTTCATAAACTTTTGGCATAGACTCTTCCATTGATGGTTCATTAACATTAGCTTTTTTTTTTGCTTTTTTAGTTATGTATTGGGGTGTTCTGGTTCCAGCTACAACGTCCTCCCCTTGAGCATTAATTAAATACTCTCCATAAATATCATTAGAACCATCTGAAGGATTTCTTGTAAAAACTACACCTGTCGCACAATCATCACCCATATTTCCAAATACCATAGATTGAACATTGACTGCAGTTCCCCATTCAGAAGGTATTTGATTTAATTTTCTATAAACTTTTGCTCTATTACTTTCCCAAGAAAGAAATACGGCACTTATCGCACCAAGTAATTGTTGATTAACATCTTGTGGAAAATCTTTCTTAGTTTTTTCTTTAACAACATTTTTAAAATCTTTAATTAAACCATCCCAATCATCTTCATTTAAATCAGTATCTAACAAAACTCCCTTTGTTAGCTTATAATTCTCTATTAATTCCTCGAAATGATAACTTTCTACTCCCAACACGACATTTCCATACATTTGTATAAATCTTCTATAACTATCTTTGGCAAATCTGCCATTTAAAGTTTTATTTGCTAAAGCAATTACAGTTTTATCATTAAGCCCAAGATTAAGAATCGTATCCATCATTCCAGGCATTGAAACTCTAGCACCAGACCTAACAGATAATAAAAGGGGATTTTTTAGATCTCCAAATTTTTTTGAAACATCTTTTTCAATAACTTTTAATTCTTTTTTAATTTGATTAACTAATTTTAAACTTAATTTTTTTTTATCTTTATAAAAAATTTCACAAACTTTTGTTGAAATCGTAAAACCTGGTGGTACAGGTAACCCCATTTTTCCCATTTCTGATAAGTTGGCACCTTTTCCACCTAAAAAATTTTTAGGATTTTTAATTTTTTTTGAATCTTTGGACTTAAAATTTAAAATTAGTTTATTCATTATTTGTTTTTAATAACTGAAAATTTATAAAATTTTGAAATGTTTTACATAACATATTGATAAGTTCCAATCTGTTTTTTCTTAAAGTTTCATTTTCCTCATTCACTTTAACGTTGTCGAAAAACTCAAAAATCTCTTTTTTAGCACTTGCTAAAATTGATAATGATTGCTCATAGTTTTCATCATTATTGATATTTGAATAATACTTTTTAATCTCATTAATCTTTTTATATAAGTTTTTCTCAAAATCAGTTTTAAAAATACCAGGATCAGTTGTATTAGCTATATCAATTTCATTGTTATTTAATTCACTATCTAAAATATTTGATGCTCTTTTGTAACTTGAAGTAATATCATGCCCAATTTGATTATTAATGATCTTATTTAAACTATTCGCTTTTTCAAAAGATGAAAATAATTTATTGAGTGAGAAAGTTGAAATTGTAGCATCAGCTATATCAAATCTAATTTGTTTTTCTTTCATATAATATCTAAACCTATCTTTTAAAAAAATATGTAATTCCTTTTGGGTGTCATGATTAGTAAAATTATGTCCTTGATCTTGATATAGACTTGAAGAATAACTGAGTAGATCATTTACTTTTAAGTTCCTTTTATTTTCAATTATTGTCCTAATAATACCAAGTGCAATTCTTCTTAGTGCAAAAGGGTCTTTTGAGCTTGTAGGTTTTTCGTTGATTCCAAAAAAACCAACTAAGGTGTCAATTTTATCTGTAACAGACAATGCAACACTAAAAGGTTTTTTAGGAGTTTTAGAATCTAGGCCAATCGGTAAATATTGTTCTGTTATTGCTAATGAAATGTCTTTATCAAATCCTTGGTGTATTGAAAAATATCCCCCCATAATACCTTGAAGCTCAGGAAACTCTCCAACTAAATCAGATGTTAAATCTGTTTTGGAGATTGATGCTGACAATTCTACTTTTTCTTTACTAATTAATAATTCATCTGAAATCATTCCACCTAATTTTCTCATTCGTTGAACTTTGTCAAAATATGTTCCCAATCCTTTAAAAAAACTCATTGATTTTAATTCAGAGACTTTTTTAACTAAGTTTTGAGTTTTATCTTTATTCCAAAAAAATTCTGCATCACTCAGTCTAGCCTCAACAACTCTCTCATTTCCAATCTTTATCAATCCCTTTTGATCTTTTTTATTTGCTACAATCAAAAATTCATTTGTAATTTCACCTTTATTGTCAAAAGTTGGGAAATATTTTTGATGAGATTGCATCGTTAAAGTTAAAATTTCTTTTGGAATAGATAAGAATTTTTTATCAAAATTGCACACTAAAATATTGGGATTATCTACTAAATCTATTACTTCATTAAGTAATATGGGATTATCTTTAATCACTAATTTTTTTTTACTAAGTATTTTTGTAAATTCTCTCTCTATCAGTTCCTTCCTTTTAAATTGATCAACAAGTGTGCCTTGTTTTTTGAAATAACTTTCATAAGATTTAAAATTTATAAAATTCTTTTTTTTTTCCTCAAAATCTTTATCTATATAAGTTGAATTTGAAGAGGATATATGATGGAATGTAAAATTAATTACTTTCTTATCAAATACAGACAAAATCGATTTTAAAGGTCTTCCCCATTTAAGATCATATTCTCCCCATTTCATTGACTTTTTCCATTGATAGTTTTCAAGTAACTTTGGAACAAACTCCATCAATAAGTCTTTTGTTTTTAATGATTTAGATTCTGTTTTATAAAAATAAAATTCACCTTTTTCAGTTTTATTTTTAAATAGATCTTTTTTTTCAATTTTATTTGTTCTCATAAAACCTTCCAATGCTTGATCAGGAGCACTGGTTTTTGGACCTTTTATTTCTTTAGACAATATTTTTATTTGTTTGTCTAAACTTTCAAAAACTATGATTAATCTATTAGGTGTGGAGAGTGAAAAACTTTTTTTTGATTTTATAGATTTTTCTAAAAAAAAATTTTGAAATTCTTCTAAGAGTTTTTCACGCAAATTTTTTTGAAGCCCTGCTGGAATTTCTTCACTAAATAACTCTAAAAAAAATTCTGCCATTTTAAACTTGGGTATCAATCCAGATTGAAGCAACTAATTTTGTAATTTCTCTTATTCTACCAATATATTCTGCTCTTTGAGCAACACTAATTGCTCCTCTAGCATCTAGTATATTAAATACATGACTTGCTTTTAAACATTGATCGTAAGCTGGTAAAGAAACTTTTTTTTCTACTAATGATTTCGCCTCGCTTTCAAATATATTAAATATCTTAAAAAGATTTTCTGTATTGGCATATTCAAAATTATATGCAGAAAATTCTCTCTCAGATTGATGAAATACTTCTCGATATTTAACATTTTCATTATTCCAAATTAAATCATAAACATTCTTTTTTTCTTGTGTGAACATGCAAATTCTTTCTAAACCATATGTTATTTCTACTGAAACTGGTTTACATTCAAAACCAGCCATTTGTTGAAAATATGTAAATTGAGTTATTTCCATTCCATCACACCATACTTCCCAACCAAGACCAGCAGCTCCTAAAGTTGGACTCTCCCAATCGTCTTCAACAAATCTAATATCATGATTTTTATGATCAATGCCAATTACTGATAAACTATTTAAATATAGTTTTTTAATATTTGAAGGTGAGGGTTTTATAATAACTTGAAATTGATAGTAATGTTGAAGCCTATTAGGATTATTTCCATACCTTCCATCCGTAGGTCTTCTCGATGGTTGTACGTATGCTGCTTTCCACGGTTTTGGTCCAAGAGATCTTAAGGTAGTTGCTGGATGGAAAGTTCCCGCTCCAACCTCCATATCGTATGGTTGCAAAATTATACAACCATGCTTACTCCAAAATTTTTGTAAGTTTAGTATCGTATCTTGAAAAGTTTGAAACTTTTGTTTTTTTTTAATTTTTTTAGAGACCATATCTTTGCCAGACAGATTTTTCGTCCAGTATATTTGCCAACTGGTCTACATGATCATTTGATGATGATAATTTTTTACTTAACCAACTTTTTGATTTTTCGAATTTTTTAATTACCACATCTTCTCCGTATTTTTCTCTCAAAATTTGATTGGCATCTCCAATATTATCTATTAATCCAAGATCTTTTGCCTTGCTACCTGACCAAAATTCTCCTGAAAAAAGTTCTACCTCTGATTTTTTTAGTTTCGAGCCTCTGCTTTTTTCCACAACATCAATAAAATCTTTATGCAAATCTAACTGAATATTTTTTAATCTTTCTATATCCTCTTTTTTTTCATCAAGGAATGGATCTAAAGTACTTTTGTTTTTACCAGCTGTATGAACCCTTCTTTCAACTCCAATCTTTTTTATTAATTCAGTAAAGCCAAAAGAAGAATATATAACACCAATAGAACCAATGATTGAACTGGAATTAGCATAAATTTCATCACCGGAGCATGCAATTAAATATCCACCTGATGCAGCAACATCTTCAGCAAAAACAATAACCTTTTTTTTATTTTTTTTTGCCTGTTGTCTAATAAAGCTATAAATTAAATGAGATTGAACCGGAGATCCACCTGGAGAATTTATGGTAATTGCAACACATGGTGCTTTTTTTAATGCAAAAGCTTTAGCGATGATCTCTTCTTGACCTGAAAAATCTATTCCTTGTTTAAACTTTCCAACGTTTCCAATAACCCCACTTAATTTTATATGTGGAATAATTTTTTTCTTTTTAAAAAAAGAGAACATTTTTAATCTTTATAGAACTTTTAATTGAATATAAAGACACCTTATAATTGAAGATTTAGGTGCGTCAATTGATAAGTAATAAATATAAACTTATTATACTAGTTTGTTCACATATATGGGAACTGTAGTACAGCTCAAAAACCAAATTAATAATTCTTATTTTCAACTAAAAAACTCAGTTGAGAATAAATTGTTATTAGTTGAAGAAAAAATTAAACTAAAATTATCAAGTGACGTTGATTTGGTTCAAAAGATGACTGAATATCATCTTGATACCGGTGGTAAAAGATTAAGAGCTTTGCTAACTTTAGGTTCTGCAAAAATGTGTGGTTATTCAAAAGGCACCAGAGATATTAATTTAGCAGCCTGTGTTGAATTAATTCATTCTGCAACTCTAATGCACGATGATGTTATAGATAATGGGTCTATAAGAAGAGGAAAAAAAACAATAAACAAAATTTGGGATAATCACTCATCTGTGTTGGTTGGAGATTATTTACTAAGCAGATGTTTTGAAATGATGGTTGAAGATGGAAATTTGGAAGTACTAAAGTTACTATCATCAACATCCTCAAAAATAGCTCAAGGAGAAGTATTACAACTTCAGCATCAAGGTGAAGTTGACATGTTGGAGGAAACATATCTTAAAATTATATCCTCTAAGACTGCTGAATTATTTGCAGCTGCCACAAAAGTTGGAGCAATTTTATCAGATATGAAAATGAAAGAAAAAGAGGCTTTAGAGTTTTACGGTAGAAATCTTGGCTTAACTTTTCAAATTGCTGACGATACACTAGATTATAATTCTGATTTAAAATTATTTGGAAAAAAAATTGGTAAAGACTTTTATGAAGGTAAGGTTACACTTCCCATTATTTTATTATTTCAAAATGCAAATAATCAAGAAAAAGAAAAACTTAAAGATGCTTTTTTAAAAAATGATAGAGATGAAAAAGATTTAGATTATACTTTAATTTTAATTAAAAAATATAACATAATCAAAGCTTGTTATCAAAAAGCTCAACACTATATTAATTTAGCTTCAAACTCATTATCTGTTTTTAGTGATTGTGAGGAAAAAAATATTCTTGAAAATTTAACCTCATTTAGTTTATCAAGAAATTTTTAAGGACTTAAAAGATTTTTAATCCAATTATCATTTTCATCCAAAGAATATTTTAGTCTTTCATGTATTCTGTCATCTCCATCTAACCAAAATTCAATACTTGATGGTTTTAAATTCCAACCAGACCAGTGGATAGGCCTTGGAACTTTGTCTTTGTTATTGTATTTCTTTTTAAAACTTTCCAAAGAATTAACAAGCTCATCTCTACTTTTCAAAATACTACTTTGTTTAGATGCCCATGCTCCTATTCTACTTTCGTAGGCTCTAGTATTATAATAGTCGTCTGCTGTTTTATCGTCTACTAACTTTAAAGTGCCAACAATTCTTATCTGCCTTAATAAACTTTTCCAATGAAAACACATTGTTGCATTTGGATTATCTTTTAATTCATTTCCTTTTTGGCTATTCAAATTCGTATAAAAAACAAATCCATTTTTATCAAAACCTTTTAGAAGAACCATTCTTACAGATGGGACGCCAGTCTTGCTAGCTGTTCCTAAGGCTAAAGCGTTGGGATCATTAATCTCTTTCTTTTTAGCCTCATCAAACCATTTTTCAAATAATTTAAATGGATCATCAAGATCTAAAAAGCATTTATTCAGCCCTAATGAGTTTTTTTGATTCATAATTTAAACAAAATAATCTATACAATAAAGATAATGTCATTTAATACTTTTGGAAAGTTTTTTCGTTTCACTACATGGGGAGAGTCTCATGGGCCAGCTATTGGTTGTATAATTGATGGTTGTCCCCCATTAATTGAGCTAAAAGAACAAGATATTCAAAAAGAATTAGATAAAAGAAAACCAGGTCAATCGAAATTCACAACCCAAAGAAAAGAGAGTGATAAGGTTCAGATTTTATCTGGGGTATTTGAAGGTAAGACGACTGGTACACCAATATCATTAATAATTTACAATGAGGATATGAGGTCAAAGGATTACAAAAATATTAAAGATAAATTTAGACCTGGACATGCTGACTTTACTTATTTTAAAAAATATGGAATTAGAGATTATAGAGGTGGAGGGCGATCTTCCGCAAGAGAGACAGCTGCAAGAGTCGCTGCGGGTGCTGTCGCAAAAAAAGTTTTAGAAAAAAAATTAGGTAAAAAATTTAAGATTTCTGCTGCAGTTACTCAGCTTGGTATTCTTGGATGTGATACTACTAAATGGAATGATAAGATAATTTATAAAAATCCGTTTTTTTGCCCAGATAAAACAATGTTAAAAATATGGGAAAAATATTTATTAAGTATTAGGAAATCAGGATCTTCCTGTGGAGCAGTAATTGAAGTAAGAGCAAATGGAGTTCCTGCAGGTTTAGGTGCGCCTATTTATTCAAAATTAGACTCTGATATTGCTTCTGCAATGATGAGTATAAACGCAGTTAAAGGAGTAAATATCGGATCAGGTATGAATTCTGCTCAATTATCTGGTGAAGAAAATTCAGATGAAATTTCACAAAAAAATAAAAAAGCGAAATTTAGTTCAAACAACGCAGGTGGAATACTTGGCGGTATCTCTTCTGGGCAAGAAATAATTATTTCTTTTGCTGTAAAACCAACATCTTCAATTTTAAAAAGCAGAAAAACAATAAATAAATTTGGAAAAAATACCTCAATATCTGTAACTGGTAGACATGATCCTTGTGTAGGTATTAGAGCAGTTCCAGTAGGTGAAGCTATGCTTTCATGTGTTTTATTAGATCATTACCTAATGAATAAAGCACAGTGTGGTTAAATAAACTATTTTTGTTTTTGCAAAATAATATTTGAATTTAAAACATCTAATACTTTTTCTTCAATAGAGCCTGAATCTAAATTTGCAATTTTATACATATTGTCTGGAGTGTCTTGATCTATAAAAAAATCTGGAAGTATCATAGATCTAAACTTTAAATTATTATCCATCAACCCTTTTTTGGATAAAAAATTTACTACATGCGAACCAAAACCTCCTATAGAACCCTCCTCAATAGTCATAATTGCTTCATGAGTAGTAGCTAATTGCCAAATTAAATTTTCATCTAAGGGCTTCGCAAATCTTGCATCTACAATTGTTATGTTAATTCCTTTTTTTTTTAAGTTTTCAGCTGCCTTTAATGTTTCGTTAAGCCTTGCCCCAAAATTTAAAATAGCCAATTTATTTCCCTCTTGGATTATTTTAGATTTACCAATTTCAATCTTTTCATTTATATTTGGCAAAACTGATCCCAGTCCGGAGCCTCTTGGGTATCTAAATGCGCAAGGTTGATCATTTATTTCTGTTGAAGTATTAATCATTCTAACTAGTTCGGCTTCGTCACTAGCAGCCATTACAACAAAGTTTGGTAATGTTGACAAATATGTTGTATCAAAACTTCCTGCATGTGTTGGTCCATCAGCACCAACTAATCCAGCTCTATCGATTGCAAATCTTACAGGTAAACTTTGAATCGCTACATCATGAACTACTTGGTCATAAGCTCTTTGTAAAAATGTTGAATAAATTGCTGCGTAAGGTTTAAAGTTTTCGGTAGCTAGACCAGCTGCAAATGTAACAGCATGTTGCTCAGCAATTCCAACATCAAAAGTTCTATTTGGAAATTCTTTACGGAAAATATCAAGGCCAGTACCATCTGGCATCGCTGCAGTGATAGCAACAATTTTACTGTCTTTTTTAGCATGTTGAACCAAAGTATTAGCAAATACTTTGGTATATGATGGAAGTTTACTTAAGCTTTTAGACTGCTCTCCAGTCTCAACATTAAATTTCGTAACTCCATGATAATTATCTTTAGCTTTTTCAGCAAATGAATAACCCTTACCTTTTTTCGTTTTGATGTGAATTAAAATTGGACCCTCATGTTTTGAGTCTCTTGCATTTCTTAAAATTGGCAATAAAGAACTTAAATCATGCCCATCTATAGGCCCAATATAGTAAAAACCCAGGGAACTGAACAAAGTTCCACCTGTTACAGCAGACCTAAGTAAATCTTCAGCTTTACCAGCTTTTGCACTAAATCTTTTTGAAAATGCAGATGTAATTAGTTTAATAGTTTCTCTTAGACTAAAATAAATTTTACCTGAAAAAATTTTAGCTAAGTATGTCCCCATTGCACCTACAGGTCTGGCAATTGACATATCGTTATCATTTAAAATTACAATCATTTTAGTTTTGGAAGCACCTGCGTTGTTCATTGCTTCATAAGCCATGCCCGCACTGATAGCTCCATCTCCTATAACCGCTATTACATTATCTGATTTATTTGAAAGCTTATTAGCTTCAGCTATTCCTAAAGCTGAAGAAATTGAAGTTGAACTATGTGCAGCACCAAAAGGATCATATTCACTTTCTTGTCTTTTTGTAAAACCCGAAAGACCTCCACCTTGTCTAAGAGTTCTAATTTTATCCTTTCTTCCTGTTAAAATTTTATGAGGATAACATTGATGGCCCACATCCCAAATTAATTTATCATTAGGTGTATTAAATATATAATGAAGGGCAACAGTAAGCTCAACTACACCAAGACTTGCACCTAAATGACCACCAGTTACTGATACTGCATCGATCATTTCTTCTCTTAATTCATCAGCTACCTTTTGAAGTTTTGATTCTGATATTTTTTTTAAATCTGATGGAAAATTAATTTTATCCAGATATTCGTATGTTTTTATCATTTCTTTCTATTTAAAATATATTCTAATGTTTCAGACAAGTTTTTTGATCCTGACCCATATTTTTTAATCTTATTTTTTATCTTTAAAATTAACTTATTACCATACTTAATAGTATTTTCGTATCCTAGTAAACTAATTAGAGTTGCTTTTCCTTTAATTTTGTCTTTTCCAGTTTTCTTTCCTGCAACTAATAAACTTCCTTTATTATCAATCAAATCATCTGCTACTTGGAATAGTAATCCAATATCTGCACCAATATTTTCAAATTTATTAATTTCTTGTTTAGATCTTTTTTTAATAATTAATGGTGCTACACAACAAAAACTAAAAAGTTTTCCTGTTTTTTTAATTTCCATTTCAACAATTCTTTTTTTGGAAATTTTTTTATGTTCAAAGCTTAAGTCTAAATATTGTCCTCCAGCTATACCAAGATGTCCTGAGCTTTCAGAAATCTTGTTAATCAGATTAATCTTTGTTTTTTCAGAAAGATTTAAATCCTTATGACTTAAAATTTCAAAAGCCATGGTTAAGAGTGAATTACCAGCCAGTACCGCTGTAGACTCTCCAAATTTAATATGAGTTGATGGCTTCCCTCTCCTAATTGTGTCATTATCCATACAAGGTAAATCATCATGTATTAATGAATAAGCATGTATACATTCAACTGCTGCACCTAAAATAATTAATGATTTATAATTAATTTTAAATATTGACCCAATATCAATCAATATTTTTGATCTAATTTTTTTTCCTCCTGGGAATAAACCATATTTCATCGGTATAATTAATTCAGATTTTTTCTGTTTTTTAATAAATCTTTTTAAAAAAAAACTTGTATCTTTGGCAATCTTATTTAGTTTTTTTTGCATTTCTTTTAGAGGTAATTTTTAAGATATATTCTTTTGTTTTTTCGTTAATATTCTTAACATCTTTTTGAAATTTTTTTTCAATGATGTTATTAAGTTTTATTAAACCTTGATAGTTTTCTATAGAATTTTCTAAATTTTTTTGATTTTCTAAATCTTCAATCATCTTATTGGCCTCTTTGGTTAATTCTTCAAGAGATAAAGAATTATAATCATTTGGTAAATTTTTATCTTTCATATAATACTCTCAGATAATACATGAAAATTAATCTTGCAAATATTAAAAAAGCTCAAAAACTCCTAAAAAAAAGCGAGTGTGTGGCCATACCTACTGAAACTGTTTATGGTCTTGCAGGAAATGCTTACTCCGATGAAGCTTGTAAAAAAATATACAAAATTAAAAAAAGACCTAAGAACAATCCTCTTATAGTCCACTATTTAAACAATCAAATTTTAAAAAAGGACTGTAACTTCAATAACGATTTTCTTAAACTCTATAGAGTATTTTGTCCAGGACCTATCACATTTATTCTGGATTTAAAAAAAAATTCAAAAATCTCTAAAATTGTAACTAACAAGAAAAATACATTAGCTGTAAGATTTCCAAAACATTCTGTTACTAGAAATTTATTAAAAAAACTTGATTTTCCTTTAGCAGCTCCAAGCGCTAACCCATCTTCAAAAGTAAGTGCTGTAAGTTCTAATGATGTAAAAGATGATTTTGGAAAAAAAGTAAAATATGTACTTGATGGTGGAAAGTCATCAATAGGTATTGAGTCAACTATAATAGATATTAGAAATAAACCAAAAATATTAAGATTAGGAGGACTTGAAATTTCAGCTATTCAAAAAATTTTAAAAAAAAAAATTATTATAAGCAATAATTCTTCAAAAGTTTCTTCTCCTGGTCAATTAAAGATTCATTATTCACCTGGAATACCGATTAGGCTAAATGTAAAAAACACTAATAAAAAAGAAGCTTATTTATCAATTAAAAAAATTAAACAAAACAAACCAAATTTTTATTTTTTATCTAAAAATGGTGATCTTAAAGAAGCTGCAAAAAATTTATATAGTACTTTGAGAAAAATTAAAAAAAAAAAATATAAATCTATTGCTGTTAGTAAAATTCCAAACAAAGGTTTGGGTAAAACTATAAATGATAGATTAAAAAGAGCTTCGAAATTTTAATGAATACTCCACTTGAAGTAATCGAGTTGTCTAAATTTTATAATAAAAAAGAGGCTGTAAAAAATATTTCTTTTAAAATTTACAAAAATGAAATACTTGGAATTCTTGGTCCAAATGGCTGTGGAAAAACTACTACTATAGGAATGATCTTAGGATTATTAAAGCCTACAAAAGGAAAAGTGTTAATAAACGGATATGAAATAGAAACTAAAAGAGTTGATTTATTAAATACTTTAAATTTTATCTCTCCATATATTGAGTTACCAAAAAAGCTAACAGTTAAACAAAATCTAGAAGTATATGGTAGACTTTATGATGTTAAGAATTTAAGTTCGAAAATTGAATATCTTGTTGATAAATTAAGACTTGAGGAAATAATTTATAAAATTACCGGTGAGCTTTCTTCTGGTCAAAAAAATAGGGTGAGTCTTGCTAAATCAATAATTAATGATCCAACAGTATTACTGCTTGATGAACCAACTGCGTCTTTAGATCCTGAAACTGGGGATTTTGTTAGAAGTTTTTTAGAGAATTATCAAAAAGAAAAAAAATCTTCAATTTTGCTTGCTTCACACAACATGACTGAAGTAGAAAGATTGTGTTCTTCTGTTCTAATGATGAAAAATGGAACTATAATTGATCAAGACAGTCCTAAGGCATTGATTAAAAAACATGGCAGAAAAAACTTAGAAGAAGTTTTTTTAAAATTAACAAGAGAAGAGCATGAACCTAAATAAAATGTATGGCCTTTTTTTAAGGCACTTTTTTCTGATTAAAAGTTCGTTACCAAGAATTTTAGACCTTATTTATTGGCCTACAATACAAATAATTCTTTGGGGTTTTATTTCAAAGTTTTTTTCAATTTATAGTGATTATTATAATAATACTCTTGGAGTTATTCTCACATGTGCAATCCTTTACGATATTCTTTTTAGATCGAGTATAAGTTTTAATATGTTATTTTTAGAGGAAATATGGAGTAGAAATTTTACAAATTTATTTATAGCTCCCTTAAAACTCAAAGAAATAATTGTTGCTTTAATTTTTACAGCTTTAATAAGGACATTGATTGGGCTAGTGCCAGCAATTATTTTAACAGCACCCTTGTTTGGTGTTTCAATCTTAAATTTGGGTTTTCCTTTGCTTTTATTATTCTTAAGTTTATACATTTTCGGAATAACATTAGGTTTGTTTGTAAGTGCTGGACTTATAAGATTTGGTCCTTCATTTGAAAATATTGCTTGGTCATCTCTCTTTTTATTGGCTCCTTTAGGTTGCATATATTATCCAATAGAAATTTTGCCAAATTTCTTTCAAATGGTAGCTAAAGGTTTGCCATTAGTTTATATTTTTGATGAAACAAGAAATATTTTATTAAATGGTTTAGTTGATTATGAGAATTTAAAACAAGCTTACTTTTTAAACCTTGTTTATTTAACTTTTGGAATTTGTTTATTTTATTTTTCTTTTTTAAAAGCTCGTATTAAGGGGACTTTAATAAATATGGGTGAATAATGGTGCGCCTGCTAGGAGTCGAACCCAGAACCTCCTGATCCGAAGTCAGGCGCTCTATCCAGTTGAGCTACAAGCGCATATGATATTAATATAACATTTTATGGAAAAAAAAATAAATTTGATTGTTAAAGATATAGATAAAAACCTTCGTGTAGATGTTTTTATCAACAAAAAAGAAAATGAAATCAGTAGAACTAGAATCAAAAATTTGATTTTGAGTAAAAAATTAAAATTAAATGAAAAAATTTTAGAAGACCCTTCAAAAAAAGTCTTGATTGGTGACATTTTAGAATTAACAATACCTGAACCAAAAAAAACTTCTCTAAAACCTTACAAATATAAATTGGATATCAATTATGAAGATGAAGATTTAATTATTTTAAATAAACCTGCGGGAATTGTTATGCATCCTGGTGCAGGTAATTTTGACAACACAATTGTTAATGCTTTAATGAATTATGATAAAAATTCTTTATCAAATATCGGAGATGAGTTAAGACCAGGAATAGTTCATAGGATAGATAAAAATACATCTGGTTTAGTTGTAATTGCAAAAAATAATCAAGCTCATGAAAATCTTTCAGCTCAGTTTAGTAAACATTCTATTACAAGGATTTATCAATTATTAATCTGGGGAAAGCTAAGACCGTCAAAAGGAAAAATTGAAACTCTAATTACAAGAAGTTCTAAAAATAGACAAATGATGGAGGTGAGTAATACAAAAGGGAAAAAAGCAATTACCAATTATAAAACAATAGAAATTTTTGAGAATAAAAATATTCCAACCTTAAGTTTATTAGAGTGCAGATTAGAAACTGGAAGAACTCATCAAATTAGAGTGCACATGAATTATTTGGGAAACAGTATTGTAGGTGATGATAAATATAAAAAAAAATTTAAAAAAATTAAAAATATTGATCCTTGTTTAGAAAAAAATATTGTTAATCTGAATAGGCAGTTTCTACATGCTAAAACTATTGGTTTTATTCATCCTAAAAAAAACGAAGAAATGATTTTTAACTCAATTTTGCCACATGAACTTGAAATAATTTTAAAAATACTAAGAAATTCGAGTAAATAAAATATTGAAAAAAATAAAATATTAATTAGATAAATCCCTATGAATAGTACTTTAAATAACAATCTTCCAATCCTTGGTAATGAGGGTGGGCTTTCTACGTACCTAGAACAAATAAAAAAATTTCCTATGCTAGATGCTGAGGAAGAGTATATGCTTGCTAAAAATTGGAAAACTAATGGAAACGTAAAGGCTGCTGAAAAATTAGTGACTAGCCATCTAAGATTAGTTGCAAAAATAGCAATGGGTTATAAAGGTTATGGTTTGCCAGTTAATGAAATGATATCTGAAGGTAACGTAGGTTTAATGCAAGCAGTTAAAAAATTTGAGCCAGAGAAAGGATTCAGATTAGCTACTTATGCTATGTGGTGGATAAGGGCATCAATACAAGAGTATATTTTAAGATCATGGAGCTTAGTAAAAATTGGGACAACTAGTGCTCAAAAAAAATTATTTTTTAATTTAAAAAAATTAAAAAACCAAATTGCACCTCAATCAGAAGGTGATTTAAAAAATGAACATGTAAATGAAATAGCCAATAAACTCGATGTTAATAAAGATGAAGTTGTTTCAATGAATCGAAGATTGGCTGGAAAAGAATTTTCACTCAATGCGCCAGTTGGTGAGGATGGTGATGAATGGCAAGACTGGTTAGTAGACAAAGAATTAGATCATGACCTGAAATTTTCACACCAAGAAGAAATGGAACAGAGAAAAGATTTACTTAAAAACTCAATTAAAGTTTTAAATGAAAGAGAAAGAGAAATTTTATATTCACGAAGGCTAAATGATAACCCAACAACACTCGAAGATTTAAGTAAAAAATATAAAATCAGTCGTGAAAGAGTAAGACAAATTGAAAATAAAGCTTTCGAGAAACTTCAAAAACATATGTTGCTTCTAGCTAAGTCTAAAAATTTATTGCCTGTAAATTAAACTTCAAAAGGATTTTCAATCAATATTGTATCATCTCGTTCAGGACTAGTGGATATGCTTGATATTTTAGTTTCAATAAACTTTTCAATTGCATAAATATAATTTTTTGCATTTTCAGGAAGATTTTCAATATTTTTAATTCCATTAGTTGGTGTTTTCCAGCCAAGAAAAGTTTTATAAATAGGTTTAATCTTTAACTGATCTTCTACAGAAGCTGGTAAATAGTCAATTTTCTCCCCATTCAAATCGTATTCAACACACATTTTAATTTCATCTAATTCATCTAGAACATCAAGTTTTGTGAGTGCAATTCCATCAATTCCTGAAATTTTAATAGTTTGTCTTACTAAAACTCCATCAAACCAACCACACCTTCTTTTACGGCTTGTAACTGTTCCAAATTCCTTACCTCTGGTTCCAAGCTGTTGACCAATGTCGTCATTTAGCTCAGTGGGGAAAGGTCCTTCACCCACTCTTGTTGTATATGCTTTAGTAATTCCTAATACATAATTTATAGTATTTAATCCACAGCCAGTTCCAGTTGCGGCACTAGAAGCAACTGTATTAGAAGAAGTAACAAACGGATAAGTTCCATGATCTACATCTAATAAAATACCTTGGGCTCCTTCAAATAGTATTTTCTTTTTTTGTTTTTTAAATTGATCAATCTTTAACCAAACAGGTTGAGAGAATTTTAAAATTGCTGGAGCAATTTTCAATAAATCTTTTTTTAATTTATCTTTTTCAAAAACCTTTTTTCCTAGACCTTTTCTAATTGCATTATGGTGTGATAAAACTGACTCTAGTCTTTTATCAAGATTGTTTTCTGATCTTAAATCCATTACTCTTATTGATCTTCTTCCTACTTTATCCTCATAAGCTGGCCCTATACCTCTTCTAGTTGTTCCAATTTTTCCTTTTCCAGCTGCGTCTTCTCTTAATTCATCCATTTCTCTATGGAATGGGAGTATTAAATTTGCAGACTCAGAAATAATAAAATTATCAATATCTACTTGTACGCCTTTTGATTTTATTTCCTCGATTTCCTCAAGTAATGCCCAGGGATCAACAACCACTCCATTTCCAATTATAGAAATCTTATTTTTTCTCACTATTCCAGATGGAAGTAATCGGAGTTTGTATGTTATTCCATCAATTACTAAAGTATGACCAGCATTGTGACCACCTTGAAATCTAATAACAACATCAGCTTGTTCAGAAAGCCAATCTACAATTTTACCTTTTCCTTCGTCTCCCCATTGAGAGCCCACAACAACTATATTTTTCATTAATTAAATTTTCTATCTAGTTTCATTGAGTTGAGATGATTTATAGGACCGTGACCTTTTCCATATTTTGGGTTTGTCTTTATTGCAGAATTTACATACTTAATTCCAAGCTCACAAGCTTTCTTAATAGGTTTTCCACATGATAAAAAAGTAGTTATAGCACTAGACAATGTACAACCTGTACCGTGAGTATTTTTTGTTTCATATCTTTTGTTATTGAATATTTTTATTTCAGATTTATTAACAAATATATCTTGAACAAATTTAAATTTTAAATGACCACCTTTTATCAAAACATTTTTTGCTCCAAATTCTAATAATTTGTTTGCTGCAAAAATCATATCTTCCTTAGTTGTAATTTTAGTTTGAGTTAAAATTTCAGCCTCAGGAATATTTGGAGTAATTAAAGTAACTTTTTTCATCAATTTAGATTTTAGTAATTTTACTGCCTTATCATCAATTAATTTAGTTCCACCTTTTGCAACCATTACTGGATCGAGCACTATTTTTTTAACATTAATTTTATCTAAAGATCTGACAACGGAATCTATTACCCTCACAGAATGCAACATTCCAATTTTAATTGCATTTGGTTTTATATCTTTTGAAGTATAAATAATTTGATTTGAAATCTCTTTAGGAGCTATAGAGATTATTGATTTTACTCCTTTCGTATTTTGAGATGTTACTGCAGTTATTGCTGTCATGGCATACGAACCTAATGCTGTAACAGTTTTAATATCTGCTTGAATCCCTGCTCCACCAGATGAATCTGATCCGGCAATTATTAAAATTTTTGATTTTATTTTCAATTTATTTAATTTTTTTTAAGATAATGTTGATACATTTGTTGAGAAGATTTTTATTTTCACTCTCACCCATAACTCTTATCTTTGACTCTGTGCCAGATTTTCTAACTAATATTCTTCCTGATCCTTTCATTAATTTTTCTGCAATTTTTATTGATTTTTTTACCACAGGTTTATTAATGATAGATCTTTCCTTTACATTAATATTTTTTAAAATCTGTGGAGTTTTTTTAAAGGTATTAAAAAATTCACTAGCTTTTCTCCCTTTTCGAATGGCAAACAACACTTCTAAAGCAACTAATAACCCATCTCCTGTAGTAGCAAATTTACCAAGGATAATATGTCCAGATTGCTCTCCCCCTAAATTAAAATTATATTTTTGCATTTTTTCTTTCACGTACCTATCACCTACATTTGATCGAATAAATTTAATTTTTTCATTTTTAAAAAAATTTTCCAAACCATAATTTGACATTAAAGTGCCAACCACACCACCTCTTAACATTTTTTTATTTTTCCACCTTTTGGCTAAAGCAGCAATTATTTGATCACCATCAATTATATTGCTCATCTCATCACACATAATAATTCTATCAGCATCACCATCAAGGGAGATACCTAAATTTGCCTTATGCTTCTTTACTGCATTTCTAATGTTGTTAGGAAAAGTTGAACCACAATATTTATTGATATTCAAACCATTAGGATCTACCCCGATTGAAAATACTTTTGCTCCCAAAGATCTTAATAATTCTGGACCTGCTTTGTATCCTGCTCCATTCGCACAATCAATTACAATTCTTAAACCTCGAAGATTAAAATCTTTTGTAAAATTTTTTTTTAAAATTTTTACATAATTTTTAGTACCACTTTCTAGTCTTTTTACTCTTCCCAAGTTTTCAGGTTTTGATAGATTTTTATAAATTTTTTTATCTATTAATTTTTCAATTTTTTTTTCTATTTTATCTGACAATTTCATTCCATCAGGACCAAATAGTTTTAACCCATTATCATAGTGAGAATTATGGGATGCAGTGATCATAATACCCATATTAGCTTTCATAGATTTTGTAAGCATTGCTAAACCATTAGTTGGCAAAGGTCCTAATGTGTAAACATGCATTCCAGCCGATGTTAATCCCGAGACTAGTGCTGGCTCTAATGTATAACCAGACAATCTTGTATCTTTAGCGATAATTGCTGTTTGTTTCTTTTTTTTTTGTGTTTTAAAATATGTTCCCGAAGCTAAGCCAAATTTAAAAAACATATCACCATTAATGTATTTACTACTAACAGCTCCTCTTATTCCATCTGTACCAAAATATTTTTTTGCCATTAATCTTTAATTAATTCTTTAAAAACTTTTATTCCTTGTAGTATTTCATTAACATCATGAATTCTTAAAATTTGTACTCCTTGCATCATCAAATATATGGATGAGGCAACAGTTCCACCTGTTCTAGTTTTTGTATCATTTTTTTTAGATATTTCTTTTATAAATTTTTTTTTTGAGTTGCCAACAAGTATAGGAAAACCAAGTGAATGAAAAATAGAAATATTGTTAATCAAATTCATATTATGTTTCAAATTTTTTCCAAAACCTATACCTGGATCTATTATTATATTATTATGATTAATACCAATTGATCTCAAAAACTGAATTTTTTCATAAAAAAAATCATAAACATCTAACAGCACATTCTCATACTTCGGGTTATTTTGCATATTTTCTGGAGCTCCCTGGGAATGCTGAATAATAAATGGTATTTTATATTTATTTAAAATATTTATAGTTAAAGGGTCATAATTAAGTCCTGAGATATCATTTATAATTTTGACACCATATTTAATACCTTTTTCCATAATTTCTGATTTTCTTGTATCTAAAGAAACAGGAATTTTTTTACATAAAGACTTTAAAGTTTTATTTATTCTTTCCCATTCCAACTTTGTGTTTACTCCCTTAGAGCCCGGTCTTGTCGACTCACCTCCAACATCTACAATATTCGCTCCAGATATAAACATTTGATTAGCATGTTTAATTCCTTTACTTTTTTTATTAAATATTCCACCGTCAGAAAAACTATCTGGTGTAAGATTTAGTACACCCATAATGTTAGGCAACTTAAGAAAATTAAGGTTGGCAAAATTTTTTTTTTTTGATGTGATTTTTTTAATATCAAGATTTATCTGTTTTTTTAATGATTGTGATAACTTGTTTAGTTTATTAATAGGTATTTTTTTTTTTGATTTTCTTGAAATTAATTCAATATGATCAAAAGAAATTTGCTGATTACCATTTAAAGGAAGGGATTTTTTTTTTTTTACTAAACTTTTTGATACACTTCCATAAAAGAAATTACACGCTCTTGTGTAATATCTGGACATTAATATTAATGAACAATTTTTGGTTTAAGCCCCATGGCACTTAAAGCGGAACCTTTATCGTCTTCAACTTTTAAATCTTGTTTGTCTACTGGATATACGTTTTTGTTGATAAGGTTTTCTATTTCTTCACCTGATAAGGTTTCATAAGTCAAAAGTGCTTTTGCCAACTTATGTAAATCATCTATCTTATCTGTTAATATTTTTCTTGCTCTTTCATAACCTTTGTCTACGATTTTTCTTATTTCTGAATCTACTTTTTTTGCTGTTTCTTCAGACATATTTTGTTGTCTAGCGACTGATCTACCTAAAAAAACCTCTTCTTCATTTTCTCCGTACGCAACAGGTCCAAGTTCTTTACTTAATCCAGCCCTCATAACCATTGCTCTAGCTCTTTTAGTGGCTTGTTCAATATCACTAGCAGCTCCTGTAGTAACTTTTTCATCACCAAATATTATTTCTTCTGCTACTCTACCTCCCATAGCTATAGCTAATTGAGCGTGTAGTTGCTCTCTTGTCTGAGAAAGCTCATCTCTTTCAGGTAATTGCATAACCATTCCTAACGCTCTACCTCTTGGTATGATAGTAGCCTTGTGTATCGGATACGCAGCATCCTCGTTAATAGTTACAATAGCATGCCCTGCCTCATGGTAAGCAGTTAATGTTTTTTCTTCTTCTGTCATTACCATTGATCTTCTCTCAGATCCCATCATTACTTTATCTTTAGCATCTTCAAATTCAATTAAAGTAACAATTCTTTTATTCTTTCTTGCAGCTAACAATGCTGCTTCATTCACTAAATTTGCTAGATCAGCGCCAGAAAATCCTGGTGTACCTCTGGCAACTGTTCTTAAATTTACATCTGGAGCCATTTTAATTTTTTTAACATGAACTTTTAGGATTTTTTCTCTACCAATAATATCTGGATTTGAAACGACCACCTGTCTATCAAATCGTCCTGGTCTTAATAAAGCGGGATCTAAAACGTCAGGTCTATTAGTTGCTGCAATTATTATAACACCCTCATTTGTATCGAAACCATCCATCTCTACAAGTAACTGATTAAGAGTTTGCTCTCTTTCATCATTTCCTCCACCTAAACCTGCACCTCTACTTCTTCCAACTGCATCGATTTCATCAATAAAAATTATGCAGGGAGAATTTTTTTTACCTTGTTCAAACATATCTCTAACTCTTGAAGCACCTACTCCTACAAACATTTCAACAAAGTCAGAACCAGAAATTGTGAAAAATGGAACTGCGGCCTCTCCGGCTATAGCTCGTGCTAACAATGTTTTACCTGTTCCTGGAGGCCCGACTAACAAAGCTCCTCTTGGTATTTTTCCTCCAAGTCTACTAAATTTTTTTGGGTCTTTTAAAAATTCGACTATTTCCTCTACTTCTTCTTTAGCCTCTTCCACACCAGCAACATCATTAAAAGTTACTTTGCCTTTGAGCTCGTTCATCATTTTAGCTTTTGATCTTCCAAAGCCCATGGCACCACCTTTGCCTCCTTGCATTTGTCTCATAAAGAAAATCCAAACTGCAATTAGCAACAACATAGGAAACCATGAAAGTAATACCCCAAATAAAGATGGCATCTTTTCTTCAATTGGAGCTGCAGATATGCTCACCCCTTTATTTGAAAGTTTTTCAATTAAGTTTGGATCGTTTGGAGAATAAGTAGTAAAACTATTTCCATTTGAATAAACTCCTTTTATATTGTTTCCCTGAATTTCTACTTTTAACACTTCTCCGTTATCAACTGATTTTAAAAATTCGGAAAATATAACTTGGGTTCCCCCTCTAGTATTTGATTGAGGACCCTTGAACATATTGTATAGACCAATAGTTAAAAAAACTATTATTGCCCACATAGCTATATTTTTCATATTCATGACTCTAAAATAAGAATTATTATAAATTAAACAAGTGGCAATTTAGGTAAATGTCGCAGTAATTATTGTTCTTTTGAAATAATTACCGTTTGATCAACCCTTTTAATGATACATCCACCTAAAGTTACTTTAGAAAATTTATCATTTTGAATATTTTCTATAATTCTATCTAATTTTTTACCTCTAGCAGAGTAATATTTTTGGCCAATAAATTTTAGCAATTCTGATAATGATCTAAAAACAATTTCATAAGGTTGTTTAAAAAAATTCATATTTAATAAGAACTTATTCTCATTTTTCGAAAAAAAGGTATTCTTTTTTAAGTTTTGACTTATATAAAATTTTACGACATTGTTTGAGTACTTCAAATTTTGAATTGTTTTAAGAAATTTTCTTTTATCCAATCCATTTTCTTGAAGATCTTCAATTAATTTTCTAACTTTAATTCTTAAATATTTTTGATCTTTGTTTGTCGGATCTTCTATATAAAAGTTAAATACTTTCTTTGATAAAAATAATAGATCTTCTTTTTTTTGATCTAATAAGGGTCTGAGTAAATTCTTATCATAAATTTCACTTTTTTTATCTAATGATACTAACCCTCTTAATCCACTTCCTCTAAGCATTCTGATGAAAAAATTTTCAAATAAATCATCTCTATGATGTCCAAGTAAAATATTATTTATTTTAAATTTTTCACATTGAGCAAACAATAATTCGTATCTTTTTTGTCTAGCAACAGACTGAACATTATTTTGAGGTTTTTTCCCTTTCCAAGTTAATATCTCAATATCAATAAAAAAAAAATTTAATACTTTTTTAACTAATTTTGCCTCTTTTGTAGATTCTGGTCTCAGCTTATGGTCAACTATAAAAAATTTAGGCTGAAGTTTTCTCTTAAATGCATAAATCTTAGCTAAAAAAGCTAAAGCTAGACTGTCAGGTCCTCCGGAAACTGCAACAATAAAATTTTGTTTTATGTTAAGAGAATTTTCAAACTTTTTGTAAATTTGCTGTATCTTTTTATTATTTAACTTATTTTTTAAAAGTTTAGGAATTTTGTTTTTTACACTCAAATTTTTGAGATTCATATTTAGCTTTTTGAATTACAGATTGTTTTGCTTTTGGATATTGTTTTTCAACACCATTAATCATTTTACAACCTTGATCTTTTTCTCCAATCTGAATCATAGATACACCAAGCTTTAATAAATTTATAGGAGCTTTTTCACCTTTTGGATATTTTTGATAACCCTCTAAATATGCTGATGCTGCATCAGTATAAAGTTGTCTAATTCTAAATGTTTCTGCATACCAATATTGAGCGTTTCCAGCTAAACTATGTTCAGGATTGGTCAACACAAATTCTCTAAATGCTCTTTCTGCGGTAGCATAATCTCCAACTTTTAAAAAGCTTGTCGCAAATTCATATTGTTTATCTGGAGAATCATTTGGAAGTATTTTTTCCTCTGATTGGAAAGTTTCAGTTACAACTGTACCAGTAGTATCAATAGATTGAGTTTGTTGTGAAGTTTCATTTGAAGAAGTATCCTTATAAGATACAGATCCCAAATCCTGAGGTTGAGAGCTACCTGGTAAAACTTCATCATCTTTTTCTTTTTTAACAATTTTCTTATTTACTTCACCTGATGATAGTGCGTTTTCTAAATCTTGAAATCTTATTTGATTATCAGCTTGAACTTTCGACATTCTATTTGATAGTTTGTCTAATTTAAAATTTATTTCCTCAAACTTATTGGTAAGTTGTTGAAACTGATTTTCTATTTCAGAAAGTTTTAATAAATGTCTTGTTAAAACATCTTCTGAATTGCCATTAGAACTTGAAGATAAGTTATTATTGTTTACTTCATTTAGTTGAACAGAACTAGAATAAACTGCTTTTTCTAAAGTTTTAATATCTTTTTGAATTTGTTCCAAGGTTTCATAAATATTATGATTATCAGCAAATGAAAATGAGCAAATTAATAAAAAAAAATTTATTATTAAAACAATTTTAACAATTAACTTCTTTAAATGAAAAGTCATAACTCAGGTTATGATTAAAATAATGGCAAAAAAAAGACCCTTATTCATTTAATAAATAAGGGTCTTTAAAATATAATAATTAATTTGCTTTAACTGAAACTGATCTTCTATTTTTTGACCAAGCTAAAGGATTTGATCCTGAGTCCACAGGTCTTTCTTTACCATAACTCAAAACTGATATTCTGTCTGAAGAAATTCCGTAAGTCATTAAATAGTCTTTTGCAGCGTTCGCTCTTCTTTCACCTAAGGCCAAGTTATATTCTCTTGTGCCTCTTTCATCAGCGTGTCCTTCAAGAACTATATTAATTTTAGAATTCTTTCTTAACCAAGCTGCTTGCTTTCTTAGCGTCTCTCTTGAAGCTGTAGTTAAAACTGACTCATTTGTTGCAAAGAAAACTCGATCAGGAACTCCTGATGCTAAGTATTCTACTGTATCTGTTCCAGTATAAACATCACCTTGCATTTGTCCTGTTGATTTCTTTGATGTTGCACAAGCAGATAGTGCTAAACACGCAACTGTTATTAAAAAAGCGTTTTTTAGAATTTTGTTTAATTTCATTATTGCTCCTTGATCAATATTTCTTATTCTTAACTTTTTCACAACTAATTAGATGTTTCAAGTTAAAAAATCAAGATAATAGTGTTTAATTACTTAATAAAGATGACCATGATGGGTCTGATGCATCTGTTGGGGTATTTACAAGCCTCTCATTATACCCTGTTAAATCAATTGACCATAATTTAGCTGAAAAACCTTCTCCCTTATCGTTAGTTTTAGTTTCTCTATAAAAAATTAAAACCCTTCCGTTAGGAGACCATGAGGGTGCTTCTTGATAAAAATTTTCAGTTAATAATCTTTCGCCACTTCCATCTGTTCTCATAACTCCAATATAAAATTTTCCTTTATGGAGTTTAGTAAATGCAATTAAATCTCCTCTAGGAGACCAAACTGGTGTTCCATACAATCCTCTACCAAAAGAAATTCTTTTTACATTACTGCCATCTTTTTTCATAATATAAATTTGTTGATAACCGCTTCTATCAGAATTAAAACAAATGTATTTTCCATCAGGTGAATATGATGGTGAAGTGTCTATTGAAGGGTGATTTGTAATTTTTTCAACAATTCTGTTTTCTAAATCCATGGTATATATATCTGAATTTCCATCTTTTGCAAAACTCATTATAATTTTTTTTCCATCTGGAGAAAATCTTGGTGCAAATGTCATTCCAGGAAAGTCTCCAACAACCTCTTGCACTCCAGTTTCAATATCTAATAAATAAACTCTAGGAAGGTTTCTAAAGTAAGATAAATAAGTAACCATTTGACTTGTTGGATTAAACCTTGGTGTTAAAACGAGTTCATTACCTAAAGTTAAAAATTTATTATTTTCACCATCTTGATCCATTATTGCTAATTTTTTTATTCTTCTAGTTTTTGGACCCTCTTCAGCTACATAAATTACTCTAGTGTCAAAATAACCTTTTTCACCAGTTAAGCGTTCATAAACTTTATCTGTTATAATGTGGCCCACTCTCCTCCAATTGTTTGGGACTGTAGTGAAAGCTAAAGCCATCATTTCTTTTCCAGCAAGAACATCCCATAACCTAAATTCAACTCTTAACTTATCGTCAACAAAATTAACTTTTCCTGTAATTAAAGCTTGAGCTTTTATTAAATTCCAGTCTTCAAATCTTGGTTTAAGATTTGCAATATCTGGCTCTTGAAGAAAAGCATCTTTACTAAGAGGATTAAAAAGACCTGAAGTTTTTAAATTTCTTTCGACAACTATAGAAATTTCTGAACCTATATTTTTTTTTTTAAGAATTTTTTCAAAATTCTTTCTTGAGTTTTCATCTATTGATAAAGGGGATACTGCTATTGGAAGTGGATTTAAATTTCCCCTCGTAATATCAACTTCAATCAAAGCAAAAGCTCTGATTGGTGTAATAATAAATAAAATAATTAAAAAAATTCTTATCATTATAGTATACTACCCTTCTAGCATCTCTCTTGCATCAAAATTTAGCTGTAATTCTCTCCATCTTTCATAACCTGTAGTAGGCACCCTAAGTGGCTGACACAATTTAATAGCTCTTAAGGCACTCTCTGCCAAAACTTTATAAAATCCCTGACCAGGCTTATTCATTCTGGCGTGATCTAATATTTCTGACTGCAAAACAGTACCATCAGGATTTAATTCAAGTTTGATTCTGACTAATAAGTTTTCATTATATGGTAAACCTAAAGGGATACTCCAACATCCAAATATTTGAGCTTTTAAAGCATCCTCTTCGCTTAAAGATAAACCAGCATTTTGTATATTTTTTTGCTGATCTTGAGTCACTTTATTAGTTTTATTATTTGTTTCTGAAGATTCAACTTTGGATTTATCAATTAGGGCTGCAATATTATTAGGGTCAAATAACTCTTCTTTCTCAAATTCAGATACTTGCTTAATTTCATTATCAACTTTTTCTGGATTCTGTTTATCCTCTTTAATTTTTTCAATTTTTTTTACCTTATCATCTGGCATTGGTATGGAGTCTGGTTTAATTTTTTTAACTTTTTTTGGTGGTGCTTGCTCAGAAACTAGTTTTTTCTCTTTTTCTTTAATTTTTTCTAAAGTTTTTTTTGCTTTTGGAGCAAATGGAATATTTGTCTTATCTGTAATTTGTATTAACTCAACTGATACAATCGGGGGAAGATCAATCGGTTTTTTTGCAAGAAATGGTAAGCTCATTGCTGTAATCATAATTAATACTAAGTGTAAAACAGAAGAGATTATTATACTTCTATTCACTTCTACTTACCTTTCTTTGTACGGCTCTGATATGAGAGCTACTTTGGTAAAACCTGAGCCCGATAATAGACCCATGATTTCTAGTACTCTTCCATAATTAATTGTTTTATCACCACGTACATAAATTCTTGTATCTGTTCTATTTTTTGAAACAGCTAAAACTTTTGCAATAATTTTTTCATATTCTACTTTTGATTCTTGTATAAAGATTTCTCCTTTAGAGTTAATTGATAAAGTAAGAGGTTCAGCTTCTTCGGGAAGAGAGTCTGCAGAACTTTCTGGTAAATCTACTTGTACTCCGACAGTTAATAAGGGAGCAGTAACCATAAAGATTATTAAAAGAACTAACATTACATCAACAAACGGTGTAACATTTATTTCGCTCATTGGTTCTTTTGATGAACGATTTAATTTAAAAGCCATTTTAAATTATTGTTAAAAATCTTTTTGAGAAATTTTCTAATTTTCTTGAATACAAAATTGAGTCATTATTAAATTTATTATAAGCAATAACTGCTGGTATTGCAGCCAACAATCCCAATGCTGTTGCGAAAAGAGCTTCAGCAATACCTGGAGCTACTATTGCTAAACTAGTATTTCTTGAAATTGCAATAGATTGAAATGAATTCATTATTCCCCAAACCGTTCCAAATAAACCAATAAAGGGAGCGGTTGAACCAACTGTTGCTAAAAAAGTATAGCCTTTACTTATTTTGGACATTTGTTTTTCAATTCCTGTCTCCAGCATTGTTGTCATTCTATCATGTAAATCGGTTTTTGATTTTCTTTTCAATAAATTTTGCATTGCATCTTTAAAAACTAAAGCCATCGGATCTTCTGTATTTGCGGGAAGATTATTATAAAATGACTCTGCAGATTTTGAGTTCCAAAACTTTGTTTCAAACTCTTCTGTAGATAAATTTATTTTTTTAAATAGTCTCAATTTTTCTATAATTACTGCCCATGAATAAATTGAACAAGCAATCAATAAAATGATTACTGATTTAACTATAATGTCTGCACGAATGAATAAATTTAATAAAGAAAAATCAGCACTTGATGCTAAACCTACTGCTTGAGATGAAATATCAGCTTCCATATGGCCTTCTCACACTTAATTGTGTCATGAATTTGTCTTAAGTTTATTAAATTAATCCTCAAATTTATAAGTTTCATGATAAAAACTAGCAATTAATATTGCATCTGCTTTGTTTGAGTCTTTTTTTTTTGAAAGTTGAGACGAAAAATATGGAAACATTTCTATTGCCTTTGTCCTACTAGCATCCTTTTCTGAATTTATTAGACCAAAATATTTTTTCCATTTAGCTGGCCTAACAAAATACATAGGTAATTGCATTGCAGAACATATGCCTTTTAAAATTCCAAAAGATTGTCCAAAGTTAAACATGCTTGTAACTCCTTGACCAGGCATTGCAGACACTTGTTCAATAATTACCCTAACATTTTGTTCTTCAGTTTTATTAATTCTTTTTATTATTTCATTATAAATTTGAGAACCATTAGCCTGTCTTTTATTTTTTTTCCCGTCTGTCATAGTTGGCATTTCAATAACATCAAGAATCTTACCATTTTCAAAAAAACAAATTGATCCAGATATGCCAGGGTCTATACCAATAATTAACATATTTTACTTTGCAAATTCAACATTCGAATAAATATTTTGTACATCGTCATCTTCCTCTAAAGTTTCAAAAAAATTAATTAAGATATCACGTTTTTCTTTAGAAATTTTTATACTATTAAATGGACGCCACTCAATATCTGTTGATATAAAATTACTAATTTTTTTTTCTAATTGTTTTTTAACATTATAAATATCATTCATTGGACACTGTATCTCATGAAAATCATTATTTGATACACATTCATCGGCACCAGCTTCAATAGCTAATTCAAAAATATTTTCATCAGAAATCTCTTTTTTGTCAATTTTAATAATACCTAATTGATTAAAATTATGTGCAGCAGATCCCTGAGTGCCAAGACTACCACCTGCTTTTTGAAAGATAGTTCTAATGTTAGAGGCGGTTCTATTTTTATTATCTGTTAATGCTTCTACAATGACCGCAACTTTATCAGGACCAAAGCCTTCATATCTCAAATTTTCAAAATTTGATTCAGTGCTAATAGAGGATTTATCTATTGCTCTTTCAATATTCTCTTTAGGCATATTTGCAGACCTTGCAGCTTGAATTGCAGATCTTAGTCTTGGGTTCATATCTGGCTCTCTATCGCCCAGCTTTGCTGCTACAGTTATTTCTTTAGATAATTTTGAAAAAATTTTTGATCTCTGTTTATCAGCTTTACCTTTTTTATGTTTTATACCTGCCCAATGAGAATGTCCTGCCATAAGTTTGCTAAGTTTTGCTTAACTGACCTCCAAAAATATAGCTGTCTATTTTGTTTGCTAATCCAGTTTTTATATCACAATCAACAATTACACCGCTTAAAGTAGCTTCTCCTTTCGCTGGAAAATGTTTTACAGAGTCTTTTTTCATAAATCTATTTAATGAATTATTTTTATTCATCCCAATAACTGAATCATAATCACCGCACATACCAGCATCTGTCTGGTAAGCTGTTCCATTACTTAAAATTCTCGCGTCATTAGTTGGTACATGTGTATGAGTACCAACTACCAACGTGGCCTTACCATCAAAATAATGTCCTATAGCATTTTTTTCACTTGTGATTTCTCCATGAAAATCAACTATTAAAAAATCATAGTCTTCTTTTAATTTATATTTTTCCATAAATTTTTTTGAAGTCTCAAAAACATCATCACATTTTTTCATAAAAACATTACCCATTAAATTAAGTACACCAATTTTTGTATTGTCAGAAGTAGTATAAATTTCAAAACCTCTACCAGGTGCTGGTTCAAATAAATTTTTCGGTCTTAGCAATCGATTTTCATTATCAATAAAATTCATTATATCTTTTTGATCCCAAACATGATTACCTGTGGTAATCACATCAACTCCACATCTATAAAAATCTTCGCAAATTTCTTTAGTCAACCCTACTCCTGTCTCATCAGCATTTTCAGCATTCACAATCACAAAATTGATTTTATTAAGTTTTATTTGATTAAGAAGGTTGTTCATTATCTTTGAACAACCCGAAATTCCAACAACATCTCCCAAAAATAATATTTTCATTTTAATTTTTTTTTTCTGTAACTATAAAATCTAATTTAATGTCATACTTATTAATTGGTATTTTATTAACTTTTTGAAAAGAATAAGCTAATCCAATAGTTATTATCTTTTTATTTTTCTTATTTTTTTTTATATATCTATCGTAAAATCCTCCTCCATATCCAACTCTATTTAAATGTTCATCAAAAGCAACTAGGGGAACCAATAAAATATTAGGATATCTTATTTTATTTGAGATTGGTTCAGGAATTCCATATTGATTTATCGATAGAGGATCATTTGTAGACCAATGAAAAAAGTCCATTTGAGAATTTTTTCTTATCTTGGGTAATGTTATAAGAAAATTTTGTTTTTCTAATTTCTCTAAAATTTTAATTCCATTTGCCTCATAATTATAAGGATAATATCCACCAACAATTTTTTCAGTTATTTTTTCTTTTTTTAATATTTTTAAGATGTTTTTAAAATTAATTTCTAAATTTCTTGAATTATTTTGTTTTCTAATTTGTAATATTTTTTTTCTAATTTGGGATTTAATCACAATGATTTTTTAAGATAAATTTTCTAAATTTGCCTTTTCAACAAAATTTGAAATTTCATCAGCTGCTTCATCAATTAATTTTTCGTAAGTTTTTTGATTCTTTTCTATTTCGTCTTTTAGTTTATGTTGGCCTTCATTTAACTGACTAATTTCTTGTTCTTTTTTATCTCGATATTCATAAACCAAAGACTTTAATTCTCTAAATTTCTTAGAAAGATTCTTTAATTCATCTTTTTTATGCTCAACCTTTTTTTTAGTTTCATAGTATTCATCCATAACTTTAACTGCTGTAATTAATAGTAATTTATTTTCTCCTAAATTTCCTAAATCATTTTTTAAATGGTTAAATTTTTTATTAATTTGAATTAACAACTCCTCTAAGTGTTCCTCTTGTCCATCTTCGCAAGACAACAAGAATTCTTTACCATTAAATTTAATGCTCACGTTTGCCATTTATCTATCTCATCTAGTAAAGTATCTGTTTCTTGATTTAATTCATCAATTTTTTCTGAAAATTCTAATTGTTTTTTTTGCTCAATTTTTTCTTGATTTTGAAATTCATCTAATTTTTTACTTAAATTATTGTAATCATCCACTAAACTTTTATATTTTTCTTCTAATTCTTGTTTTTCAATTTCTAATTGATTTTTCTGAATATTTAAATTTTCAATGTTTTTTTTTATATCTGGGTTTTTAAGATTTAAATTTTTTAATTTTGTTAACGCAAAATTCAATCTTTTTTCTTTTTCGATCACAGAATTCATATATATATGATTATATTATTAAATAGAATCTTCTTAGTCTAGACAGGATAATTTTTTGAGCAAACAATATAAAGAATTAGCTAATTGCATTAGATTTTTGTCCATAGATGCGGTTCAAAAAGCTAATTCAGGGCACCCTGGGATGCCTATGGGAATGGCTGATGTAGCAACCGTTCTTTTTAAAGATTTCTTAAATTTTAATCCGAAAAATCCTAGTTGGATAAACAGAGATAGATTTGTTCTTTCTGCAGGTCATGGATCAATGTTGCTTTATTCACTTCTGTATTTAACAGGATATAAAAGTGTTTCTTTAGATGACATTAAAAATTTTAGACAACTTAACTCTATTTGTGCTGGACATCCAGAATATCATCCTAATACTGGAATAGAAACTACCACTGGTCCTTTAGGTCAGGGAATATCAAATGCAGTCGGCTTTGCAATATCAGAAGAAATTTTAAAAAAAAAAATTGGAAAAAATAAAATTAATCATAAAACTTATGTGTTAGCTGGTGATGGATGTTTGATGGAAGGAATAAGTCACGAAGCTTTAAGTCTTGCGGGTCATTTAAAACTCAAAAATCTTATTTTACTATTTGATAATAATTCTATATCCATTGATGGTCCTACAAATTTGGCAGTTTCAGATAATCATGAAAATAGATTTAAGAGTTATGGGTGGGATTATTTAAAAATTAATGGTCATAACTTTAAAGAAATATCTAAAGCTCTTAAAAAAGCTCAAAAATCAAAAAAACCTATTGCTATTTCTTGCAAAACAGTAATTGGTTATGGGTCACCAAATAAAAGTGGAAAAGCATCATCTCATGGAAGTCCTTTGGGTGAAGATGAAATAAAATTAGTAAGAAGAAAACTGAAATGGGGTTATGAGGCTTTTCAAATTCCAAAGGATTTACTCAAAGAGTGGAGAGAAATTGGAGACGAAGCTTACAAAAAAGCTAAAAAACATGAAAATAAATATAAAAAAATTATTACTAATAGTAAAACATTCAAATCACTGAATAATTCAATTGAAAAAATAAAAGCTAATTACCTCGAAAATTCAAAACCAATTGCAACTAGAAAATCGTCTGAAATGTTTTTGGATATTGCTTCTAAATTACCAAATCTTATTGGAGGTTCGGCTGACTTAGCAGGTTCAAATAATACCAAAACAAAAAATCACAAAATAATAAAACCCGATAATTTTTCAGGAAACTATATTCATTATGGAGTAAGAGAGCATGCTATGTGTGGAATAATGAACGGTATAGCATTACATAGTGATTTAATTCCTTATGGTGGGACTTTTTTAATATTTAGTGATTATTGCAAACCATCAATTAGACTAGCTGCTATGATGAAGCAAAGGGTAATTTATGTTTTTACTCATGACTCCATCGGTTTAGGAGAAGATGGTCCTACGCATCAACCGATTGAACAATTAACGAGTCTGAGATCAATTCCAAACTTAAATGTATTTAGACCAGCAGACTTAATAGAAACTTTTGAATGCTGGCAAATAGCGTTAGAAAGTAAAGATTCTCCAAGTGTACTTTCTTTAACGAGACAAAGTCTAAACCCTATAAGAGTTAAAAATTCTTCAAAAAATGAATCATTAGCTGGAGCATATGAAGTTTTGAGAACAGGAGAAGATATAAAAGTTACGATTATTTCATCTGGATCTGAAACCAGTTTGTCTTGTGAAATTAGTCATAAATTAGCCACAGAAGGTATTTATTCTAAAGTTGTTTCAATGCCTTGTCAGGAATTATTTGATAAACAAAGTAAAGAATATAGAAACAATATTTTAACCGAGACAGAACTAGTGGTGTCTATAGAAGCATCAGAGACAAATTATTGGAAAAAATATACTGGTATGTATGGACTAAATTTTGGAATTGATAATTTTGGTAAAAGTGCTCCCTATAAAGAAATATATAACCACTTCAATTTGAATGAGGAAAGCATAATTAAAAAGATTAAAGATAAATTATGAAGATAAAAGTTGGTATCAATGGGATGGGTAGAATAGGACGAATGATAGTTCGTGCTATCATTGAGAATAATAATAAAAATTTGGAGATAAAACATATTAACAATAGAACAAGTGCTCAAGCATGTTCGTCACTTTTAAAATATGATTCTATTCATGGAAAATTTAATGCTGAAGTTAACTTTGATGAAAATCATTTGATCATTAACAAAAACAAAATTTCCTTTAGTCAAGAAACAAATTTAAATAACATTAACTGGAAAAAATTTGATGTCGATTATGTTTTTGAATGCACTGGAAAATTTAACTCTAAAGATAAGTTGTTACCGCATTTAAATAACGGCGCAAAAAAGGTTATTGTTTCGGCACCATGTAAAAATGCTGACCAAACAATTGTGTTTGGTGTCAATGAAAATGTTCTAAAAAAAAATGACAGAATTATTTCTGCAGCATCTTGTACAACCAATTGTCTTGCACCTATTGCTAACGTTTTAAATGAAAATTTTGAAATTGAAAAAGGCTTTATGACAACAATTCATGCTTTTACAAGCGATCAAAGAATTTTAGACAATTCTCATAAAGATCCAAGAAGGGCGAGATCTGCTAGCCAATCTATAGTTCCAACTTCAACAGGAGCATCAAAAGCTATTGGTGAAATCATACCATCTCTAAAGGGGAAATTAGAAGGTGTTGCTATGAGAGTTCCAACTCCAAATGTTTCTTTGGTTGAACTGGTTTTTTGTACAAAAAAAGATTTGAGTATTGAAAGTATTAATTTAGCATTTCAAAATTTTAGTAAAAAACAAAAAATAAATGTTCTTGAGGTAACTCAAGAAAAACTGGTATCTATCGATTTTAATCATAATCCTGCTTCATCAATAGTTGATACAACTTTAACTAATGTAGTTGGAAAAAATATGGGTAAAATTTCTGCGTGGTATGATAACGAATGGGGCTTTTCCAATAGGATGTGTGACATAGCTGAATATCTTCATAAAATTTCTTAATGAAATATATTAAAGATCATGAAAATCTGAATGAAAAAATAATTTTGTTAAGATTGGATTTAAATGTCCCCCTTAGAAACGGAATAATTACAGACCAAACAAGAATTGTTAAAATACTACCAATAATTAACTTCTTAATTGAAAAAAAATCTAAAATTTTAATTATTTCACATGTAGGGAGACCAAAAGGAAAAGTAAATAAAGAACTTTCATTAAAACCAATCTGTGAAAGTTTAGAAAAAAAAATAACTCAAAAAGTAAGACTTATTCAAGAAAATATTTTTAATCTTAAAAAAGAGGAGTTGTTTAAAGACACAACAGACCGTGTGGTAATTTTGGAAAATATTAGATTCTATGATGAAGAGGAAAAAAATGACACGAATTTTTCTAAACATCTAGCAAAACTTGCTGACATATTCGTTAATGATGCATTTTCGTGCTCACATAGAGCCCATGCTTCTGTAAGTGAGATAACGAAATTTTTACCATCTTATGCAGGGATTCAATTAGAAACAGAAATAAATGCATTAAAAAAAGTTACGAGTGAAATCAAAAAACCAATCACTTGTATTATTGGGGGATCTAAAATTTCTACAAAAATAGGTATAATTAAAAATTTGATACCTAAATTTAATAATATAATTATTGTAGGTGGGATGGCTAACAATATTCTAAATTATATGGGTAGTCCTATTGGAAAATCTATAAAAGAAAATAATTGCGAGTCTATAATTGCTGAAATTTTTAGAATTATAAAAACACACTCATGCTCAATTATTTATCCTGTAGATGTTGTTGTAGGAAAAAGTACATCAGATAAACCTCAGATAAAAGAACTTAATGAAATTACAAATGATGATTTAATTCTAGATATTGGACCAAAAACTATAGACAAAATTAAAAAGATTATTGAAAATAGTGCAACAATTTTATGGAATGGCCCTGCAGGTTATTTTGAAAATCCAGAATTTGCTTACGGAAGTTTTGAGATTGCAAAAAAAATTGTTAAAATGAATAAAGCTAAATTAATTTATTCTATTGCAGGAGGTGGAGATACGATTGCAGTTTTAAACCAAATTAAAGCAGTTGATAGTTTTAATTTTGTTTCTACTGCAGGTGGAGCATTTTTAGAATATCTTGAAGGAAAAGAACTTCCTGGTATAAAAGCTTTAAATTAATATGACCAAATTAAATAATATAGCTCTTGAAATTTTAGGAAATGGAAAAGGTATTTTAGCTGCAGATGAGAGCACGGGAACAATGACAAAAAGATTAGATAGTGTCAATGTTCCATCAACAGCAGAAAACAGGTTATTGTTTAGAGAAACTCTTTTTAGTTCCTCAAGCATGACTAATTGTATAGGTGGTGTTATTTTATACGATGAAACAATTAAACAGATTTCTTCAAAGAAAAATAAAATTCCAGAATTAATTTCAAGTTTAGGATCCCACCCAGGTATAAAAGTTGATACTGGTGCAAAAGTTTTAGCAGGTTCACCTGAAGAAAAAATTACTGAAGGTCTAGATGGGCTTAGAGAGAGATTAAAAGAATACTATAATCTTGGGGCAAAGTTTACAAAATGGAGAGGTGTTTATACTATATCAAAAGATTACCCAAGCAAGTTGTCAATACATTCAAACGCACATGCTCTAGCTAGATATTCAGCATTAGTTCAAGAGTGCAATATGGTTCCCATTGTTGAACCAGAGATATTAATGGATGGAGATCATTCAGCTAATGATTGTTATCAAAAAACTTCTGAAGTAATACAAAAATGTTTTGAAGAGCTTATCCTGCACAAAGTTGATTTAAAAGGAATAATATTGAAGCCTAATATGATTTTGGCTGGAAATAAATCTAAAGATAAAATTACAAGCAAAGAGGTTGCAGAATTGACCTTAAAATGTCTAAAAAGTTCTGTTCCATCAGAAGTACCAGGGATTGCTTTTTTGTCTGGTGGGCAATCTGAAATAGAAGCAACTGAAAATCTAAATTTAATTAATAAAATTAATAATACGAATTTTATTATGAGTTATTCTTATGGACGAGCACTTCAACAAAGTGCCCTTAAATTTTGGTCAAAAAATATTAAAGATATTGAGGGTACTCAAAAAATATTTGATCATCGAGCAAAAATGAACACGTTAGCAGCACAAGGCAAATGGTCAAGAGAAATTGATAATTAATAAAAAAAAATTTATTTACCTTATTTCACCAAATAAAATAACAATATCTTTTTATAATGATTTAATTGAAATCTTAAAATCGAAAAAAGTGAGTTTCTTTCAACTAAGACTTAAAAAACTATCTTTTAAAAAAAAATTAGTAATTGGAAAAAGAATTAAAAAGATTTGCAAAAAATATCAGACAAAATTTTTAATAAATGATGATGTGTTACTTGCAAAAAAACTTAATGCAGATGGGTGCCACTTAGGTCAAAAAGATATGAATATCATCAAAGCAAGAGAAATTATCAAAAAAAAAACAATTGGAATTACTTGCCATAATTCAATTAAACTTGCAAAATTAGCAATTAAAAATAAAGCTGACTATTTGGCTTTTGGGGCATTCTATGCTTCGAAAACAAAAAAAACTAAATTCAAAGCAAATTTAAATTTATTAAAAAAGATATCAAAATTAACAAAAACTCCTATTGTTGCTATAGGGGGTATAAATTCAATCAATTATAAAAAACTTTTATTGAATAAAGCAAACTTTTTGGCTATTTCAGGCTACATTTGGAATAATAAAAAATTAAAACCAATAGATGCAATAAAAATTTTAAAATGAAAATTAATGCTAGTGAAATTAGAGTAGGAATGCTTTTGGAACATAAAAATGATTTATGGCAAGTTCTTAAAACTCAACATGTAAAACCTGGCAAGGGTGGAGCATTTGCTCAAATTGAAATGAAAAGTGTAAATAAAAATACGAAATTGAATGAAAGATTTAGATCAAGTGAAACTGTTGAAAAAGCCTCGTTAGAGGAAATAAATTACAATTTTTTGTACAAAGATGAAAATAACTATTTTTTTATGAATCCTAAATCATTTGAACAAATTGAAATAAAAAAAGAAATTATAGGTGAAAAAGGGAAATTGCTAACTGAAAACTTAGAAGTATCAGTAAGTTTTTATAATGAGTCACCGATTTTAGTTAATTTACCAAATCAAGTAACATGTAGTATAGAAACTACTGATGCAGCTTTGAAAGGGCAAACGGTTTCATCATCATACAAACCAGCGGTTTTGAGTAACGGCTTAAATATTCAAGTACCTCCTTTTATTGAAGCGGGTGATGAAGTGATAGTTGATACTCGAAACCTCGAGTATATAAAAAAAATTTAATTTATGAATTCAATTTCTGCAAACTTAAATATAATGATTAAAGCTAGTGATAAAGCTTCAAAAGTTCTTATAAGAGACTTTGGAGAAATTGAAAAATTACAAGTCTCTAAAAAAGGTCCTGCAGATTTTGTAAGTAATGCCGATATTAAAGTAGAAAAAATAATTATGGATGAATTAAAAAAAGCTAGACCAAATTATTCTTTTATATCTGAAGAAAAAGGAGTTGAAGATAATAAAGATAATGATAATACTTGGATTATTGATCCAATAGATGGGACCATAAACTTTTTACATGGCGTTCCTCATTTTGCAATATCAATTGCTCTGAAATCGAAAAATGAAATTGTTTCAGGTTTAATTTATGATCCTATAAAAGATGAAATGTTTTTTGCTGAAAAGGATAATGGTGCCTTTTTCAATAACCAAAGAATAAGAGTTTCTAATAAGAACAACTTTCAAGATTGTTTATTTGCAGTTGGAGGCAAGTTAAAAATTGAGCCTAATTTTCCAAATAGAAAAACTGGCTGTGCTGCTTTAGATTTAGCTTACGTTGCAGCAGGAAGGTATGATGGATATTTTCAAAAAGAGATAAATATATGGGATATTGCTGCTGGCATTGTTTTAGTAAAAGAAGCTGGAGGAATAATCAATGATATAAACCTTAATAATATTGAAAATATAAATGTTATTGCCTCTAATCCAAATATAAATACAAAATTTCAAGAAAAATTACTTAACTTTTAATTGTTTTAAAAAAATCTTTTGCTATAAGTCTCGGAATGAAAAAAAAAATACATCCTAACTATCATACTATCAAAGTTGAAATGACTGATGGCACTCAATTTGAAACAAAGTCAACATGGGGAGCTGAAGGTGATCTACTTAAATTAGAAATCGATCCTAAATCTCATTCTGCTTGGACAGGTGGTAAACAAAAATTAATGGATAAAGGAAGAATAAGTAAATTTAATAAAAAATTTCAAAATTTCAAATCAGAAAAAAAAAGTTAAATGTCTAATGCACCCTTAATGCCAATGGCAACTGCTGTATGGCTTGTTGAAAATACAACTTTAACATTTAAACAAATTGCAGATTTTTGTAAGCTTCATGAAGTCGAAATTCAAGGTATTGCAGATGGAGAAGTGGCAAAAGGTATAAAAGCATACAACCCAATTATATCTGGTCAGCTTTCTAGAGAAGAAATTGACTTATCTTCAAAAGATAAAAATAGGCCTTTGGAGATAAAAGGTTCTGATATTGAAATTTCAAATACAGAAAAAAAAATAAAAAAATATATCCCTCTTTCAAAACGTCAAGATAAACCTGACTCTGCGCTTTGGCTTATAAAACAACATAATATTTTAAAAGATTCACAAATTGCAAGATTGGTTGGAATAACAAAAAACTCTGTTACTTCTATCAGAAACAAAAGTTATTGGAATTATAACAACTTGTCACCAAAAGACCCTGTTGCACTCAATTTATTTACTCAGAAAGATTTAATCGAAGCTATCGAAAAAGCTGAAAGAAGAATAAAAAGAGAAAAAAAACTGAAGGAAAAACAAAAACAAATTTAAAAAATGAATAAAATAAATAGACATAAAATTATAAAAGTGCTAACTAAGCTTTTTTTTGGAGGTAGTTATTAAAATAGAAGTAAAAGATAATAATGTCGAACAAGCGTTAAGAGTTTTAAAAAGAAAACTCCAGCGTGACGGGTTTTTTAAAGTTATTAAACTTAAGAACACATATGAAAAACCTTCTGAAAAAAAAAAAAGAATACTCCAAGAAAATATTAAAAGAGTAAAAAAATTAAATAAACTTAAGAACAGAATTTAATTATATCGCGGGGTGGAGCAGTCTGGTAGCTCGTCAGGCTCATAACCTGAAGGTCGGCGGTTCAAATCCGTCCCCCGCAACCAAAAATAATGATTAATAAATTATTTAAAGACGAGATTTTTCTTTCATATTTTTTAGTAATTTTTTTTAGCTTAATTTTCTTTTTTAATATTCAAAATCCTTACGAAAGTTTTTATGTAAATTATGATCAAGAATTTTGGAATACATATAATTCTTTATTAATTTACTCGAATATTGAACAAGAAAAATATGATGAGCCAGGTCATATTTCCTACTTATTATTTTCTTTTTATTTAAAAGTAATAGATCTATTAAATATTTTACAAGTACCAGATATAAATGATTTTAACAATTTAGATAATATTAAAAATAAAACTCAATCTTTAATTTTTCAATCGAGGATTTTTGGTTTACTTTTAAATACTGTTCTTACCTTATTCATAATCAAAATTTTTAAAAAATTTGGTGCAAAAAATTTAATATTATTTACATTTATTCTTATTACATCTAACGGATTTTTAACACATATCTCTCAATATAGAGTTGAGCCATTAACTTTGCTACTGTTGATAATCTCCATGTTTATCTTAATGAGTTTAGTAGATAGTAATAAGTATCAAAACTTGAAAATATTTTTTTTTAATTTTTTTATAATACTTTCTATTATTAATAAAGTTCAAATAATATTCTACATACCTCTGATGCTTCTTATTATTTTGCATTATAAAAAATTCAATTTTTGTTTGATTAAAAATATTAAGTTTTTAATAAAAAATAAGAGAGATCTGCTTTATTTCTTAATTTCTACTTTTTTAATAATTTCTTTAATTTCTATAAGAAGTGAACAATTACACTCGACTGCTTATCTTGTAATTATTTATCTTTTTTTTCTAATAAGTTTTTTTAGTTTAATTGAAATAAACTCCTATAAAAACATATCGATTTTTTTTAATTTAACTTTATTGCTCTCTTTTTTAGTGATTTACAATTTAGTTATAAATTTTACCAATGGTGGAGAAAGAACTTTTTGGGTATTTTTTAAAATTTCAAAAATTAGAGGGTACCTAGGAGATATCAAATTAGATCAATCATATGACACTATTCTTTGGATAAAAGAGTTTATACTATTTGGAATACACAATTTAAAAGAATTATTATTGTCAATTTTTGAAATCAAAAAAAATAGTCTTATCATTTTGGCAGTTTTTGCTCTTACAATTGCATCTAAAAAATTTAAAGAATACTATCACTTAAACATATTTATAATTTTATACTTAGCGATAAAATTTATTACTTTATTCAGATCAAATGCATTTTATTATGAAATTTACTTTGATTGGTTTATATTGTTAGGATTAGTAATTTTTTTAAATAATTTTAAGATAAAAAAAATATTTAATTACACTATGTTATCTACAATACTAATTTTAAATATATATAACAATTTTAATACAAAAAATTTTCAGCAAATCAATGGTGGTTCTTATTCTAAAGAAACTTATTGTTCAAAAGAACAAATTTACTCTGTTAACGGCATATGGGAATATTATTCTAAAAAGATTAAAAAGGAGCAAATAATTAACTTGTGTAAATAAAATTATAGATTTTTTGTAATATCCTCGGTCATCTTTTTGGCATCAGCAAATAACATTAAGGTATTTTCTTTATAAAAAAGATCATTGTCAATGCCTGCATAGCCTGGGGACAAGCTTCTTTTAACAAATAAGACTGATTTACATTTTTCTACATCTAAAACAGGCATACCATAAATTGGGCTTTGAGGATCAGTTTTTGCTACAGGATTTGTCACATCATTAGCTCCAATTACAAAAGCTACATCAGCATTTGCAAAATCATTATTTATTTCTTCTAATTCGAAAACTTCATCGTATGGAACATTAGCTTCAGCTAATAAAACATTCATATGCCCAGGCATTCTGCCTGCAACAGGATGAATAGCATATGAAACTTTAATATCGTTTTTTTTTAATGTATCAACCATTTCTCTTAAGGCATGTTGAGCTTGAGCAACTGCCATTCCATATCCAGGGACAATTATTACAGAAGAAGCATTTTTCATTAAGAAAGCAGCATCATCTGCATTACCACTTTTAACTGGTCTCTTTTCTTTATTTTGATTAGAAGATGCTTGTTCTGTTGCACCAAACCCTCCTAAAATAACATTGAAAAAAGATCTATTCATTCCTTTACACATTATGTAAGAAAGAATTGCACCAGAAGAACCAACTAACGCCCCTGTAATAATTAAAGCTGTGTTTTCTAATGTAAAACCTATTCCAGCTGCAGCCCAACCTGAATATGAGTTAAGCATAGATATTACCACTGGCATATCAGCGCCACCAATAGGAATAATTAATAAAAATCCAATTAAAAAAGAGACACCAATCAAAATCCAAAATAAACTAGATGATTGTGATGCGCATAACAAATAAGTCAAAACTACAATTGAAATTAAAATTATAGCATTTAATAAATGCTGACCTTTAAAAGTAATAGGTGCACCTGACATAATCCCCTGTAGTTTTAAAAAAGCTATAATAGATCCAGAAAAAGTAATAGCTCCAACCGCACCCCCTATTGACATCTCAATTAAACTAGCAAGCTTAATATTTCCGGGTACTCCTAGATTAAATGCTTCCGGATTTATAAATGCTGAAATAGCAACAAATACTGCTGCCAAACCAACTAAGCTATGAAACCCAGCCACAAGTTCCGGCATAGCTGTCATCGGAATTTTAAAAGCAATAAATGAACCTATTGCACCTCCTATTAACAAGAAAACAAAAACATATAAAAAACCAATTGAAAAATTTCCAACAGAAAGGAATGTGACTGTTATAGCAATAATCATTCCAATAATACCGAAAAAATTACCTTGTCTTGAAGTTTCAGGAGAAGATAAGCCTCTTAATGCTAAAATAAAAAGGACTCCTGAAATTAAATAAAAAATTGCAGATAAATTTGCAGACATTATTTTTTTTCTTTCTTCTTTTTTTTATACATAGCTAACATTCTTTGTGTTACTAAAAAACCACCAAAAATATTAACCGCTGCTAACGTAATTGCTAAATAACCAAATGAACTTGATAAAGAAAAAAAATTACTCTCATTATTTGCTAAAGCAGCAATAATTGCACCCACAATAATAACTGATGAAATTGCATTTGTTACTGACATTAATGGTGTGTGTAAAGATGGAGTTACACTCCAAACAACATAATATCCAACAAATATTGATAGAATAAATATACTTAATCTAAATATAAAAGGGTCAATTTCCATAATTATTTTAACAATGTATTTTCTATAATTTCATCTTCAAGATTAATGTTAATCTTTTTATTTTCTTTATCATAAAGATTTGAAACAAAATTAAATATATTTTTTGCATAAAGATTAGATGCTGATGCAGGCAACTTATTCAAAATATTTGTTTCACCCATTATTTTTATTCCTTCTATATTTATAATTTTATCAACTTGAGTAAAAGCGGTATTTCCACCCTGTACTGCTGCTAAATCATAAACTATTGAGCCTGGACACATATTTTTTATCATATTTTCTTTGAGTATCACTGGAGCTTTCTTTCCAGGTATTAAAGCAGTGCAAATTACAATATCGATTTTTTTTAAAGTTTCTGCCAAAAGCTCTTCTTGCTTTATCTTGAATTCATCTGATGCTTCTTTCGCATAACCGCCTTCGGTTTCAAGATTTTCTGCTCCGTCAACAGTTAAAAATTTTCCTCCTAAACTTTCAACCTGTTCTTTAGAAGCCATCCTCACATCAGTAGCAAAAACAATAGCTCCCATTCTTTTTGCAGTAGCTATTGCTTGTAATCCAGCTACTCCCGCTCCTACCACCAAAACTTTTGCTGCTGGGATAGTACCCGCTGCAGTCATCATCATGGGCACAGCTTTTTCAAAATGTGCAAATGACTCCACCACAGCTTTGTAACCAGCTAAATTAGCTTGGGAAGATAAGATATCCATTGATTGAGCTCTTGTAATTCTTGGTAACATTTCAAGAGAAAAACTATTGATTTTTTTTTTAATCAAATCATCTATTTTATTTTTGTTTAAATAAGGATTTAAAACTCCAATCAAAGATTGATTATCTCTCAGATAGGATAGCTTTTCATCAGATGGTAATCCTAATTGTATTATTATATCTGCATTATTGAGAATATCTTTTTCTTCCCTAATAATTTCTGCTCCTGAATTTTTGTAATCACTATCTTCAAAACCAAGATGGGCCCCATAATTTTCTTGAAGAGAAACTTCAATACCTAAAGATTTATATTTTTTTGTAGTTTCAGGTGTTACTGCAATTCTTTTTTCAATCTCACGGTTTTCTAAAATAGATACTAATCTCATGTAAGAACCTTACAATAAGAATATTGCCATAAAAACTAAAACCAATACAACAGCGACAGTTCCCCACAGGACAAACTTTGTAAAATTATTCCATGTTTCTTTATGGTTTTCATTATCCATAAAAATTATTTTTGTCTTGCTTTAAATTTTGGATTAGTTTTGTTAATTATATATACTCTTCCTCTTCTTCTAACCAGTTTAGAATTAAGGTCTCTTTTTTTAATAGATTTAAGTGAACTTTTAATTTTCATAAAATTTAGTCTTTAATAAACGAAGATACGTAATCTTTCAAATTTATTTTTCCATATCTTCGAAATACCTTATTATTTAAAGAAATCTTTGTTAAAGCTGAAGCATATCGCTCCCCTGGCCTTTTTTTCAAATAAATTATCTTATTTTTAAACATCTTAGCAACCTCAATTATTGAATAGGATTTTCTATGACTTATGGAATAATGAGAGCATTTGTTTTTTTTCCAAGCTTCATAACATACATTTACAGTGTCATATATATGAGTAAATCTTCTAGTTTGATTACCTGGTTTTACGACTGTCAGCGCCTTTTTATTTTTAAACTGATCCTCAAAAATTCCTATTACAGTTGCCATCGACCCTCTTTTAATTTGCCCAGGTCCATACACATTATAAAAATAAATTACTTCATATCTAAAATTAAACCATTTTTTTAAATTTTCTAATAATTCTAAATTTTTAGATTTTGTAAAGGCATATGGAGATAAATTTTTATCTTTACCACTATTTCCTAGAGTTGCGGATGTTGCTGAATAAACTAACTTAATTTTATTTTCTAAACAAAATTTAAATACAGCATTGGTACCTATTGAATTAGACTCTAAACATTCATCAAACTTGTTAAAACTTTGATAAATTCTAGCAAATTCTCCAAAATGAAATAAGGAATGAATTTTGTCTTTATATCTGATTAGTTTTTTTTCTATTTCGGACGTATTAGAAAATATATATTTCACTCTTGAATTTTTTACATTATTTTTCTTAGTTCCAGATGAATAATTATCGACACTAATTATGTTTTTGCTTGTTTTTTTTAAAAGAAGTTTTATTAAGTTCGACCCAACAAATCCTGACCCACCAGTTACAATTATTAGATTTCTCATTTTAGAATTTAGCCTGGCAAAGTCCTACTCTCCCGTATCTTAAGATAAAGTACCATCGGCGCAGAAAGGCTTGACTTCCGAGTTCGGAATGGGATCGGGTATGACCCTTTCGCAATAATTACCAGGCTTGGTGTTTATATTTATTTTAAAAAAAAAGGCAATCAAATATTTAAAAAAAACTAATAACTATGGTAATTCTATTATTTATTGTGTTAAACATTATTAGTTTACATATCATTTAAATTTGAGCAAAATGAACCTATCTAGAACTGCTTTTGTAACATTCTTTCCAATTAAACCAGATAATATGGGCTCTTCAGCTGTTGTCAATAGTAGATTTACAAATTGGCCAACTAAAAAAAAACTTTTTCAAATTTCACATATTAAAAAATTAAATAATAAAAATATCGAAACTATCTTTATTAAAAAAGAAACACCTCTAAGAAAAATATTTTCGTTACCAAAGATTACATTTAAAATTTTTCAATATTTAAAAAAGTCAGAAAAAAAGAATATAGTTCTGGAAGGTGCAAGTTGGATATTTTATAGTTTTTTTATAATTTTTTTTTCAAAAATTTTTTTATCTAAGGTCAAAATTATTTATATTTCACACGGAATTGAGTCTGAAATTAGAAAAAAATATTCAAACATTTTCATTTTTATAATTACAAAAATATTTGAAAAATTAGTATTCAAATATTCAGATATTAAAACATCTGTGTCAAAGATAGATAATCTAAAAATTAAAAAATTATATAATGAAGAAACCAAAATTCTTCCAAATGGAATTTTATTAAAAAAGTACAAAAAAAATAAAAAAATCAAAAATGATTATATTATTTATACTGGCTCCTATTTGTATAAACCTAACAAAGATTCAATTGATTTATTAAATAAATCTATAATGCCAGAGCTAGTAAAAATATTTCCAAACATCAAGCTTGTTATTACTGGAGGTGGTTTTAATAAAAAATTTCCTTGGTTGGTAAATAAAGAAATAGTTCCAAAAAATGAATTATATAATTTAATTTTTTTTTCAAAATGCATGTGTGTTCCACTAATGTTTGGATATGGAACAAGAATTAAAATAATTGAAGCACTTACGCTTGGTGCAATTGTTATATCTACAAAAAAAGGAATAGAAGGAATTCAAATAAAATCTAAAAATCCACCCTTTATAATTTCAAATAAAAAACAATTTATAAAAAAAATTATTGAAATTATCAAAAATTATAAAAGAATTAAAAAAAAATCAATTGCTGAAAAAGATTATTATTTAAAAAATTATTCAATGAAAAATATTCTAAGAAACTTTATTGATGAAAATAAAATAAGATAAATTGGTAATTATTTTTTTTTCATCTGATAATATTGAATGACTTTTTTTATACCATCCTCAATTTCATATTTTGGTTTCCAAAACTTTAAAAAAAAATTATTTGACAAGTTGTTTATATTATTTTGAAGTTCATCCTTTTTTTTTGAGGGATAAATTGAAATTTTGATTCCTTTTTTAAAAAAAATTTTTTTTATAATCTTTGCTATTTTAATAATTTTAATCTTTTTTGATGTTGTTATGTGTAATTCTTTTTTCATTTTCAAAAAAAATTGATATTTATCCATAATCTTACATAATCCTTCTGAACAATCATCTGCGTATAAAAATTCTCTACTCTCATTACCACTAGTTAACATTTTTATTTTCCTTTTCTTGATTGCCATTAAAACAAAATCGGTAATTACATGAGATTTTTTTAATTCTTTCTCAATACCATAAACATTCCAAAATTTTACATAAATACCATTTATAGAATTTGTTAAATTTTCACCTAACCTTTTCAAAGTTCCATATGGAGAGAAATCCATATTTGACATCTGACTACTAGCAAAAATAAATTTTTTATTATGCTTTCTTAGCAATTTAAAAACGTTACCAATAATGAAAATATTGTTTATTAAAAAGTTATAAGTATTTTGATATTTTTTTAAATATCTCGAACCACCTACATCAAAAGCTAAAAAAAAAACAAAATCACTTTTTTTAATTTCTTTTTCTAGAAGAATATTTTTTGGATTTCTTAAATCAAATTTTTTACTTAAAGTTAAGTCAAATTTAATAGGATTATATTGTCTGCTATTTTTTAAATAGTCATAAAGATGTCCTCCTATTTGACCTTCAGAACCAAGAATTAATATATTTTTTTTTTTCATTAAACGTTTTTAAAAAAATAATTTATTTAAATAAATTTGTTAATTTATAGAATATCTTTTTTATCAAATTATATGGATAAAAAATCAAATATGATAAAAATAAACTTAAATTTAAATCTTTAAATCGAAATATCTTAAATAATAAATAATAATATGATCCAAAAGCATATAATTTATTAAGATTATTTTCTCTTAAAAATTCTAAAAAATATTTTTGATTTTCTTTCCAAGAATTAATTTGCCAAGATCTATCCTCAACAAAAGCAGAAAAATCATTATCAAACTTCAACACATTGGAATGCTTATATAAATTTGATATTTTTAAATTAAGAGCTTCAGCAACTGAAACATAAAAATTTTCATTTATCCCCCAATCGTACTGATTATAATTTTTGATTATCCTCTGAAAGTTCCTAGCATCATCACTTGAGATCTTAAAAATAATTAAATCTATGCCATAATGAGGCCAAAAGTTATTTTTTATTTTTCCATTGGTTATATGGGTATTTGGATAAATCAAAGCACAAAATCTCTCAGATTCAATTTTGTTTAAAGTTTTAAATAAGTTGTTGGGAACAACTATATCTGCTGTAGAATAAATCAAATATTGAAAATCTCCTCCACTAATAAATTGATCGAGAGCATTATCAAGCATTAATTTATTAGAATATTTTTTTCCACTGGGTAAATTTTTTTTTGGAATATCATTATAGAAATTTTTAATTTCTTTTTTTTGGATAAACTCTTTAACATTAGGTTCTTCAAATTGTGTCAGGCTGAAAGTTATATCAAAATCTAAGCTTTTAATTGAGTCTACAAAAATACTTTGGAAAAAATCGTTTACTTTCGATTTACCAATAGGCCTAAAAGAAACTAGCCATAAAGCTTTCATATTAAAGTCTTAAGTTATTAGTCAATACTTCCTCTGCAAAACTTGTCAATATTGGAACCACTGTTAATTTGTTGCTCTATCCATTTATAGGTTTTTGTTAAACCTTCCTTCAATGAATTTTCAGATTTCCATCCAATTTTGTCTGTTACAAAATCGTTATTACTTGATCTTCCTCTAACCCCCTTTGGTTTGTCGAGTTGATAATTTTTTTTAACTGGATAATCACTAATTTCTTCTATCATTTTTATCATTTGATTTATTGAAACCTGTTCTTCACTTCCAATATTATACACCTCTGAAGAATTACTGTTAAAAACATCTAATGTACCTTTGATACAATCATCAATATACAAAAAACTTCTAGTTTGCTCACCGTCTCCCCAAACATCAATATTTTTATCATTATTTTTCTTTGCATTAATTATTTTTCTACAAAGAGCTGCGGGAGCTTTTTCTCTACCACCATCAAAAGTTCCAATGGGTCCATAAATATTGTGATATCTTACAACACGTGTTTCTAAACCAAAATCTTCTGAGAAATGTCTACACATTCTTTCACTAAAAAGTTTTTCCCAACCATAACCATCCTCTGGTTCTGCTGGGTACGCATCAGTCTCTTTCAAGCCATCAATAAATGTCTGATTTTGTTTTGACCCATTGTATACACAGGCACTTGATGAAAAAAAATATTTCTTACAATTATTTTTAACTGCTGATCTTAATAAATTGGTATTTACTAGGACTGACAACATACATTCCGCTTTATTGTTTTCAATAAATCCCATTCCACCCATGTTGCAAGCAAAATTAAATATATAATCTACACCTTTTGTAACTTTTGAGGTATTTTCATATTCCTTTAGATCAAGAGAGTAATTTTGAGCCTCATCAAAAATTTGAAACCAATACTCTTTAGGTTTAATATCCGCACATATAATATCAAATTCATTTTCCTTAATAAATTTCGATACTAAATGACCACCAATAAAGCCTCCAGCTCCACATACTAAAATTTTTTTTTTCATATAATTTGATATCTATAAATACTATTATTTATTAACTTTCAAATTTTAATTTTAAATTAAAGTATTTTTTTTTCAAAATTTCTTAGGTCTTCAGGAGTTCCCATTCCAATCATTTTTTTAACTTCAATAGATTTGATCTTTTTGTTTTCTGAGATTGCCTCATTATAAACTGGACAAACATAAAATTCGTTATTAATTCTTTTATTTTTCTTGATCATTTGCTCAGCGTATCTGACAAAATCTTCTCCATGCTTCCAATAATAAACACCAACTGTAGCTTCTCTTGATATGACCTTTTTTTCTGCAACTTCTTTCACAAATCCATTTTTATCACTTTTGGCGTATGACCATTTGGGATGAATTGACTCAAAAGTTAAAATAGCTCCATCGTATTTTTTTGAGGTTATTTCGTACATTGATTTTGAGCTATTCCACTTAATATATTGATCTGAGTTTGCAATTATTAATGGGTTATCATTGTTTATAAATTTTTTTGCCAGTAATACAGTGCATGCTGCCCCCTCAGTTAATCCATCTATTTCAATTATTTCACAATTAGGTTGTAAAATTTTTAATACACTTTTGATATTGTATTTTTTTTGATGCTCAGATTGAATTAAAAATATGTATCGACCTTTTAGATTTAAGCTATCTAAAACCCATTGTATCATTGGCTTGTTATCAATTTCTATTAAAGGTTTTGGAAAAATATATCCTGCATCAGCAAATCTTTTACCTGCTCCAGCCATAGGAATTAATATATTTAAATTTTTATCTTCCCATATATTATTTTTATTTATCATTTTTATTTTATTATTCATTTTAATATAATTGTTAACATTTTTTAAATTTACTTCATTCAAATTCTGGATTGGAACCAAGTTTCCACCTGAGTAAGTGGCAGCTTTCCTGCCATAATGGGAATCTTCTAAAATTATTGACTCATCTGGATAAATACCAAATTTAATAAAAATTTTAAAATATATTTCTGGATTTGGTTTAGAATTATTCAAATCTTCATTGCAGACAGTATAGTTCACAAAATTATTTATCTTTAAATTTTTTAAACATATGTCCAATGTTTTTTGGACAGCATTAGTTGCGATTGCAATTTTAAATTTTTTTGACAATTTTTTAAAAAGAAAGTAGATTTTTTTATCATATACAACATTTTCTTTTAATAAGTTTTTTGTAAACTTTTGTTTTAATTTTTGTATATCAATTATTTTTTTTTTATTCAGTTTATTTTTTTTTGCTATTATATTGAGTTTTTCAAAAGTTGGTAAACCATCAAAAATTTTAACATGATCTTCATAATTAATTTCTTTAATCTTGTGCTTCTTTAAAGCTAAATTTAATGCATTAAAATGAATAAGCTTTGTATCAACCAAAACACCATCTAAATCAAAAATTATAGCTTTAATCATTTTTTATATTTTAAAATATAATCCGAACAAATTCCTAAACAATCAGAAATTTGTTTATTATGTAATTCAGGTAACACACAAATACTATTTTTAGTTAACAATTTTCCTGGATAAGCCCAAATTATACCTTTGCTTGTAATTGTATAATCATCTTCTTGGTGCCAAAAATAATGGCAATTAATTTTTGACATTTCATATAATGCCTCTGTATTTTTAGCGTGACACCAAAACTCTTTTTTTTCTAAAAAATCTTTTTCTATTTGCAAACTTGGATTATCATGACCTAAATAAAAATTTCCTTTTTCAAACCACACATCAATTTCTACATCAAATCCTTTTTTAACTGCATTCATTAAATATTGAGGCGTATTTTCATCTTTTTCAGATTTTCCATTCAAATTTCCACGATGTGAAATATAAATCATTTTTAATTAATTTATTTAGTTATAAAATATGTAAAATTATTTATATTATAATATTCAAATCATGTCATTTTTTAAAAAATTTAAATTTATAATTAAATCAAATTTCCCAAATCTTGTTAGATTTTTAATCAAAATAAGAGATAATAATAATTTTTTAAGAATACTAAAAAAGTCATTTTTTTTATCCGCCTCAAAAAAGGTACATGGGAAAAAAATTATTAAATCTGAAAAAGGGGTTTTATTAGACTTTAGTATTGATAATTATGTTTCATATACTTTTAGACCAAAAAAATCAATAAATTCAGAATTTTCAAGTGAAGTGTATGATAATTCATCAACAGCGATTATAATACAAGGTCCACTCTATGGGCTTGAAAATTTTGTCAAAGAAACATTATTATTTTATTCGAAAATTTTTGAAAATGTTTTAATTATTTTAAGTACATGGGAAGATGAATGTAAAAAAGAAATTTTGAATGAATTCAAAGATTATGAAAATATTAAAATAATTCAGAATATTAAACCCAAAACAGCTTTTAATGTCGATTTACAAACATTATCTACTAGTGAAGCATTAAATTTTGCAAAAGAAAAAAATATAAAATATTGTTTAAAAACCAGAACTGATTGTAGAGTATATAAAAAAAATTCAATATTTTTTCTAAAAAATTTATTAAAAAACTTTCCTGTAGATAAGAACTATATTGAATTCAATGAAAGAATAATAAGTAGCTCAATAGACACCAGGAAATATAGAGTCTACGGATTAAGTGATATATTATTATTTAGTACAACAAAAAATTTAATTAAATACTTTGACAAGAAAGATTATAAAACAAGTTTAATTGAAATGGGGCTTGGTAGTTATCCTTGTCTTAAAAATGATATTGCAGTTATAAACGAAATATTTTTATGTGCTAGGTATCTAAAAATGAATAATCTTGAAATTAATTGGAGTCTTGATGATTGGTGGAATAAATGTAGACACCTTTTTTGTGTTGTTGATGCTAATTCTATTGATTTTTTTTGGTATAAATATGAATGGAAATATGAACAAAGATTTTCTACAAATTACACTTCTGATTTTGAACAGTCAATGCAGTATTCTGATTGGTTAAATTTGTATCTTAATTCTGATTACAAATTTAATACTGATTTTAAAGAAAAGTGGAAAATTAAGGATGGATTGATTGAACAATAATTATTTAAAAAATATTATTGTTTCAGGATTACCAGGAGTAATTTCTATTTTTTTATCTTTTTTTTCGATACCACTTTATTTAAATTTAGTTTCGGCAGATGTGTACGCTAATTTTTTAATTCAACATTTTATTTTATCTATGGGTATGTTTTTAAATCTTAATTTAGGAAAATTTGCATCTATTAAAATTCAAAAAATTAATGAAATTTTAAAAAAAAAAATAATATTCACAACAATTTCTATAAGCTTTATTTTGGGGATTATAATTTCGTCTTTCATCTATTATTTAATCTATATAATATCATTAAAAACTAATTTTATTGATTTATCTATTTCACTATTTTTTGGTTTAGTTGTAACAATTTTATTTATTAATGTTGAATTTATAAATAAAGGTCTTGGCTACTTTAAAATTTGTAGTTTTTTAAATTTTATTTTTTATGGAGTATCATTATCAACTCCAGCATTCTTTTTATTAGTTAATAATAATTCAATTTTTATTGAGAATATGTTTTTAATTTCTCTTTATATAAAATACTTCTCATTTTTTTTTCTTTTTTTAATATTGGTAATTAAAAGAAAATTTATATTCACAAAAATAGATTTCAGTTTAATTAAAGATTTCAGAAATCACTCTAAATGGATGACGATTACAGGAATCTATAATCAAATTTATGATTATATAGATAAACATCTTATTAAAATCAATTTAAGCTCCTTGATGTTGATTACTTATTCAGTCCCTCAACAATTGGCGGGTAAACTGACAATTTTTTCTCAGTCAATTATTGTTGTGTTGTTGCCTAGACTTTCAACACAGAAAAATAAACTTGGGAAAAGAAATGTTTTGACTTCTAATATTTATTTTTTTTTCATTTTAATGAGTCTATTCCTATTAGCTACTTTACCATTTTATGATGAAGTTTTAAATTGGTGGCTTAAAAAATCTTACAGTGAGGATTTGTTAAATCTATTTAAAATTTTTATACCTCTCACTTTTTTATCATGTCTATCTAGTATCATCATCTCTTTTTATGAAGCAACATTAATAGCAAAAAAAAATACAAAATATGAAACAATATCTATAATTCCTTTTATCATTGGACTGATAATATGTGTTTATTTTAAAAATATTTTCTTATTTGCAATACTGTTATTTTTAAAGGAGTTTATTCTGATCTTTGTAAGAATTTTTAGTGTTAAAAATTACATTGTAAATTTTAAGTACTTTAATCTTTATATAATTGTTTTCATACTTGCTTTTGTTTTTTCAATTTTTGGGCAAAATAACATATCGGCAATATTAAGTCTGGTTTTTTTTAATATTACTATCAATCAAAACACCATATCATTTAGTTTTAAAAGAGTTTTTTAAAAGTAAAAAATTTAGATATAGATAAAAATCTATTTAATCTTAAAAATTATTTTTTTATTGTCATTCAGAAATAATTCTATAATTAATCGTAATATAACAATATGATACAGTCTTTTCGTTTACTGAATAAAAGCACCGATTTTCTGGACAAAATTTTAATTGTTTTTATATCCTTAATTCCTTTATCACTTGCAATAAGTATATTTGCTGCAGATTTGCTTACATCATTATCTGGTTTAATTTTAATAGCAAAATTTTTTGAAAAAAAGAGTAGAAATATTTTTTATTCTATTAAAAGAGAGGCAATTTATTTTATATTATTATATCTAATAATTATAATCAGTTTGATTCTAACTAATTATAAAGAAAAATCTTTCTTAGCATCCTTTTTCTATTTTAGATATTTCTTTTTATCTGTATCAATATTTTACCTTTTAAAAAAATACGATTTATTTTTTGAATTTTTTTATAAAACATTTTTTTTATCTATTGGGTTAGTAATTATTGATGCTTTATTTCAATATGCATTTGGTTTTAATTTACTCGGCTATAAAGTAGTAATTTATGAATCAGGTGATATAAATTTCATAAGTGGTTTTTTTAATGAAGAAAAAAAACTTGGTAGTTATCTAGTTAGATTTTTTCCATTAATACTGGGTATTATTTATTTTTTAAAACCTAAAATTTCTACTAAAATAGAATTTATAATTTTAATTACTATATCATTATTCATTCTTCTATCTTCTGAAAGAACTGCATTATTTTTATTGTTAATAATTTATTTTTTTTACTTTTTGATAAGTACAAAAAAAATAATTTTTGTTTCTTTTGTAATAATTGTTTTTTCATTATTTTTTAGCTTTGAGAAATCACTTTTGTATAAATATGTTAATTTCACACTAGAGCAAACAGGTCTTGATCTTTTACTGCAAACTAAACAACATCCAATTGATAAAGATATTATTAGATATTATTCTTATGAACATGAGAATTTATCTTATACAGGGTTAGTAGCTTTTAAAAAAAATTTCATGTTTGGGACTGGTGTAAAATCTTTTTATTCTTATTGTAATGATAAAATTCAAAAATTTCAATTTGTAGATGGATATAGAAATAACAGATTAGTTTGTTCTACTCATCCACATAATACGTATGTTCAAATTTTATCTGAAATAGGAATTTTTGGTTTTTGCATGATATTTTTCTTATTTTTAAAGATTATGTTGGTTAACTTAAAGATTTTATTAACTAGAAATAAAGATAATATTATTAAATCTTATTTCTTTTTAAATTTATCTATTATAATAAATTTGATGCCACTAATTCCTTCTGGTAGTTTTTTTAATAATTGGATTTGTTTAATAATATTTTTTCCAATAGGTTTTTGGCTATATGTTAAGGATAAAATTACTAAATAATGTTATCTAAAATTATAAAGAATTCAAAATTTATTAAATTTTTTTTATTATTTTCTTTCACTATTTCTTGGCTATCTATTTCTACTTCTTATAATGATCTTTTAATTTTCAATGATAAATCAAACCTAAATTTAAAAACATTAATAAACTTTTTTAGACATGGCCTAGTTTACTTTTGTTTATTTTTTTTAACGATATGCTCTATTATAATGTATGAAAAAATTGCCTTTAAAAACTATCAAATTTTTAATTTTTTTGCTGCGTATTTCTTAATACAAATACCAGGATTATTTTTTTCAGATAATTCTTTTGAAAATATTTCTTTCATTGTAAGTGCCCTAACTATCATTCTTACTCTCTTTCTCATCAATAATTTCTTTGATTTTAAAGAAAAAAAAATTATTTTGATAATATCTTTTGTTATATTAATCATAGTATTTTTAATAACTTTTATTCCACTTTTTTGGAAATTTTTAAATGGTGGTAGTATTTTTTATGGAGTGCATACAAACTCAATTGTTTTTTTAGATAAATATTCTCCAAGATCTTCTGGTTTAGCTAGAACTGCACTTATTCTTTTATTATTTATTGAAATTTTTGAAATTAATCTTAAAAAATATTCTAATAAATTAATCTTTATAAAAATAATTTTTTTATCTTTTATATTACTTTTTCAAAGTAGAACTATTATTTTTCTTACCCTAATAGTTTTATTAATGCTTTTTTTTCATAAAAACACAATTTCAATAAAAAATATTTTAAGATACATTTTAGTTTATTTTATTTTACCTATGCTTTTATTTATCTTTTTATCGACCATCAATTCACATCTCAAAAAAAAAAAAGAGTTTTTAAACGAAAATAATTCTTATTTAAACCACATAAGTTCAGAAGACCTTAAAATTTTTAGATCAATTCCAAAAAATGATGTGTCCTCGGGAAGATTTAAAGATTGGAAAAAAATTTATAACTATCACTCTGGAATGATAAATGCTGAGATTAAATATTTATATTTTGGCTATGGGTCTCAAGGAGATAGATTTTTAATTAATCAATCAGCTTCAAATGGATTAATTTATGCTCTAGTGAGTTCAGGAATATTGGGTTTAATTCTTTATGCAACTTTTTCAATACTAGTAGGTATTAAATCTATTAAACTACTTTTATACTCTTATAAAAATGATAATGAAAATTTTCTATACTGTTTAATTTTAATGGTTTTGGCTTTAAGATCTATCTTAGAAACATCGTATGCTGTTTTTAGTATTGATTTAATCCTATTTTTAATAGCTTTAAGTTTTATTAATCATTTCAAGATTAATTTTAAAGATATAAGAACTAAGTATATTAAATGATTATTTCTAACTTTATTCTAATTTTATTTATTCTTGTAAATTTAACTTTAGTAATTTTATTTTCAAAAATAAATTTATTTCATTACAATATAGATAAACCTGACAAAAAAAGAAAGTTTCACTCTAGACCAACTCCATTAGCAGGTGGACAGATAATTTTTTTTAATATTTGTATTTATTGGATAATAAATAACACAACTAATTTTTTTGATAATCAAGAAATTTTTTTTGAAAATATAAGATCATTCAATTATTTTATGATAGCATCTACAAGTATTTTTTTTCTTGGTTTTATTGATGATAGATTAAATTTAAAAGCTAATTTAAAATTTTTAATTTTATTTTTAATAATATTTTTTTTACTTTTGATAGATGAAAATCTTATTATAAATAATATCAAATTCTCATTTCACGAGAAAAATTTTTTTTTAGATAGATTTGCAATTATTTTTTCAATTTTTTGCTTACTTGTTTTTATAAATGCATTTAATATGTTCGATGGTATTAATCTTCAATCAAGTTCATATTCACTTATTATTTTTTTTTCTATTCTGTTCTTTTATTCAAATTCTTTATTTATAAAAATATTAATTATTTCTTTAATTGGATTTTCATACTTAAATTTTAAAAATAAAACATTTTTGGGAGACAGCGGTTCTCTATTATTATCATTTATAATTGGTTATATATTTATTAAATTTTATAATTCTAACGTAATCGAATATACAGATAAAATTGTTATATATATGTTAATCCCTGGATTAGATCTAATTAGACTATTCATTATCAGAATTTTAAATAAAAAAAATCCATTAAGTTCTGATAGAAATCATTTACACCATTTACTCCTTAAAAAATTTTTTTTCAAAAAAACTTTGTTTTTAATTATTCTATTAGCTAGTTTTCCAATTTTATTAGACCTTCTTCTTATTAATAATATTTTTAATATTTTAATTACTATAATTGCCTATTCTTTATTAATAATTTATACGTCAAAAAAATATTAACGGGTTTCTTTAGGAAAAACTTCATTCAAATAATATTGACAATATTTTTGAAGTCCAATTTCAAGTTTTATTTTTGGTTTCCAACCCATACTTTTTATTATTTTTGAGTCTAGCTGACGCCTTTTTACACCATCAGGATATTTTCTGTTAAAAATGATTTTGCCATTATATTTAGTTATCTTTTTTATTAAATTTGCAATATTTTTTATAGAGTAATGTTCTCCACCTCCAATATTAATAAAATCATGATCTGTTCTCTTCATTATCAAAAAATATATTGCAGATGATAAGTCTTCAACATTTAAAAACTCTCTTTTTACTTTTCCAGATCCCCATACCTCAACAAAAGGACTATTTTTAATTTTAGCCATAGTAAATTTCTTTACTAGTGCTGGTAACACATGACTTGATTTTAAATCAAAATTATCTCCCTCTCCATAAAGATTTGCTGGCATAAGAGAAATAAATTCTTTTTTATATTTTTTTTTAAGGTGTTGAGAGTATTTTAATGATAAAATTTTTGCTAAAGCATAACCTTCATTCGTTTCTTCTAAAGGGGACGAAAGTAAGGCATTTTCTTTTATTGGTTGATTTGTTTTTTTTGGATATATACATGCAGAACCCAAATTAATCAATTTTTTAACATTAAATTTTATTGAGGAATTAATTATATTTAAACCAATCATAGAATTTATATAAATATAATCTGATTGAAATGATTTGTTATCTAAAATACCACCAACTTTTCCAGCTGCATTAATAACTATATTAGGTTTGTGTTTTTTAAACCATTTTTCTACAGAAGATTGATTAGTAAAATCCAAATCTTTTCTTTTGCAATTAATAATATTAAAATTTTTTTTTTTTAAAAGCCTATGAATGGAACTTCCAACCATTCCTTCTTGACCGGCAATTAAAACTTTTGAAGTCAATTTTTTATCTTAAAATTAGTTTTCTAGAATTTTCTAAATCAGCATCCATCATTTCTTTTATTAATTGATGGATATTTATTTTGGGCTTCCATTTTAATAATTTTTTAGCTTTATTAGCATTACCAATTAAGTTATTTACTTCATTGGGTCTAAAGTATTTCTTACTTATTTTAATCACAACCATATTTATTTTTAAATTAGGATATTTTTTTTTGTCAAAATCAATTATTTTTGCGTACTCATTCAACCCTTTACCAGACCATCTAATTTTGATTTTTAGATATTTAAAACATTGGTCAACAAAAAATTTAACTGAATATTGTTTTTCTGTTGCTATAACAAAATCATCTGGTTTTTGAAATTGCAAAACCTTCCAACACATTTCTACGTAATCTCTTGCATGACCCCAGTCTCTTAAAGAATATATATTACCTAAATTTAAACATTTTTCTAAACCATGAATAATTCTGCTAAGCCCTATAGTAATTTTTCTTGTAACAAACGTTTCACCTCTTCTAGGTGATTCATGATTAAAAAGAATTCCATTAGAGGCAAAAATTTTATACGATTCTCGATAATTTTTTGTAATCCAATAAGCAAACAATTTTGAAGTAGCATATGGACTTTTTGGATAAAATGGAGTTTTTTCTGACTGTCGTTTTTCTTGAATTTCACCATAAAGCTCTGAAGTAGATGCTTGATAAAATTTTGTTTTTTGAGAAAGTCCACAATCATTTATAGCTTGAAGCAAATTTAAAGTACCTATTGAGTTTACTTGTGAAGTATAATTTGGCAATTCAAAGCTTACTCCAACATGACTTTGAGCAGCAAAATTATAGATTTCATCAGGAGAAACTTTTCTAATTATTTTTGTTAATGAATTTGAATCTAATAAATCTCCATAGTGTAAAAAAAATTTGTTTTTGTAAGATTTGTTTTCATAAATATGATCAATTCTTGAAGAATTAAAAGACGAAGATTTTCTTTTTATTCCATGGACAATATATTTTTTTTTTAGTAAAAATTCTGCCAAATAGGATCCGTCTTGCCCAGTAATACCTGTTATAATAGCTTTTTTAAATTTCATAAAATAAATGATATCACTATTATATTAAAAGTTTTATTATGCAATGATTTTATAAAACATGAAATTTTCAATAATAACAGTCACACTAAATAGTGAAAATACTATAAGAGATACTTTAAACTCTGTTAGTTCTCAAACTTATAAAAACATCGAACATATCATAATTGATGGTGGATCAACTGACATGACTCATTCTATAATTAGAAAATACAAAAAAAAAGGGAAAAAGTTTTTTATAAAAAAAAATTATGGAATTTATAAATCAATTAATTACGGGATTAAAAAAAGTAAGGGTGATTATATTTGTGTACTTAATTCAGATGATTTATTTCATTCAAATCAATCAATTGAAAAAATATCTAAAATAATTTCTAAAAACAAATCAAGTAAAATACTATTAGGTAATGTGGCTTATTTTGACAATTTAGACTATTATAAAGTTACTCGATTTTATTCTTCTTATAATTTTAAAAGATGGAAAATGAAATTTGGATTAATGCCACCTCATCCCGCTTCAATTATTAAAAGAGAAATTTATGAAAAATATGGATTATATAACGAAAATTTTAAAATTGCTGGAGACTTTGAATTATTTTTAAGACTTTTTTATATATCAAAAGTTAATTTCAAAATAATTGATAATACTTTGATAAGAATGAGATCTGGAGGAATTTCAGGGAAAAATTTACAGAGTTATTGGATATCTACTTTAGAAATTTTAAAATCTTTTCAAATAAATAACTTAAAATCTAATTTATTGTTCATCATAATGCGTATTCCTGCAAAAATAAATCAATTATTTTTTTTTAGTAATTTGTTTATAAATCGTAATTTCCAATTATTTAAAATAAAATTTTTTAAAGATTTTTATAATAAAAATAGTTTTAAAATTCTAAATCAAATAAACAAAATTCCATTTGAAAAAAACTTTATTTTATCAGGAATGAATTTGGCTTTTCTTGGTTATTACGCTAATGGTGAACTTTATCAAAGGGATACTCTATTTCATTGGCCAGATGGAGTTTGGTTAAGAAAACATATAAATATCAATAAAATTCCTGGTAGAGATCTGTTACAAAACTTAAATATTCCAAAGACAATAAATAAAATCTTGATATTAGGTAACTTAACTGAAAAATCGAAAAATTTTTTACAAAAAAAATTCAAATTGAAAATTGAACATACAAAACTTCCATTTGGAGAAATTGATAAAATTGTAAAAACAAAAATTAAACTACAAAAAAAAACGCTTATCTTTATAACTCTTCCAACTCCAAAACAAGAGAAGCTAGCGTTCTATCTGGCCAAAAAAAATAAAAATTATAAAATAATTTGTATTGGTGCTTCTATAGCTATTGCCTCAGGTGAAGAAAAAAAAGTGCCTGATTTTTTAAAAAATTATGAATTTTTATGGAGATTAAAGAACGATTTTTTTAGAAGATCAAAAAGAATATTTGAAACCTTTTATTATTATAATAAAGGTAAAATAATTAATAAGGTTTTTGACAAAACGAGATTTTTAAAAATTGATTAAGGAAAAATTATATATTTGGGTATGTGACTATTCAGAAAATTCTGGTGAAGGCAAGTTAGCAAGGCTTTTTATCAAGAAATTAAATATAAATAATAATTATAAAATCATTTTTAACCAGGAAAAAAAAATGCTTTATAAATATATTTCTACTTTTTTAGGTATTTTGTATTGTTGGAAAAAATATCTTAATAATCAAAAAGTTTGCTATCTCAATTATTTACCTCTATGGAACTTTTTTTTATTTATTTTTTTACCCCCAAAAACTATATTGGGACCTATCACTGGTGGAGCAAATTATAAAAAATCTAACAATTTTCAATACTATGTTAGAAGTATGATTTTTCCCCTATTATATAAAATAAGTGAGTTTTTTCTTAATCATAGAACTTCAAAAATTATATTTTCGACAGATCTATTAAAAAAAAAATTATTTAAAAAAACTATTAAAAAAAGTCAATTTAATTTTGTTTATGAAAATTTTTTTTATAGGAAGAAAATTTTAAAAAAAATTGATTTTTTAATTTATTACAGAAAACATAAAAATAAAGAGACTTTTTTTCCCTTGGATTTTATTAAAAAATTAATCAAAAATAAATTCAAAATACATATAATTGGCGATAGGCTTAATTTACCAAATTTAAAAAACCATGGTTTTATATCAAGTAAAAAAGTTTCAAAGTTACAATCTTTGGCAAAATATACAGTTGTTTCAGGAGAAAATTTATATAGTTTTTTTATAATTGAATGTTTGTCGAATAATATGAAGGTAATAGTTGAAAAAAAAGATAAGTTAATTATTCAAGTTCATAAACAAAAATTTATCAAATTAAATTTTAATAATAAAAAGGATTTTAAAAAGATTAAAAAAATATAATTATATTTCTATAAATTTATGAAAGATCGTCAAATTATACTTGGTATCAACGCATACCATGCTGACTCCTCAGCATGTTTGATAATTAATGGAAAACTTATTGCTGCTATAGAGGAAGAGAGAATTAATAGAAAAAAACATTATTCTGGGTATCCGTTTGAAGCAATAAAAGAATGTTTAAATATTGCAAATTTATCTGAAAAAGAAATTACTGATGTAGCTTTTAATACAAAGCCCTATAGCAATATATTCAAAAAGGGAGTTTTTTTTTTAAAAAATTTCTCATTTAAAGATACTTCACATAAATCAAGATTTGAAAAAAAAAAAAAGTTAGGAAGTATTTTTTTAAAAAAATTCAAACTGAATACTAAAATTAAATTTCATTATATTGAACATCACCTGGCTCACATAAGCTCAGCTTTTTTTCCATCTAAATTTGATAAAGCTGTTGGATTATCAATTGATGGGTCTGGAGATTTTGTTACTGCAGCTTTTGCCGAATGCGAAAATAACAAGATATCAATTAAAGAAAAAATTTTTTTTCCTGACTCGTTAGGAATTTTTTATCATGCTATGACCCAATTTCTGGGATTCAAAAATTATGGTGATGAATATAAAATAATGGGTCTTGCTGCTTATGGAAATCCTATTTATTTTGATAAAATTTTAAGTAACCTATTCATAAGAGATAAAAGAAAAAAAATTCAATTAAATTTAGATTATTTTAATCATCATAAAAAAAATTTTAAATATATTGCTGATAATAATCTTTTAATTGACCAAATCTATAGTTTTAAACTAACAGAATTATTTGAAGAGGAAATGAATAATGAAAATTTTAGAGAAAATTTTGCTAGTTCTATACAAAAAATTTATGAATATTTTTTTAAAATCATTATTAATGATATAAAAAAAGATAATTTTTCAAAAAATTTGGTTTTTTCAGGTGGTTGTGCACTTAATTCTAGTGCTAATAGATTAATTACAAATAACCATGATTACTTCAAAAAAATTTTTATCAATTGTGCTCCAGGTGATAATGGAGGAGCCTTAGGTGCTGCTTTTATTGTAGCTGCAAAGTCTAATTTCAAGATTGAAAATTCTCAAAACCCTTATCTTGGTCCAAATTATAGTGACGATTATATAAAATCAATTTTGGATAATGATTTTTATAAAGATAAATTAAGTTATAATTTTGAGCCAGATGAAAGAAGGCTTTCTCAAATTACAGCAAAAAATATTTCTGAGGGAAAAGTTATTGGTTGGTTTCAAGACAAAATGGAATTTGGTCCACGTGCATTAGGAAACAGATCTATTTTAGCAGATCCCAGAAATCCAAAAATGAAAGATATTATAAACAAAAAAATTAAAAGAAGAGAGTCGTTTAGACCTTTTGCTCCCTCTGTTTTACAAGAATTTCAATCTCAGTGGTTCGAAAGTGATTTTTATAGTCCTTATATGTCTTCATTGGCAATTGTTAAAAAAGAAAAAAGAATTTTAATTCCTGCGGTTACTCACTTTGATAGTACAGCTAGACTACAGACAGTTAATAAAAAGAATAACTTAAAATTTTCAAATTTAATTTATGATTTTTTCAAAATTACTGATGTGCCAATTTTACTAAATACATCATTTAATGAAAATGAGCCAATTGTAACAAAACCTGAAGAAGCTTTGGAGTGTATTTTAAGAACTGATATGGATTTAATTGTTATAAACAATTTTTTTATAAAAAAAAAAAATTAGGTGTTTAATACTTCTAATGTTTGTTTAATAGTAGTGTTCCAATTAAATTTTCTAAAATGAATATCACCTTCAATAACTAGTTTTTCTTTATAATCGTTATCTTGTAAAATCATTTTCATACTTTCATAGATTTTTTGAGAATCATCAGGATCGAAATAATGAGCGGCCGGTCCATTAACTTCTGGTAAGGCTGATTTATTTGATATTAAGACTGGACATCCTTGAGACATAGCTTCTAGTGAAGTCAAACCAAAAACTTCACAATAGGAAGTAAAGACATAGAGATTTGCTTTTTTATAAAGATTAACAAGATAGTCACTATCTAGATTATGAAAAAAAATTATATCATTGTTTAGTGAATTTTGTGTAATAAATAAATTAATTTCTTTAAAATAATCTTTATCTAAAATTTGCATTACAAATATTAGTTTTATTTCTGATTTTGTTTCATCTTTATATAACTTAAAAGCTTTTAAAAGATTAATTATATTATGATATTTTACACACGACAAAACAGATATAACATAATTGTTATAATCAAAGTTTTTAACAAATTTTAGATTATCATTAGGAAGTAAATATTTTTTATCAATCCCAAGATATACAACATAAACTTTTTTTTGTTTTAAATTAAGTATTTCTAAAATTTCATTTTTTGCAAACTCTGAATCAACAATTAATTTATCACATAAATAAATTGATAATTGCATTAAATATTTTGTAAAAATATTTCTTATCAAACTTCCTGGCATCATAGTAAAATAGACCCAAGGTAAATTTGAATGCAATGCTAATGTAAGCTTTATTTTAAATAATTTTAAAATTAGTGGACTCATATTCATTGGAGAAAATAATTGATCCACCTTAAGTTTTTTTAGTTCAAAAGGAAAAAAAAATTGCATCCAAAAAATTCTAAAAAAAATATTTGTATAAATTGATGATTTTATTTTTAATTTTATATTCGAATTTTTATCAAAATTAATATCTTTGAGATAATCTTTAGTAATAAATACGTAAATGTTTTCATTTATATTATTTTTACTTAAATATTCACAAAAATTTAAATTATAGGTTCTAGTACCACTTCCTAAATGTGTACCTATCATATCAATTGCTAGCGTCATACTTTATAAATGTTTGAGATGCTTTTTATACCATTTAAAAATTACAGGTATAGTTTTTGAAAATTGGTGTTTTGGTTTCCAGCCAACATATTTGAATATTTTTTCATAATCCATAAATTGTGCTGGTAGTTCTCCTTTAGTCTTATTTTTTTTTATTTCTCTATGAATAATCTTTAATTCCTTTTTTTTTTTTGCAAAAATGAATATTTTTTCAATTATATCAATTATTTTATTTTTGGTGTTAGTCCCAGCATTAAAAACTTGTCCTGAAAATTTTTGTGGATTTAAATATAAATTCTTAGATAATAATTTATACAATTCTATAATATCGTCTATGTAAACAAAATCTCTAATTGATTGACCATCACTTCTAACAATAAATTTTTTATTATGTAAACAAGATCTAATAGCATCTGGAATTAACGCTGTAAAATTTAACTGACCCGGACCATAAATATTTGAAAATCTTGTTATTAAAATTGGTAATTTAAACAATTTTGATGAATAAGATTTTGCTATCATGTCTGCACAAGCTTTTGATGTATCATATGGATATGTTGCTTTAAGTTCATAACTTTCTTTATAAGGTAGTTTTTTTAATGGATAGTCGCCATAAGCTTTATCAGAAGAAGCGACTATTATTGATTTTATTTTTCTTTTATTTTCTCTAATGACTTCGAGCAGTGTGTAAGTCCCTCTAATATTTGTTTCCCATGTTAAATAAGGATATTGTCTTGCAGCACCAACTTCAACCTGAGCAGCTAGATGAAAACAAATATCTATTTTATTTTTTAAAAATATATTTTTAAGTAGTTCTTTATCGGATATATCCCCAAAAATTAAATCTATTTTTCTATCTATTTTATCTAAATACAAAAGACTTTTAATTTTTTTATTCTTAGTTAAACCAATAACTTGTGCTCCATTTTTTATTAAATTTTTTGCTAAATTTGACCCAACAAATCCTGCTACACCTGTAATAAAAACTTTCTTATCTCTCCAAAAATTATTTTTTACCATTTAAATTAAATTTTTTTATTTGTTTTTTTGCTTTTACCAGTTCTTCGATAGTATTAACAGTAATGTGACTACCTCTATGCTTATAAGCCCTCATAAGTTTTTTTCTAGCTAAAAATTTAATCAAATATTCAAATTTTTTAAATTTTTTAAAATTAAGAAAATTTTTTAGCGAAAATATAAAATATCCAACATTAAACCAAATATCTAGTTTTGGCTTTTCTCTGAAACTTGTTACTTTTTGGTTTTTTTTAATATCTAAAATACCGAAATTTGATTTTAATTGATATGAGGCGATTGTGATTTTATTTTTTTTTTTTAAAAAAAAATTTAAATACTTATTTAAATTAATATTAACTAAGGTATCTCCATAACAAATTATAAAATGTTCTTTTGAAAATTTTAATGATTTATTCAATCTAGAAATGATATCTGAATTCAAACCTGTATAGACAACTTTAATGTTTTCATTTTTAAATTTCTTTTTAATAAAATTCTTTATAAGTTTGCTTTTGTAACCAGTTGGAATTATGAAATTTTTTACATTATATTTTAAAAAATACTGAATTATGTTTTCTAGTATGGTTTTATTGTTTATAGTAATCAAGGGCTTCGGCAAATCTTTTGTAATAGGTCTTAATCTTAAACCTTTTCCACCACACAAAATTATGACTGACAAGTTATTTTTTAATTTTGTTATATTCATTTCTTTCGTTCATTATACTTTAAAGATTAATAATTTAATTTAAATAATATAATGGTTAAATTCTATTTAAAAATGATAGATAAAATAAATAATTTTTATTGAAATTTAAAATTAAGAATGTATCTATTATACCTATATTTATGGGTATAAATCTTCATGCATTCAGATATTTAAAAAAGATTTCACAAGAAATAAAATTCAAAAATACTCTTACAATTGGAAAGCAAAAAATAAGTGCAGACAAATTTTTGGTTAACCAAATAATCAAAGATGATACGATTGATTCCAAATATATTGATGAATATTTAACTAAACATTTTGGTTCAAATAGTGTGGATGTTTTGGATATAAATAACTATGAAAATGCAAACATAATTCAAGATTTAAATAAGGATATACCAACTAATCTTGAGGGAAAATTTGATACAATAATAGACGGTGGATCTCTTGAGCATGTATTTGACGTTAAAACTGCTTTAAATAATCTGAAAAAAATGTGTAAAATTAATGGTATTATAATTCACATATCTCCAACTAATAATTTTTGTGGGCATGGCTTTTATCAATTTTCACCAAATTTATTTCATTCAATTTATAATGAAGAAAATGGATTTAATAAAACTGAAATTATACTATGTAAAGTTTTTGACTCTGATCATTGGTATAAAGTAAAAAGAGAAAATTTTAACAACAACAGAAGAATTGATATTATTACTGATGAAGAAACTTTTGTGTTTTGTTCAACAATCAAATCTGATTCAATAAAACAAAGGCTTTTTCAACAAAGTGATTATAGTGAAGACTTTTATGATAAACAAAGAAAAATGAATATTTCTGAAAGACTTGTTAAAAAACGAATAAATTACTTAAGGATTTTCTTGATCAAAGTTGCAAAAAAAATGCCATTAATAAAAAAATTAATTAATTATTTTAGAAAACGTAAAGAATACAGACATAACAAATTAGATAAATTTAATAAAAATTTAGAAATTGTTAGTACAAAAAAACTATTTTAACTTTATATGAATATTGAGATTATTGATGATTTTTTAGAAAATAAAGATTTTCAAAAATTAAATGAAATATATTCACAAAAAATAGAAAAAGATGAAATAAAAGTTTTTCATAATGAAATCAAAGATAATCAAATTATTGTAAATAATGGAATTAGTGAAAAGATATTGATTGAATTAAATCAAAAGTATCATGAAAAAGCATTGAATATTCTTGCTAAATTATGTCCTGAAAAATTAAATCTTTATGAATATTCTGATTTTACTTTAATAAATACTGGATCTCATTACAAATTTCCAATACACGATGATACTCCAAACAAACTTTTAAGTGGAGTTATTTATCTAAATCCAAAAAGTAATAATGGAACTTTTTTTTATAAAGATAAAAATGAAAAACCATCAAAAATTATAGAATGGAAACAAAATAGAGCTGTTTTTTTTTCAAGAGTTGAGAAGAAAACTTGGCATTCATATGAAGGAGATTTAGTCTCAAATCGTCTTGCATTAGTTTATAATTTAATGACTAAGAATATCAGAGCAGTCTGCGAAATTGAAAAAAAAAATTATTATTCATGTATGTTTAGATATAAGATTAATCCATACCTTTATAGGTTTTTTAAAATAACTATCTAAGGCTAATTTTTTTTTTAAAATTATTTTTAATTAGCACTCTTTCTTTCCTATAAAGAAAATCAAAAAAACCTCCTATATAGGAATATATATCAAAAATATTGTCCTCAGGTGATATATTGTCTCTAAAAAAAATTTTCTTTGAATTGATATTATCTCCTCTAATACCAGTAAAAATATATTTAAAGCGTTTTTTTGATAATCTTAACATTATTGGAGATATGTGCTTCAACCTTCCAAAATTAAAAGAAAAATTAAAAATTTTAGTTTTTAAAATTTTTTCTAATTTGTTAGCACTTCCTATTATTTCAAAGTGAATCTTCTTTTTATTTTTTATTTTTTTAAGATTAATGTGTGAATATGTATGTGCACCAATAACGTTATTTAAATTAATTATTTTTTTAATATCAACCATATTTAAGTTATTCATATTGGGGCTGATCTTTTTCAATTCTAAATTTTTTTTAATAAAGTCTTTTTTTTCTTTATCAATTTTTAATAATAAAAACTTTAAAGGAATAAAAAAAAATGCATTTGTACCAAATTTTTTTAAATATTTCTCTGCAACAGTCAAATTGCTTTTAAAGCCATCATCAAATGTAAGTAAAATATATCTTTTATCTATTTTCTTCTTTCCTGAAGCAATTTTGTAAAAATCATTTGGATTTATAAAATTCCATTCTTTTTTTAAAATTAGAAGTTGATGA
>CACDSX010000002.1 GCA_902555655.1 uncultured Pelagibacteraceae bacterium | reverse complement strand
CTAAATAAGTCTTTAGAAAATTATTGTAATGTTGAGGATCAGTCTGAATTGATAACTAAACTTAGAGTAATTAAATCTAAAGAAGAAATTATTTATATAAAAAAGGCTGCCCATCTCGCAGACAATGCCTTAGATCAAGCGTGGAAATACACTAAAGCTGGTGTAAATGAATCAAAAATTTTAGCTGAAATGCAAAAGGCAGTTTTAGAAGGTGGAGGAGATTATCCAGCTAATGAATATATTATTGGTTCAGGACACAATGCTCTTTTATGTAGATACCAAGCAGAAAAAAGAGAATTGTCAAAACAAGATCAATTAAGTATTGAATGGGCTGGTACTTATAAACATTATCACTCTGCAATGTTCAGAACTATTCCTATTGGAAAAGCTGATCCAAAACATATTAAAATGCATGAAGCTTGTGTTGAGGCTCTAACAAATTGTGAAAATAAATTGAAACCAGGAAATAAAGTTGGTGAAGTGTTTGATGTACATGCAAAAACATTTGATGACCTTGGATATAATAAATCAAGAATGAATGCCTGTGGTTATTCATTAGGATCAACTTTTTCTCCTAATTGGATGGACTGGCCAATGCTTTACACTGGTAATCCTTATATAATAAAACCAGGAAATATATTTTTTATGCATATGATTTTAATGGATTCAGACAATCAGCTTGCGATGAATTTAGGTGAAACTTATTTAGTGACAGAAAATGGTAATGAGAGACTTGGAAAGCAAAAACTGGATTTAGTTATTCTTTAAGAATTAAAACTATATTTTTTTTCTAAAAACTTAATAACATTATGAATTATAAAAGTCATAAATAAATATATTCCTCCTGCTACTATGAAGACTTCTACTGGTCTAAAAGTCGTAGAAATTATATATTTTGCAACACCAGTTAAGTCCATTAATGTTACTGTGCTGGCCAAAGAAGTCCCTTTCATCATTAAGATTATTTCATTTCCATATGCAGGTAGTGATTGTCTTATAGCGATAGGAATTTGAATTTTATAAAAAATAATTTTACTTGAAATTCCTAAACTTTGTCCTGCTTCTATTATTCCTGGTTTGATTGTTTGAAATGCTGATCTTAAAATTTCAGAAGTGTAAGCTCCTGTGTTCAACGCAAAAGCAATAATCGCACACCAATAAGGTTCTTTAAGAATAATCCATAAAAAAGTTGTTCTTAAATATTCAATTTGACCCAATCCAAAATAAATAATGAATATTTGAACTAATAATGGTGTGCCTCTAAACAAATAAGAATACCCATATGCAAATCTATTTATAAATATATTTTTATTTAATCTTAAAATTGCAAATAATAATCCAATAAATAAACCAATTATTAAAGAAACTGATAAAAGTTTTAAAGTTATAACTGCTGCATTTAGTAATTTGGGGAAACTATTAATCATCAATTCAAAATCCACTAATACCCCCTGCTATATTTTGCTTCTAATCTATTAATTAATTTCATACTCAAAAATGTGAGCAACAAATATAAAACAGCTGCAAAGGAGTAAAAAAATAATGGATCTCTTGTTGATCCTGCAGCAACATAAGATTGTCTCATAATTTCAACTAAACCAGTGACTGAGATTAAAGATGTATCTTTAAGGGTTATCTGCCAAACATTGCTCAAATTTGGTAAAGCTAATCTTAAAGTTTGAGGAAGTATAATTTTAAAAAATTTACCAAATTTTCCTAATCCTAAAACATTTGCAGCTTCAAATTGACCTTTATCAATTGATTGTATTGCTCCTCTAAAAACTTCTGTAGAATATGCCCCTGAAATTATTCCAATCGAAAATGCACCAGTTATAAAAGCATTTATTTCAATATATTCACCATATCCAAAAATGGAAGCAACAAACATTACTGCAGCACTTCCACCAAAAAAGAATAAGTAGATAACAAGTAATTCTGGAACTCCTCGAATTATAGTAGTGTAAGTATTTGCTATTAAATTTAAAAATCTATTTTTTGATAATTTAAGAGGTGTAAATATTAATGCGAAAAAAAAACCAATTACCATTGCTGTAATAGCTACAGCAATTGTCATCAGGGTTGCATTAAATAACTCATCACCCCAACCAGTATCTCCAAATGCTAAAAGTTCCATAAAGATTGGCGACTATAAATTATAGTCGCCAGATCTAAAATTTAATTACATTGAAGCGTCGAAACCGAACCATTTAGTAGCTATTCTACTAATATCTCCGTTCTTTCTTGCTTTATTAATTGCAGCGTTAAACTTTTTCAAAAGTTCAGTATCATCTTTTCTAATACCAACTCCTACTCCATTTCCGAATGCACCACCTGAAAAAGTTGGACCTGTTAATACAACAGGCTTACCAGATTTTTCTGCGTAATCGCTGAATGCAACAGCTGCAGCTAAAGCAGCATCACATCTTCCTGATGTTAAGTCCAAATTAACTTCATCTTGTGTTTTGTATGTTCTAACATTTACTTTTCCAACATCACCAGAATCTAAGAAGTTTTGGTGAATTGTAGCAGTTTGAACACAAACAGTTTTTCCTGCTAAAGCGGCTGTTAAAGTTTTTAAAGCTTTTTTTGCAGCAGCATTTGGTTTAGTTAGATTAATTCCAGCTGGTGTATCTAAACCTTCTAAGCTAGAACCTTTCATAACTGCTAAAGAAGCAACTTCGTCAGCATAACCTTGTGAAAAGCTAATTGCTTTTTGTCTTTCAGCAGTAATTGACATTCCTGCCATGATTGCATCAAATTTTCTCATAATTAATGCTGGTATCATTCCATCCCAGTCTTGTTCAACAATCACACATTGCTGACCAATATATCTGCAAAGCGTGTAAGCCAATTCAACTTCAAATCCAATCAACTTACCTGAGGCATCCTTTGAATTCCATGGAGGATAAGCACCTTCAGTCCCTATCTTAATTTTATCAGCAGCAAATACATTTCCGATGATAAGTAAAGAAGCTAAAACTGAAAAAATAGTCTTTTTAAGTATATTCATTATTTTCTCCTTTAATAATTTTGAGAGAAGTATTTCACAAATTAAAGAATTTAAAAAGAAAAAATTAGTGATTTATTGATGATGAAAAGTTCCAAGAACAATCAAAACTAGGTATGTAAACTCTAGATAAATTAGTATTTCCAAAATGATGATTGAACACATTCAACCAATTTTCAACTTGAAGAGGTTTTTTATCCTGACTTCCAACTTGTGCAGTAATAACGCCTTTAGGCTTGAGTATTCTCACTAATGAGTCCATATTTTTAGCAGCAAGATCTATACAAAACTGGTCATCATTTAAATCAACAAAAATATGATCATAAGTGTCGTCACTAACAGATTTAATACTTTCAAAAGCATCACCCCAAACGCACTTCACAGAATTTTTTTCTGTGGCTTTCTTTCCAATATCACCCAAGTGTTTAGAACATACTTCAACCACCTCAGGATCAAGTTCATACCAATCAACAAAATTAAATTTCTTAGAAATACATTCTCTTGCCACACCACCATCACCACCACCAATGATTGCTGCTCTTTCATTGTCTTTATTTAATTTTAAACCTGCACCAACAAAAGTTGAGCTATATAAGTGCTCATCTGAAGCCGCCACTTGTATTTCTCCATCAATAAATAATGATTTTCCAAACTGTTCTAATTCTAAAATTTCTATATGTTGACCAACTTTAGATTTAAAATCTTCTAAGACTTCATTTACAACATATGATTTTTGTAAGCCAGGAGAGCTATAAATATCGTGATAAAGGGATCTGGTATCTCTATTAAATTCTTTTTTAACTATTCTTTTATGTTCAAATTCATTTTTAACAATATCTATTGCTATTGAAGGGCTAATTTTTCCACAAGTAAAAAAATCAAAACTTATTATTCCTTTCTCTGGAAAAGTATGAAAACTAATATGACTTTCTGCTAATAAAGCTAAAATAGTAAAGCCTTGAGGTTCAAATTTATATTTAGAAATATTTAGAATTGTAACGTCTGCAGCTTTAGCAATTTTATTGATAACTCTCTCATAAACTGAAGGATCGTATTCCTTGGAAGTTCCGATTATATCTAAAGTAATATGCTCGCCAACTTTTATCATTCTACCCTTTTTTATAATTTTTAGCCTTATTTAAAACTTTCTTCATTTCTTCAAAAGAAAGAATCTTTGGCTTTCCTAACTTTAGAGCAATAGTGTATTGATGACAAATATTTTCTATCTCTTGTGCAAGTTCAAAAGCTTGTTCTAAATTTTTTCCAAAAGCAACCTGGCCGTGATTTGACATTAAACAAGCGCTTCTGTTTTCTAGAGCTTTAATAATATTTTCCGAAAGCTCTTCAGTTCCAAAAGTAGCGTAATCAGCACATTTAATGTCTTCACCTCCAGCAAGGGCAATCATATAATGAAATGGTGGTATTGTTTTTCCATGTGAAGATACAGCTGTTGCGTGTGGAGAATGAGCATGAACAATAGCTTGAGCATCTTTTTTATTTATATAAATATCTCGGTGAAATCTCCATTCAGACGAAGGTTTGTTAGCTGAGTCGTTACTTTCAACTTCCTCATTTAAACCCATAAAAACAATATCCTCCGGTTTTAATGTTTCATATTTTTTTCCTGAAGGGGTAATTAAATATCCATCTTTATCATCTTCTTTACCTTTCAAGGATATATTGCCTGATCTTAGTGGTGAAAGATTTGTAGTATTTAATTTTAAAGAATATTCAATAATTTGATTTCTTTGATCTAAATTTTTCATTTAAATAAATCTTTCAGTCCTTTTTCTGATGCTTCACAAATACCTTTTTCAGTTATCAAACCTGTAACATATTTAGCTGGCGTAATATCAAAAGCTATGTTCATTGATTTACTTTTTTTTGGATATATTTGTATTTTTTTTATGTTTCCTTCTTCATCAAAACCTTCCATGTGTGATAATTCTTGAGAATTTCTCTCCTCTATTGGAATGTCTTTATGATCTTTTATATCCCAGTCAATTGTGGAACTTGGAAGAGCTACATAAAAAGGAACATTATTATCATGTGCTGCAAGTGCTTTTAAGTAAGTTCCAACTTTATTACAAACATCTCCATTAGCTAAAGTTCTATCTGTTCCAACAATACACATGTCAACCTCACCTCTTTGCATTAAAATCCCACCAGTATTATCTGCAATGATTGTATTTTTAATTCCCTCTTCATTTAACTCATAAGAGGTTAAATTAGCTCCTTGATTTCTTGGTCTCGTTTCATCAGCCCAAACATGAACTGGAATTCCTTTCTTATGTGCATGATAAATTGGAGAAGTTGCAGTTCCCCAATTTATTGTTGCAAGCCAACCAGCATTACAATGAGTTAAAATATTTACTGTATCTTTTTTTTTATTATAGATTTCCTCTATAATTTTAAGTCCATGCGAGCCTATATTTTCACAAAATTTTTCGTCTTCTTCACAAATTTCTTGAGCTTCACTAAGAGCTATTTCTAAAATTTTATCACTATTAACTCCTGATAATTTATTCATCATTCTATCAACAGCCCACTTTAAATTTATAGCTGTTGGTCTTGAACTAATTAACTCTTCTGCTGATTTTTTTAAGAATGATTGATTATTATTTTCAATTATAGCCAAAACCAATCCATAAGCTGCTGTTGCTCCTATTAAAGGTGCACCTCTTACTTCCATTATTTTAATTGCATTCATTGAGTCTTTAACAGTTTTTAAATCTTTTATAATAAATTGATGTGGCAGTTTTGTTTGATCAATAATTTTGACAACATTATTCTCAAACCAAATAGTACGATGTTCTTTTCCCTCAATTTTCATTTATTTAAGACCCTTCCAGCTATTGTATTTAATTTATCTTTAGTTTTTTTTGTTCTTTTATCTGGAGCAGTTATGATAGCTACATCTAAACAATTATTTGTTGGGTCGTTAGGATCAATATGATTTTCAAAATTTTTTATTAAATTTTTAATCATATTTTTTGCTTTAGCAGCATTACCTAATAAGACTTTTATTACTTGTTGAACATCAACATTTTCATGATCAGGATGCCAACAATCATAATCTGTAACCATTGATACAGATGCATATCTAATTTCTGCTTCTCTAGCTAATTTAGCTTCAGGCATATTTGTCATTCCGATTACATCAGCTTTCCATGATCTATATAATTTTGACTCTGCTAATGTAGAAAACTGAGGACCTTCCATAACAACATATGTTCCACCTCTTTGATATTCAATTTTTTCTTTTTTAATTGCTTCCTCACAAGCATTCATTAAGCCATTAGATGTGGGATGTGCCATAGAAACATGAGTTACAATCTCGTCATCAAAAAATGTTTTTTCTCTTGCAAATGTGCGGTCTATAAACTGATCAACAATTACAAATTTTCCTGGTTGCAAATCCTCTTTTAAAGAACCAACGGCCGAAACTGATACAATATCTGTTACACCCAGCTGTTTAAGAGCATCAATATTTGCTCTAAAATTTATTTTTGATGGAGAAATGAAATGACCCTTTCCATGTCTCGGTAAAAAATAAATCTCTTTTTTATTATAATCTGTTTTTAAAATTTGATCAGAGGGTTTTCCCCAGGGTGTATTTAAGTCTAATAATTCTCTATTTTTGAACTCCTCTACATCATAAAGACCACTACCACCTATAATTGCTAATTTATTTATTGTCATGTTTATAAAATAATTTATTTATACTTTTATAATTAAGAATTATGAATTTAAAAGATTATATTAGATCTATTTCAGATTATCCAAAAAAAGGGATTTTATTTAGAGATATTACAACCTTGATAAAAGATGAAAAAGCGTTTGCAGAAACCATTAATCTAATTGTAGATAATTCGAAAGAATTTGACTTTGATAAAATAGCTGCAATTGAATCAAGAGGTTTTGTGTTTGCCTCAGCAGTTTCTTATATTTTAAAAAAACCTTTTATAATGCTCAGAAAAAAAAATAAATTACCAGCAGATGTTCACTCAGTAGACTTTGAATTAGAATATGGAACAGCAACTATTGAGGTCCACAAGGATTCATTTAATGAGGGTGAAAAAATTTTAGTAATAGATGATTTAATAGCTACTGGTGGTACTGCGGAAGCAGCAGCAAAACTTATTGAAATATCAAAGAGTAATGTGGCAGCTTTTATTTTTGTTATAAACTTGTTTGATCTTGGTGGTTGTGAAAAATTAATTAAAAATAATTATAAAGTAAAAAGTTTAATTGAGTTCCCTGGACACTAATTGGTAGCGGGAAGTGGGATCGAACCACTGACCTCGGGCTTATGAGTCCCGCGCTCTAACCAACTGAGCTACCCCGCCATAATGCAGATGTTGATTTATAATAGAAAAATATTTTGAAACAATCAATTTTTTATAAAAAAACCTTTGTATATACAATATAGATTAGATATTTAAATATATGATCAAAAGTTTATCAATTGTTTATCCGATCTTTAATGAAGAAAAAAGACTATCAAATATTTTTTTTGATATTAAAAAATTTAATAAAAAAACTAGATATATTAGTAAAGAATATATTTTTGTTGATGATGGTAGTGTTGATAAATCAAAATTAATTTTAGAAAATTTTATTAAAAAAAATCTCAATAAAAAAATAAGTTACAGAATCATCAGCTATAAGAAAAACAGAGGCAAAGGTTATGCGCTAAAAACTGGTGTAAAAAAATCATCTAGAAAGTGGATTCTAACTTCAGATGCTGATTGTTCAGTTTCAAATTTTCAATTAATTGAATGGTTAAAAAAAGGCTATATATCTAAAAAAAATAAAATTTACTTTGGGTCAAGAAATCACCCACTTTCAAGAGTTAAAAAAATAAAAATTCGAGAGCTTATAGGTGCATTATTTCGATTATTCACAAGCATATTTTTTGGTGTGAAAATTTCGGATACACAGTGTGGATTTAAATTATATAATTTTATTGTTGGAAGAAAAATTTTTAGTAAAATTAAAACCAATGGTTATATGCATGATTTAGAAGTTTATTTAATTGCAAGAAAAATGATGATTAACATTAAGGAACTCCCTGTTGATTGGAGGCATAAACCAGAGGGAAAAATAAGGTTTCTTAAAGATTTTGTAAAAATTTTCTTTAGTCTAGTTCAAATAAAATTTTATAAATATTGATTATTATAGTAATTAATAAAGACTGGATCTTAAAATGCATTTTTTAAATGATTATATTTTTAAAAATAAAATATTCTATTTGTTAATTGCTTTTATTTTTTCAAGAATTTTCTATTACGAATTTTTTGATATAAAGTTTGATACATGGACCGTTGATGTTTACTGGCAATTTATTCCGAAAGAATTATTAAAAAATAATTTTATAGAATCAATTTTATATAATCATTGGCAGGCACCTTTATTAAATATTTTGCTTGGATTGTTAATGAAAATAACTGACAAATATTTTTTAATTCTACAAATATTATATTTGATTATTGGATTTTGTTCCTTCGTTTTAATTTATTTAATTAGTAAAAATTTTAATTTTTCTGAAAAAAATTCACTTCTTATTTCAGTTGCTCTAATGTTATTGCCAACTACTATATTATATGAAAATCATTTCTATAAAGAGTATTTGACTTTTTTTTTTCTTTTGTGGGTGTTCTACTCCTCTATAAATATCTATAAGAATTCTCAATCAATTAGATATGTTATTTATTTATCTTTGGGTCTTTCATTTCTTTGTTTAACAAGAGAAACCTTTCATATTTTTTGGGCATATATTTTAATTTTTATTATCCAAAGAAAATTAATTTTGAAAAAATCTATTTTACTTTTTTTAATATTTTCGTTTTTTACTATTCCATTCTATTTAAAAAATTTAATTCTTTTTGATAAATTCGCAATTAATACAACATCAATCTATGAGCATTTGAATCAAAAAATTGATTATGTTAAAGAAATGGATGATCCCACAAGACACGAAAAAATTCGAAATTTTACTTTTGGATCATATGATGATTATCTTAATTTTAAAAAGAAAGCATCTCTACTTTATGATGTTCCCATCAATACAAGTCCTCACTCATATAAAGAAATTTTGAATTATAATTATAAAAGAAATATTAAATTATTAAATACTAATACATCATTTAATGAAGTATTCTTTGAAGTTGATAAGCACAGAAAAAAAGACTTTTACTTAATTATAAGAGAGTATCCGATATTAATCTTGTTAAATATCTTAAATTCTACAACTAGACATTTATTTACATCGAGTGATTATTTTAATTTTACAAAGCATAACGCTGACAAAATGAAAATTATGATCAAATTAGCTGATTGTATAAAATTAACACCTGTATGCATTTATGATTATGGGTTTAATTGGAAAACTGGTTATACTAATGGTGAGCCATTTGAGACCATGGATACAGGTCCTCTTAATTACGCTGAAAAAATTATATACTCTATACAGTACACTAATTTCCTATTAGTTTTGATGTATTTGTCTCTTTTAATATATCTTTTTAAAATTTTATTTTTAAATAAAAGTAATGGTGATCAAAGTATGATTATTTTTTGGCTGCTTACTTTTGTATTTATATTTGTAGCCTTAGTAATTTTTGAGGATGGTGAAATTGCAAGACACAGGTTTCCTTTTGACTATCTGTGTTTTTTGATTTTTTTAAGACAAATTAAGGAAAAAATTTTTATTAAAAATAATAAGCGACTCTAATTTAAAATAACAAAAATCCAAAAATAACTAATCCAGTTGAAGCCGCTGCAGAAAAAAATAGTTTTTTTCTAGACTCTTTTTGTTGATTGATTTTTACTCTGTTTAATAAAACGTTTATATCTGTACTTTTAACTGAATTTTTTGGTGTATCTTTTTTAAGATATTTAGCAATTAGTTTACCTTTTATATCGAGGCCTGTATTTTTCACGAATTCATTAAACCATGGATTTTTTGTAATTGCAAATTTCATCACAAAGAAAGGTAAATCCCTAAAATACCTAATCCTAGAATTAAAGTAGACAGTATATAAACATTCTTTTTAAATTCCTTACTTTCAGTCTCTTGAAGTTTTGACTTAAGAACATTTATATCTACTCTATTTGGTCGAGAAGATTCTGGTTTTAAAGGCTTTTCAGCAACGCTGATATCATTTGGGGTCTCGATATTAGTATTGTTCTCTGCTAAGCCTTTAAAATTCATATTTTAATTAAATCATAAGAATATTTGACTATCAATTTCACAGAAGTTCAAAGTGGGTCACAATTTGATTGACATATGTCCATTCTGGGTTTCAAATCTTATTTTTACAATTATGAGTTTACAGCAAATAGATTTCTCAAAAGTTCTAAACGATGAGCAAGTTTATGATCATATGATGGCTAACTATGATCAATTAGGAAAAGATTGGATCAATCACCAATGGATATGGATGAATGCAGTTTATCAAGCTTTCAATGATCACTATAAATATATGATTATCATTTCACTTGTTGAAAAAACTTTACAGTTTTATGATCAAATGAATATAAAGTTAACCTATGAACAATATTATTCAAAAAATTTTCTCCAAATAGATAAATTTAGTATCACAGAGCTTTGTGAAAAACTTCAATTACCCAAAGAGACCGTTAGAAGAAAAGTTTTAGAACTTGAAAAATTAGGAGTTCTTAAAAGACAAAAAAAACAAATTATAATTGATCGAAGATCGTTTAGTTTTATTAAACCTGAAAACCAAATGAAATATACAGCTGGCTATATTTTGAAAATTTCAGAAATCCTTGCTAATGAAAAACTTTACCCAAAGAAACTTGAAACAAAAATGATTGAAAATGTGTTAAAGAAAAATTTTTCTATTTGTTGGAGATGGTTTTATAGGATGCAAATTCCAATGGTTATAGGATACCATGAAATGTTTGAGGACTTAACAACTTTTCATGTTTGGGGAACGGTTTGTATGAACCAAGCTTTTAATTATAAAACAGCCTTAAATAAAAGGAACGGCTCCAATCAAACACATAACTATATGGATTTTCAGAAAGAATTATTTACAGGTGATTATAATACATTTAACGAAGAGATAATAAGAGGTGATAAAGCTAGAAGTAACGGTGTTAGTGCAATGTCTGTTTCTGATATGACTGGAATTCCTCGAGCAACAGTAATTAGAAAATGTAAGTTTTTAATAAAAAATGATTTCATAAGATTAAATGAAAAAAAACAATATATTTTAACAGGTTTCAATGTTCAAAGAGTTCTGCCATATCAAAAATTAATTTTCAAAAATAAAGCTAAATTCATTAGAAAAGTTCTTAATCTTTTGACTATTTCATAAAAAACTTTTTTTTAAAAAATTTTTAATGTACTGTTAATTAATTATTAATTATTAATTTCATTTAGAGGGAAATGGGAATAGTAACAACAATAGCGCCAATAGCATTAGCATTAATAATGTTGGGACTTGGTGCATCTTTAACAGTTCAAGATTTTACTAGAGTGGTTCAAAATCCTAAAGAATTTTTTATTGGATTAATTTGTCAGTTGGTATTGCTTCCTATTATTGCATATTTTTTAATAATTATTTTAAAAACTCCAATTGAGTTAGCATTAGGTGTAATGTTAATAGCTGCAGCACCTGGTGGTGTAACCTCAAATGTACTTACAAAATTTGCAAATGGAGATGTTGCACTTTCCATATCTTTAACAGCAATTACAAGTTTAATTAGTATAGTGTCTGTTCCTTATGTAGTTTTTTTATCAATAGAATTATTTGACATTACATACGTCAAAAAAGAGGTTTCTATGCTCAGTATATCTTTAAAGATGTTTTTGGTTGTAACTGTTCCAGTATTGATTGGAATGATTATTAGAAAACTTGCAGATAATTTTATTGTAAACAATATGAAATTTATCAATAAAATATCCATTGGTTTATTCTGCATTGTTTTTATTGCTATCTATATCGAGGAATGGGATAGCATAGTTATGTTTTTAGAAAAAGCTGGAATGATTGCTTTTACTTTAAATGTTACAATGATGATTGTAGCTTTTTATATTGCTAAATTTTTTGCAACTGGGGTGGCTCAAAGAAGATGTATATCTTTAGAGGCTGGTCTCCAAAATGGAACTTTGGCAGTTTTTGTGGGAATACAATTATTTGGTAATGATATGATACATATGGTTCCAACTGCCGCTTATGCATTAATCATGATGGCAACTTCAGTAATTTTTGTTTTTATTTTAAGAAGACAAACTTAATTAAAGATTTTTAAAATCTGTTCGTTTAAGGGGCTTAGATTGAATAGAGATAGGATATTTTTGTTTTTCTACTTCAATAAATAAATTTTTAGATTGTAGTTCTTCATTAGATAAATCATTATTGATATATCCAAACACTAAATTCTTTTTAAAATTAAATGAATAATTTCCTGATGTAGATCTTCCTATAATCTTATCATCTATATAGATAGGTTCATCATGAAGTAATAATGGTTTTCCTGGTTCACTATCTTTTAAAGTAAACATTGAAAATCTAGTTTTAACTTTATCTTGTTTAATTTTTTCAAGAGCTTGTTTACCTATAAAATCAACTTCTTTCTTATTACTAATGGTAAAAGATAATCCTGCTTGATACTGGTTTTCTTCAGGGGAAATATCATGTCCCCAATGTAAAAATCCACTTTCCATTCGCATAATATCCATCGCGTGCATGCCGCAATTAGAAAGATTAAAATCTTTACCTTTTTCTATAAGCAATTCGTATATTTTTTTTGCATCTTTAAGATCTACATATAGCTCATAGCCTAATTCACCTACATAAGATAATCTTTGTGCCCAGATTTTAACCCCATCAATTGTAATAAACTTTGCAAATCCAAATTTAAATTGATCATTTTCAAAATTATCTTTGCTTAATGTTTTAAGTAAATCTCTACTTTTTGGACCAAACAAACCAAATACACATAAATCATCTGTAATATCTTTTAACTCAATATTTTTTGAAAGATGTTTTTTAATATGAAATTTATCTCTCTCTCTTGTTGCTGCAGAACTAATTATTCTAAAATGATTTTTATCAACACATACAACTGTTAAATCAGTCTCTATTCCACCATCAGAATTTAACATATGTGTATAAACACATTTACCAGGCTCATTTTTGATATTTGCAGTACAAATTCTCTGTAACTCTTGATGTGCTTTATCTGATTTTATTTCAAACTTAGAAAAAGGAGTTAAGTCAAACAAACCAACATTTTTAATTGTATTATTTGTCTCATATTCAGCAGAAGGATACCAGCTCTGATAATTATAACTATATTCATACTCAGTTTTTTCTCCATCTAAAGCAAACCACATAGGTCTTTCATAGCCACCTGAAACACCAAAACATGCACCAAAGCTTTTTAGACTATCATGATGAGGTAAAATTTTAATATTCCTTGAGGTTTTGTGTTGTTTGAATGGCCAATGCATTCCATACAAATCCCCTAAGGTCTCTGTAATCCTTTTTTTAATAAAACCCAACTCTGAATGAAATTTTTGAAATCTTTTTATATCGTAGCTAAAAATATCTTCATTGATATGGCCAGTCATTAACCATTCTGCGGTAACTTTACCAACGCCTCCTCCACTCCCTATGCCAATACTATTTAATCCACAACAAACAAAAAAGTTTTTAACTTCTGGCACTTCTCCTAATAATGTATTTGTATCAGGTGTAAAAGATTCTGGTCCTGAAAAGAATTTTCTAATACCAGCAGACTCTAAAACTGGAAATCTTTTAATAGCTGAGGCTAAATAAGGTTCGAAATGTTCAAAATTCTCTTGAAACTCACCAAAAGAAAAATCTTCTGGTACTTTGTTTGTCTTATCCCAAGCGGGAATTGAATTTCCCTCAAAAATGCCAACTAATATTTTACCTGCATCTTCTTTAATATAAGTTCGATTATCAAAGTCTCTAATTACAGGTAATGTTTTAGACAAATTTTTTATTGGTTCAGTAATAATATAAAAGTGCTCCGCTGGATAAAGTGGAATACTTACTCCAGCTTTTTCTCCAATTTGTCTTGACCACATTCCAGAGGCTAAAACAATATATTCACATTCAATTTCTTGGCCATTAACTTTTACTCCTGAGATTTTTCCATTCTTAGTTAAAATTTCATTTACTGGAGATTTTTCAAAAATTTGTGCTCCCTCTTTTCTTGCAGCTTTAGCTAACATGTGAGTAACACCTGATGGATCAGCAGCACCATCTCCAGGCATTAAAATTCCACCAATGACTTCATCGGTATTAATAATTGGATAATCTTTTTTAATTTGATTTTTATCTAAAATTCTTACATCAACATCATAAAGTTGTGCCGTAGTTGCTTGTCTTTGAAGTTCTTGCCATCTTCCTTTATTTTGAGCAATTGAAAGGGCACCGTTTAATCTTAAACCCGCAGAATGATCAACTTCCTTTTCAAGTTTTTTATATAAATCTAATGTATATTTTCTTATCTTAGTTATTGCAGCTGTTGGACCTAATTGACTAACCAATCCTGCTGCATGCCAAGTTGTTCCTGATGTTAACTGATCTCTTTCTAAAAGAATTGTATCTTTCCAACCAAATTTAGCTAAGTGATAAGCAACAGAACAACCTACTACACCACCTCCAATAACAACAACCTTAGTGCTATTTGGTAGTTTTTTTTCCATTTAATTAATTTTTGATAGCTTCTCCAGGATCAAGATATTCGTGTCCAAATACATCTGCAACTGCTTTATAAGTCACATGGCCTTTATGAACATTTAATCCTGCTAAAAAGTTTTTATCTTCCCCTAAAGCTTTTTGGTAACCTTTGTTTGCTAATTTTACTAAAAAAGGAAGTGTTGCTTTATTTAAAGCTAATGTTGAAGTTCTAGGAACTCCACCAGGCATATTTGCTACACAATAATGAACAACATCATCAACTATGTACGTTGGGTCACCATGAGTTGTTGGCTTGCTAGTTTCAACACACCCTCCTTGGTCTATTGCTACATCAACTATTACAGAACCTCTTTTCATTAATTTTAACATATCTTTTGTAACTAATTTTGGTGCTTCAGCTCCGGGTATAAGCACACCTCCAACTACTAAATCTGCTTCTGCAATTAAATTATTTAAATCTATTTTATCACTTTGTTCAGGAATAATTTTATCACCAAACATTTCGACTAATTGATTGAGTCTTGCTTCTGATTTATCAACTATATGAACTTTAGCTTGCATTCCTGTTGCTATAACTGCAGCATTTTCCCCGACTACTCCACCACCTAAAATAACAACTGTTCCACCAGTTACTCCTGGCGCACCTCCTAATAAAAGACCTCTGCCTTTTTGATTTTTTTCTAAACAATGTGCCCCTGCTTGAACAGACATTCGTCCCGCAACAGCACTCATAGGTGCTAGCAAAGGAAGTCTACCATTATCATCAGTAACAGTTTCATAAGCAATGTTAATACTTTTAGATTTTATTAATCCCTCTGTAAGTTCTTTTGCAGCAGCTAAATGAAGATAAGTATAAACAATTTGATTTTCTCTAATCATATCCACTTCAACTTTTTGAGGCTCTTTTACTTTAACAATTATTTCAGCATCATTGAAAATGTCAGCTGCACTACTAGCTATTTTAGCACCAGCTTTTATATATTGATCATTTTCGAAACCAGCTTCAAAACCACCATTATTTTCAACTAAAACTTCATGACCTTCTGAGACTAAAGTTTTTACACTTTCAGGTGTTAACCCAATTCTATTTTCTTGTGGTTTTATTTCTTTAGGTACGCCTATCCGCATTATCTCTCTCTATTAACTATATATAAAAAAAATTAACTAACTAGTTTTTTTGGTTCTTTTGATAATTAGTGATACCTGTTCTAAGTTTATCAATAATCTCATCAATATGTTTTTTTTCACAAATAAACTGAGGAGCAATTATTAAACAATCACCTGTTGCTTTAAAGTTTACCCCTGCTTCATAACAAGCTTTAAAACATTCATAACCAGCTTTACCAGGTTTAGTATTTAACTTCATATCTATACCACCCATCATTCCATAACCTCTAATATTGTCCACTGACTCTAAATCTTGAAGAGAAAATAAACCTTTTTGGAAATAAGGTGCTAAATTTTTTGCTCTGTTAAAAATATCTTCTTTTTCAAAAATATCTTGAACAGCTAATGCAGCTGCAACAGCAACTGGAATTCCTGAATAAGTGTAACCATGAAATAGTTCAACTGATCCCATTGGAGATGAGTCCATAACAGCATCGTAAATATAGTCATTGCAAGCAACAACCCCCATTGGAACAACTCCATTAGTTGTAGCTTTTGCCATTGTCATTATATCTGGAGTAACTCCAAACTCATGTGCTCCAAATTTAGATCCTGTTCTACCCCATCCAGTTATTACTTCATCAAAAATTAAAAGAATTCCATGTTTATCACAGATCTGTCTAAGTTTTTGCAAGTATCCTTTAGGTGGAACTAAAGTGCCTGTAGATCCAGCAATTGGTTCAACTATACATGCTGCAATATTTTCACCACCAAAGTTTTGACAAATAGTTTCTAAATCATTAGCAAGATAATCACCTGTTTCTGGTTGACCACTCACAAATTTGTGTTCTGGTAAGTGTGTATGACTAATATGTTGAACACCAGGCATTAAAACACTGGCAAATGTTTTAACATTATTGACCATTCCACCAACTGAAATACAGCCAATATTCATTCCATGATATCCCCGTTCTCTACCTACAAACCTAAATCTTTCAGCGTGTCCTTTAGCTCTGTGGTAAGCAATTGCAATTTTAAGAGCAGTCTCAACTGCGGTAGATCCACAAATTGTATAAAAAATCTTATTAAGATCTCCTGGAGTATGTTTCGCAATTTTTGTTGCTAATTCAAAAGATCCACCAAAGCCTTGTTGAAAAGGTTGTGCATAATCAAGTGTCTCTAATTGTTTTGTAACAGCTTCTGTAATTTCTTTTCTTCCATGACCCAGTGGATTACAAAATAATCCTGAGCTTGCATCAATTTGTGTTTTTCCATGGTGTGTTTTCAAGTAAACACCTTTTGCTTCAGTAATCAATCTTGGATTTTGTTTAAAATCCTTATTAGATGTAAATGGCATCCAGTGTTCATTTAATGAATTTGGAACTGAAGTTCTGTTTTCTGAGCTCATAAAAATTCTATTTTAAATTAATTTATAATATCTTAGTTAAAGTTTCTTTAGACTAAATAAGTCTAATTAACCACCAAAATAATTGACGCAACTCAAAGTTGTATTAAAAATTAGCATTTTTTTGTTTTACATCCAGTCAAATTTAATTTTAACTATTACTATTATAAATCAACAAAGAGGAACAAATGAAAAAAATAATTAGTTTTCTAATAGGATGTTTTGTAGCTCTTAACTTAAATATTTCTGTTGCTAATTCAGCAGCAAATGAAGTTAGAGTCGCTTACTTTTTAGAATGGCCAAGTCCAAACTTAGAGGATATGCAGAAAAAAGCATTTGCAAAAGCTCTTGGAGTTCCAGTTAAGTGGACAAATTTCACTAACGGTGGAGCAATGACTGATGCAATGTTAGCGGGAGATATTGATATTTCTTACTCACAAGGATTAGTCCCTTTTATTAATGCAGTAAAATCTAAAGCACCTATCAAACTTGTAGATATTGCTATGGAATACGGAATGGGAGGAACAACTTGTGTTACTTCTAACGCTTCTGGAATTACAAAAGCAAACGCTACTGAGTTAGAGGGCAAAAAAGTTGCTGTTCCACTAGGAACAATGGCTGAGTATGTTTTCGACGAAAGTATGAAAGTTGTTGGAGCTGACAGAGGTAAAATGGATATTATTCAAATGGACCCTGAAGAAGGAGCTGCTGCTTTAGTAAGTGGTGATGTTGTAATGGCATGTTTATTTGGTGGTAACTCTATTAAAGCTGCAGTTGCTGTAGGTTCAAGATTACTTACTGTTGATGAAGCTAGAGCTGCAGGTATCTTAGGAATAGATATTACTTCAGTAACTACAAAGTTTATGAAGGAAAATCCTGGTATGTTAAGAACTTTTATAGAAGTAACTCATGAAGCTAATGCAAGATATAAAGCTGGTAAAAGCAATATGAATGTAATGGCTAAAGCTTCTGAAATGAAAGTTGGAGACATGAAAGACACTTTAAGTGGCTTTAAATTTCTTTCTCCAGAAGAAACTAAAAAATCTATGGAAAGTGGAAATCTTGATGCATTCCTAAAAGGAATGGGAACACCAAGAGGAAACGTAGACACTAGTTTCTTACCTCTATAATTTTATAGAGAAAGAAAAATTTAATAGGCGCCAATTTAATAAATTGGTGCCTATTTTTTTAACAAAATTTAAATACAAAGTTATTTATGAGTGATTTAGTTTCTCAAAATCTAAACATGATTTTTAAAACTCCTAAAGGAGAAACAGTTCACGCATTAAAAGATGTAAATTTTACTCTTAAAAAAGGAGAACTATTAACAGTTCTTGGACCATCGGGTTGTGGTAAAACAACTTTATTAAATATCACCGCAGGATTTATTAGACCAACTTCTGGAATTATCACACTAAATAATAACGAAATTGATGGACCAGGTGTCGAAAGAGGAATGGTTTTTCAACAAGGAGCATTGTTCGAGTGGTTAACTGTATCAGAAAATGTCAACTTTGGATTAAGAATGAAAAAAGAAGATCCAATTAGGACAGCAAAAAAAGTTGATGAATGGTTAGATATTGTTGGATTAAAAGGTTTTGGAAATACTCCGACTTATCAATTATCGGGAGGGATGCAGCAGAGAGTTGCTTTAGCAAGATGTCTTATCAATGATCCAGATTTAATTTTAATGGATGAACCTTTGGGAGCTCTTGATGCTTTAACAAGAGAAAAAATGCAGTCTTTGGTTTTAAAAATATGGAAGGAAACTGGAAAAACAATTATTTTAATTACTCACTCAGTTGAGGAAGCTTTATTGCTTGGTGAAAGACTATATGTAATGGCTCCCCGACCAGGTCGTATACATAAAGAATATAATCTTCCCTTTGCTTCAATGGGTTTGAAACAAGACTTAAGAGAGATTAAAAAAAATAAAGATTTTTCTGCTAAGCGAGAAGAGATATTGGAAATGATTTGGAACATGGAAGAAGAAATTATGGGAAAAGATATTTAAATGTTAACTCAAATAATAACTTTCTTAATATTTGTTGCTGTTATTGGCTGTATTCTTTATGGAAGGCGTTTAATTAAGACTGAAAAAGTTGATGCAGTTTTTGGAAATCCTGAGAGAGCATTGGGTGGTACTCATTGGATTATTGTCGGGAGTAGTTTTCTTCTTTTAGTTTGGCTTTATTATTCTTGGGATATTGCAAAAGGATTTTATCCAAAATCTGCTAACGAACTTTGCCAGGTTGCCAAAGTTAATGACTCATTATTAGGATTAAAATATCAATTTCCCATAGAAGAAAGGGAATTAAAAAGTACTTCTCAAATTAAACAAGAGAATAGGAATCTCGCTCTTATTTCAAATGAAATACAAAATTCTGCTGAACTTAATAATCAACAAAAAAATATTCTTGTAAGTTTCATAAACAAAACTAGTCAATTAATCCCATTATTAACTAACGAAGATTTACTCGAAAACGAAACTAAACAAAAATTAGCTGAAATCACAGGTAAAATTAACCTATTAACTGAAAATTTTCAAAAACCAGATTATCCATTTGAAACAGAACGAGAGTTAAATGAGAGACTTAAAGCAGTAAATGAAGAAGGCGGTTGGGGTATTACAAAAGTAAATGCAGGATCTGGAACTATAGAAAATACAATAGAGGTACCTTTAATTCCTGCAACAGATAGGGGTTTAAAATTTCATACCGCAGCTCAAGAATTAAATTTAATAAGTGATGAATTTTTTAAATTACGAAACCACAATCCACAATTTAAAAACAAATTAAAAGAAATTAAAGATAATGTTAAAGCTTACAGAAAAGAGCTAGATGATAGTGAAGAAGTAGCCTCTACCTATGCTAAAAATATAGTCAAAATAGCAAGAAGAATAGAGTTTGCAAGTATCTATCCACCAAATGCATTAGATAAAATGCAAAATGCCATTGTTAAATTTGATAATGCTCAAATAAAAATTCAAGGCGGATTAAGATTCATTGATATTTTTTTATTTCCTGCTGGAACAATTGTTGCAAGTGGACCAAGTTGTTCAGAGCAAGGTTCTGGTAGATGGCTTCCGAAACCATCAGATACTTTAAATAAATTCATCTTAATGTCAAAACCAAGTGTTGGTTACAAAGATATCCCTCTTCTGTGGATAAAAATGGTCGACATAAGTGGTGTAGTTGGTTTTATTTTGCCTGATTGGATTGCAGACATTTTGCCAGGCGAATATCCTGTTCATACTAAAGATGGAATAGTAAAACAAAACTTTAAAGGTGCTGTTCTTAAAATTGTAACTGGTGATTTTAGATTGTTAAAAATACCTGTTCCTTATGGACATATCTGGGACTCTTTTCTGAGAGTTTTCTTAGGATTAGTTTTTGGAATTATTATAGGTGTTCCTTTAGGATTATTTATGGGATTAAACAGATTTGCTAAAGGCTTTTTTGATCCTCTAATTGAACTTTATAGACCTGTTCCCCCTTTAGCTTGGGCACCATTAATCATTTCAGTGCTAGGTATTGATAATACTGGAAAAGTATTTTTATTATTTATGGTCTCACTTTCAATTATGATAATTTCAGCAAGAGCAGGAGCATCTGGAACTCAACTTTCAAAAATTCACGCTGCTCACTCATTGGGAGCATCTAAAAAACAAATACTTAGACATGTAATTTTCCCAAATTCTTTACCAGAAATTCTTACTGGAATTAGAGTTGCAGTAGGTATGTGTTGGGGAACATTGGTTGCTGCTGAATTTTTAGCTGGAACAACTGGTATTGGTTTTGTTGAAAATGTTGCAAAAAAATATTTTCAATATGAGGTGATTTGGATAACAATTTTTATAATGGGAATGCTTGGTCTTTTGTTTGACGTAACCTTAAGAAAACTTATAGACAAATACATCCCTTGGAGAGGCAAAGGTTAAGCAGACACATTTCAAAGGTCTAGACCTTTTTTACAAAACTAATAGCAGCACCAATGGTCGTCAAAAATCCAGCTAACGGCAAGATTGCAACAGCATATTTCTTTGGCATATAATTCTCTTTGAATTCAATACCCTGTAAACTAATTTCAAAATACCACATTTCCCAATACTTTCCTCGCATACCCTCTACAAGTTCAACTCCATAAATCATCAAGACTACACCAATTACCATAATCATAAGTTTCCAGAACTGGCGAATATAAAGTGAAAGTCTATTTGGTAATTTTTCATAAATTAAATTTAAAGCTATGTGTTCATTATCTCTGGCTGTGAGAGAAAGTGCTATAAACATCAACCAAATATTACTTAATACTGTTAGCAAATCACCCCAAACAGGAGGGTTATTGAAAACATATCGCATAGTTACGTTATAAATGGTAAAACCAACCATCGAAGCCAAAAAGAATGAACACATAGCTTCCAACATGCGATGGATAAAGCGGTCAATGTTGTTAAAAAATTTTAACATATCGCTAATTACTTAATAGGTTAGGAAGAAACATGGTTAACTCTGGAATAACGAGGATAAAAAATAAAAGTAAAAACAGCCCAACTAGATAAGGAATTAACGCTATAGCAACCTTTTCTAGACGCACTTGTGCTATTGTTGCAGCAGTAAAATACGCAACACCAACAGGTGGGGTTACTGAGCCTATTAAGAAGCCAACTATTACAACGATAGCTGCTTGTACCTCAGGAAAGCCAGCTTGAGCCATAACATTAACTAGTACTGGGCCAACTATAATAATGTTTACCGCGGAATCCATTACCGTTCCAAGAAGAAAAATAAATAAAATTACGGCTAAAATAAAAATAATGGGAGACTCTGTAAGGCTCAGAAGCCATTTTTCAAGATCACCGATTGCACCTAGAGAGGTAAGTAACCAACTGAAGGGTCCGGACGCAGCAATGATAATAAAAACCATTGCGGAATTACGAAATGCTCGACGAAAAGCACCTGTGCAGTCTTTCCATTTAATAGTTCGATAAACAAATACACCTGTAAATAATGCTACCATTGCTGTGATAGCACCTGCCTCAACAACCGATGCTACACCACCCATTACTGAACCCACTAAAACTAAAGGTATCAGAAGGGCGAATGAGGATCGATATAATTCTTTACCAGCTCGACGTATCGAAAATGGTTCATCACTGCGCTCGAAGTTATATTTGATTGCGAAGTAATGATTGATTATCATGATCACAACGCCTATCAACACGCCTGGAATAATCCCTGCCGCAAATAATGCTGCAATTGAAATCTCAGTTGAGTTAGCAAGTACAATCATCATGATACTAGGTGGAATTATACCTCCTATGGTGGAGCTTACACCTGTAACTGCAGCTGAAAACGCAGCAGGATAACCAGCTTTTTTCATAGCTGGCAATACTAATGCACCGACTGTAGCTGTATCTGCTACTACAGAGCCATTCATCCCCGCAAAAAACATACTCACAAGAACATTAACTTGAGCCAACCCACCTCGTATACGACCTATTAATGCCCTACTCAAAGCTACTAACCGGTCTGTAATCGTAGCACTTGTCATTAGCTCACCTGTTAGCATAAAGAACGCAATTGCAGTTAATGGAACCGAGTCAATAGCATTAAACATTTGACTAGGGATCAAAACAAGCGGTACAGCGTCGGTAAATAAAATATAAACAAATGGTATCAGTATTAGTATGAAACCAATCGGAGCACCCAATAAAATTAGAAAAAGAAGTACTACGAGTAGAATTATACTTTCCATAGTTGCTTATATGTTATGACTTGTATTAGGTAAAGATCATCTAGTTCTAAAATTGAGCTAAATGATCTTTACACAGTTTTTCGTTGAACGATTTACAGAGCTCCAGCTTTCTCTAACTGAGCTACAAATCCATCCATTCCTTGTTCTAAAAGCACTCTTTTGGCTATTTCTGGTTCAAAAGTACCCTTAGCATCTAACCAGGCACCGATTGCACCTGCTCTCCACTTAGTCATTTCCGCTTCAGTTGGTACATACCACTCTTTTGCAGATGCTTTAATTGCATCTTCACCATTCTTAATCCAAGCGTTATCTAATTGGTTTACTTTCTCTCCATAAGCATCAGCTGCCTTATGTAACCATTTCTTCTCTTGAGAAGACAGTGCATTATACTGCTTTGCATCCATTGCTAAAATGTTTCCTGACCACATTCCACCAATCTCAGTGAAGTATTTTGCAACTTCATGAAGTTTTGCTACATGCTGCCAAGGACTAGCTACATACTGACCTTCAACTACACCCGACTGTAGGCCTGAGTATAACTGGCTCCAATCATAAGGTGTTGGAGTTGCGCCCCAATTTTTAACTAGCATGAACTCAACTGGACTCTTGGTAGTTCGCCATTTCAGTCCCTTCATATCACTAGGAACATGAATGGGTTTAGTTGCATTCCCAAGCTGTCTAAATCCACCACTTGAATATACAGAAAGGCAAATGTGACCTGCATTTTCAAGAGCAAGTTTACACTGTCTTTCAGCTAGCCATGTATCTGATATTCTTTTTGCATCCTCTAGTGATTTGAAGATGAAAGGCAAATCAAAAATCGCCAACTCTGATCCAAAATTACCATAGTTTGCGGTAGAACTAGTCCATAGAGCTATAAGTCCTTGATTGGCTTGTTCACCACATTTCTGTTCTGCACACAAACTTTTTTGATAATGCGGTTCAATTTTCATCTTACCACCAGATGCTTTTGCCAAAGCCGGTATTAATGCTTGATCTATGGCATCACCGATTGGCATACCCAATCTACCAGTAGTTCCAAGCTTAAGAGTTACCTCTGCATATGCTGCTTGAGCAAAGAGAACAATCGCAAAAACTTTAAGTAGTGTTCTGCAAATTTTTTTAATAAACATATAATTTATCTCCTCTAAGTTAATTAAATTATCTTTATTTAAATTCAAATAACTCCTTAAGTAAAACAAAAAAGAAACTTATTTGGTCAAAATGAACTTACAATCTTAAGTTGTATAAATAATGTGAAGTTAATCTATTTATTTTAATCTAAAGGTGCCTTAGATTAAAAATTTAGAAATAAAATAAAACACAATTTATAGAAAGAAATTTATGAGCTCAGAAAACAAATATAAAGTAATAGCCAGTAAACTAAAATTTGAAGGAAGAGCATTTGTAGATGGAAAATATGTCAATTCTATTGATGGAGAAACCTTTGAAACAATAAATCCTGCAACTGGAGAAGTTTTATGTACAGTAGCAAAATGTAATCATAAAGATGTTGATTTAGCAGTTAAAGTTTCAAGGAAAGCTTTCAATAGTGGGGTTTGGTCAAGAAGTTCACCTGAATCTAGAAAAGAAGTTTTATTAAAATTTGCTGAATTACTTAGAAAACATGGTGATGAAAATTCAGTTTTAGAATGTATAGATACAGGTAAGCTTATCACCGATTGTATTAATGAAGTTGCAAATGATGCGCCAATGCATTTTCAGTGGTATGGAGAATTAATTGACAAAGTATTTGGAAAAATTGGTCCAACAGAACCATCAATTACTAGTTTAATTGTTAAAGAACCAATAGGAGTTATTGCTGGAATTGTTCCTTGGAACTTCCCTTTAATGATGGCGGTATGGAAAATGGCACCAGCTCTTGCAGCTGGATGTTCGGTAATAATTAAGCCAGCAGAAGACACGCCTCTTACTGCAATTAGAGTTGCTCAAATTGGAAAAGAGGCTGGAATACCCGATGGAGTTTTGAATGTACTACCAGGTTATGGCGATGTTGGTGAGGCTTTAGGTCGACACAAAGATGTTGATGCAGTTTCTTTTACAGGCTCAACTGAAGTAGGTGGTTATTTTTTAAAATACTCAAGTGAAAGTAATTTGAAACCTGTAGCATTAGAGATGGGAGGAAAAAGTCCATTTATAGTTTTAGAGGATGCTAAAATTAATGATGACTTAATTGATAATGCTATTAATTCTGCATTTTGGAATGGTGGACAAAACTGTTCAGCAAATATGAGGCAGATAGTTCATGAAAAAGTAAAAGATGAATTTTTAGACAAAGTTATTAAAAAAGTTAAAGAATTAAAAGTAGGAGATCCATTAGATTTAAAATCAAATATGGGATCTATGATTTCAAAAGGACATTTACAAACTGTTGATGGATATATCCAAAAAGGAATAGATGAGGGAGCAAAACTTTTATCTGGAGGAGTTTCAAATAATAATCAAAAAGGTTTTTACGCAAGGCCAACTTTATTTGACGGATTAAAAGAAAATATGACCATAGCTCAAGAAGAAATATTTGGACCAGTGCTCGGTGTTTTAACAGTTAAAAATGATGAAGAAGCTTTAAAAGTTGCAAGTAATTCTAAATATGGATTACATGCTAGTGTATTTACTCAAGATATAAACAGAGCATTTCATTTGGCTAAAAGCTTGCCTTGTGGAACTGTATCAGTAAACACTTTTTCTGAAGGAGATATTAAAACTCCATTTGGTGGTTATAAACAATCAGGCTCATTAAGTAGAGATCAAGGTACTGAGGCTCTAAATTCGTTTCTTCAAACAAAAACGATCTGGATAAGTCATAATTAATTGATGATCAGACAATACAAAATAAGTGTGCCTAAAAACACACTTAATATCATTTATAAAAAAGTAAGAAATTATCCGTGGAAGATGATTCAAAATGTAAATGGATGGGAATATGGAACTAATTATAATTTTCTAAAAAAATTATCTCAATATTGGGTTTCAAAATATGATTGGAAAAAGACTGAAAACAAAATTAATTCTTTTAAAAACTATAAAACCAATGTCGAAGGTATAAATCTACATTTTATAAAAGCAAAAAGTAAAAATCCTAAATCTAGACCTCTACTACTTTTGCATGGATGGCCAGGAAGTGTAATTGAATTTTTAGATATTATTCCAAAACTTGCACAACCAGAAAAATTTGGAGGAAAAATTGAAGATGGGTTTGATGTAATTGTTCCATCATTACCAGGATTTGGTTTTTCAACACCAATTAAAAAAGCTTTAGGTCCTAGAAAGATTGGTAAAATACTAAATAAATTTATGGTCAAAAATTTAGGTTATAAAAATTATATTGTGCAAGGTGGAGATTGGGGGGCAACTATCGCAGGCTGGATTGGACTTGATAGTGCAAAATATTGTAAAGGAATTCATATTAATTGCTTGCCACTCAGACATCCAAAAGGACCAAAAAATATTAATGAAAAAAAATGGGAAAAAAAATTTAATTTTGATCAAATAACACAGGAAGGATATAGAACTCAACAAGCTACAAAACCTCAAACCTTATCTTACTCAATGATAGACAGTCCTGTAGGAACAGCTGCATGGATTTTGGAAAAATTTCATGGTTGGTCAGATCTGAAAGCAGGCAATATAGAAAAAACATTTTCAAAAGATGAATTAATATCAAATATAATGATCTATATAATTACCAAAAGTTTTAATACTGCTACTTGGATATATTTCGGAAGGAGAAAAGAAGGTGGAAGATCCTTTCCTCAAAATTTTAAGAAAATTAAAGTACCAACTGCAATAGCAGAATTTCCAAAGGAAATGCTTGAATGGCCTCCAAAATCATATGTGAACAGAATTTTTAATATAAAAAGATGGAAAAAATTTTCTAAAGGTGGTCATTTTGCAGCTTTAGAGGTTCCAAATTTATTAATAAATGATATTAAAAAATTCTTTAATGAGGATATAAAAATATTCAAATAAGTGAAAACACTTCTTCTAAAAAAACAAATCATCAAGATTTTTCAAAAATATGGTTTAAGTAAAGATCATGCTTTAATCTCAGCTAACGCTTTAATTAATGCTGAATTAGTAGGAGCTTATGGACATGGTTTATCAAGATTAAAGATGTATTGTGATCGAATTAAAAAAAGAGTTATCAATCCAAAACCTAGAATTAGAATTAAAAAAATTTCTCAATCTATTTCACATGTAGATGCTAACAATAGTATAGGATTTGTTGCTGCTGATATTGCAATTAAAACAGCTATAAAAAATGCAAAAAAAACTGGTATTGGATTAGTTGCTGTGAAAAATAGTGGTCATTATGGACTTTCAGGATACTACGCTGAACAAGCTGTTAAAAAAAATTTGATAACAATGATTTATACTAATGCTCCTCCTGCTGTAGCTCCACACGGAGCTTTAAAAAGTTTATTTGGTACAAATCCTATATGTTTTGGAACTCCTACAGGATCAAAAATTCCCTTTATTTTAGATACATCAATTTCAATGATTAATAGAGGAAAGATAAGAGTTGCCGCAAGAAATAATCAAAAAATTCCTGAGGGTGTTGCTTTAGATAAATTTGGCAAGCCAACCACTAATGCTAAAGAAGCTTTAAAAGGAGTTCAATTACCAATAGCTGGATTTAGAGGGTCAGGATTAGCTTGGATGGTAGATATTTTAAGTGGAGTATTAACTGGTGGAAACCACGCTGGAAAAGTTAAAGATCCTTTTGATGATTTTTCAGGTCCACAAAATATTGGACATTTGTTTATCACATTTAAAACAAATTTATTTGTAAATAATTTTAATAATAGAATTAAAAACAATATAAAAACAATTAAAAAATTACCGAAAATAAAAGGAATAAAAGAAATAATGTATCCTGGCCAAAATAAGTATAAAAGATTTAAAATGAACTCAAAAAAAGAGATAAATATAAATGATGTTGTTAAAAAAGATTTAAAAATTCTTAACAACTAGACTATATGCTTTCAAATAAAGAAATTGTTTGTCCAGTTAACCTTTTAAATGTAGCTCACAAAAAAAAAGGTGTTAAAGCTGGAATAGTTAACGCAGGTAAACCCTTGCCGATGTTGTCTGTCCAAGATGCAGTTAATGAAAATTTGATTGAACCAATTTTTATTGGTGATGAAAAAGAAATATTAAAATGTGCAGAGGATTTAAAATGGGATATCTCAAAATTTGAAATTATCCATGAACCAGTAGAAAATAATACTGCAGCTATCGCAGCTAAATTAGCAAGTGAAAAAAAAATTAAAATTATAGTGAAAGGACATATTCATACTGATGTTCTTATGAAAGAAGTTTTGAAAAGAGAATATGATTTATTAGGAAAAACTCGATTAAGTCATATTTGGCACATGACAGTTGATAAAGAGGATAAGCCTCTAATAATAACTGATGGTGCTTTAAATGTTTTGCCAAATGTAAAAACAAAAATGCATATCTTAAAAAATGTTATTAATTTTTCTAATAGAATTGGTATTGAAAGGCCTAAGATAGCAATTCTTTCAGCTACTGAGGAAGTATTAGATAGTGTTCCAAGTTCAAAAGATGCTGAGGAATTAACAAAGCTTGCAAAAAAAGAGAATTTAAATGCTGATGTGTTTGGTCCTCTTGCATTTGACAATAGTATTTCAAAAAAATCAGCTGCAATAAAAGGTATTAAAAATGATGTTGCTGGAATGGCAGATGTCTTGTTGGTACCGAGCGTTGAGACAGGAAATGGTTTAGTAAAAATGTTGATTTATTTTTCTGGGGCATGTGCCGCAGGGGTTGTGGTTGGTGGAAAAGTTCCAGTTGTTATTACAAGTCGTTCTGATGAAGCTCAAGCAAGATTAGCCTCTATTGCGGCTGCGGTCGTCGCTTTAGACTGATTCTAAATAATAATTAATAATTTTTACAAATTCTTGATTGAAATAAAAGAACTTATACTTTAAATACTTCTCAACAAATCAGGGGAAACAATCAATGGCAATACAATACTTAAAAAAATCACCAAAAACTTCGTCTACAGATGACTCGAAAACTACTGAAATAGTAAAAAATCTTCTAAAAGAAATCGAAAATTCAAAAGAAGAAGCTTGCATTAGTCTTACAAAAAAGTTTGATAAATATGATGGTGAGATAGTTGTTTCACAAGAAAGAATAGAAAAAATTAAAAAAGAGTTAGATCAAAAAACAAAAGATGATATTCAATTTTCTCATGAACGAGTAAGAAAATTTGCAGAGGCTCAATTAAAAAATTATGGTCAAGATTTTGAAGTTGAATTATCTCCAGGATTATATGCAGGTCAAAAGTTAATACCTGTTAACACAGCTGGATGCTATATACCTGGCGGAAGATATGCACATATTGCATCAGCAGTAATGAGTGTAACAACTGCTAAAGTAGCTGGAGTTAAAAACATAATTGCATGTAGTCCTCCCAAAGAAGGTGTGGGTGCTCATCCTGCAATTATTTATACTGCAGATTTATGTGGTGCAGATGTAATATTAAATCTAGGTGGAGTTCCAGGAATTGCAGCAATGACAAATGGTTTGTTTAAAAATCCTCCTGCAGATATTCTTGTGGGACCAGGAAATCAATTTGTTGCTGAAGCTAAAAGAATATTATTTGGAAAAGTTGGAATTGATCTATTTGCAGGACCAACAGAAATAGCAGTTATTGCGGATGATAAAGCTGATGCTGAAATGGTTGCTGTAGATTTAGTAGGTCAAGCAGAACATGGTTACAACTCTCCTGCTTGGTTATACACGACAAGTAAAAGAGTTGCAGAGGAAGTAATGAAAAGAGTTCCTGAATTGATTGCTGAACTACCTGAATTACCCAGAACTAGTGCTGAAGCTGCCTGGAGAGATTATGGTGAAGTTATCCTTTGTGACACTGATGAAGAAATGGCTTCAATTAGCGATGAATATGCACCAGAACACTTAGAGGTACAAACTCAAAACCTTGAATGGTTCCACAAAAGATTAAAAAATTACGGTTCTTTATTTATAGGTGAAGAAACAACAGTTGCTTACGGTGATAAGTGTTCAGGTACAAATCACATATTACCTACTAAAGGTGCTGGTCGTTACACAGGTGGATTGTTTGTTGGTAAATTTATAAAGACTTTAAGTTTTCAAAGAATGACAAAAGAATCTACTAAATCAGTTGGCGCAGCATGTGCTAGAATATCTAGATATGAAGGAATGGAAGCTCATGCTAGAACAGGTGATGCAAGACTAAGAAAATACGGCTTTTCAAATTAATCCAATTATTTTTAAACTAATTTTAATGTTTGGTTTTTTAATAATGCTTTGAGCAAATTAAACATTAAAGGAATTTTCTTTTTGTCCAATTTTTTCAAAATGAACGGTCCAATTTCTTTTGCAAGCTGCTCTCCCTCTACAGTATCTTTAGGCATAAATTTTTTTTTTGCAGCTTTGAAAGTAAAACCTTTACCTAAATAACTGCCCATTTTACTATTTCTGCCTCCTGCTGCACTTACATATAAATCTCCAACACCAGCAAGGCCTGCTGTTGTCTCATCTTTTCCTTTTAAGTATCTAGTTAAATATTTCATTTCTATCAATGATTTTTGAAATAAGTTTGATGATGAATTTAAGCTTTGACCAGCTCCTATTATCATAGCGTAAATATTTTTAATTGCTGAACATACTTCAACACCAATAATATCTTTAGAATATTCAGTAATATAATATTTTGTTGAAATAAGTTTGCCAATTGATTTAGCAACTTTTAGATTTCTATTTGCTATTACTACGCTCGTTTGACTCCTGTTTGCTAACTCTTTCGCTAAACAAGGTCCCTTTAATACTGAAACATTCATTCCTTTATAGTTTTTTTTTAATAGTTCAGAAATAGTCAAAATTTTATTAATTTTTTTTTCATATTTAAGTCCTTTTGTTAGAACTAAAATTGGGTTTTTAACTTTAAGATTTTTTAATTCCTTACCTATAAAATCAATTCCTGAAAGACTAAGAGCAATTACAATTAGGTCAAATTTTTCTTTTAATAACTCCCTTGAAAATTTTTTAAATTGTAATTTTTTTGGAAGTTTTATCTTTAAAGCTGAGTGAAATTTATTTTTTGAAGAAAGATCTTTAATAAAAATCTTACTATATGGCTCTGTAATAATCACTTTATTGTTATTTTCTATGCAAGGAACAGTAAAAGCTGAACCCATAGCTCCACCACCAATAACTAAAATTTTTTTCATATTCTAATCTAAGCCTAGAATTTTTTTTCTTTGATCTGCCCAAGTTCTTATTAAGTTATCTACAGCAAGACCTATAAATGCTACACACAAACCGAGCATTAAACCATTGCCTGTTCCTTGTCTGTCAGATAAGGCTTTTAAAATATATTGTCCTAAATCTGTTGTTCCAATCATTGCGCCAATTATTACCATGAATAAAGCAAAAACAACTGTTTGATTAATTCCTAACATCATATGAGGAAATGCTAGTGGTAATTCAATTTTTAACCATCTCTGTAAACGAGTTACACCAGACATTGACCCGGCATCATGTAAAGCGGAAGGCACACTTCTCAATCCTTCTATAGTATATCTTGTTGCAGGGATTGTCGCGTAAACCACAACAGCAATTAAAACTGATGTATCTGTTACTCCAAAAAGCATAATAACGGGTATTAAATAAACAAAGGATGGAAAGGTTTGAAGAGTGTCACACACTCCCAATGTAATTCTTGAGCTTGTTTTGTTTTGAGCACTTAAAGTACCAATCGTTATTCCAAGAATTCCTGAGACTATTACTCCAAATGTTGCCATATACATTGTTATCAATGCTCTATCCCACCATTCTGTTAAAGCTATAAATAAAGTAAAGCTTCCAACAACTAACGCTGACCTGATTCCACCAATTATATAACCTGCACCCATAAATAAAACAAATGTAGCCACTATAGGCATTCTTAAAAATGCATTTTTCATTGGTATTAATACGTCTACAATTAACCATGTATTAAAAATTTTGAGAGTGTCAAAAAAATTTGCTAAAACCCAATCTACACCTGCATTCCAGAAAGCTTCTGTAGAAATTCCTTTATTATGTGGAACAATAAAAAAATAATTAAAACCTTCTTTAAATAAAAAAGTTCCTATGAAAGAAAACACATAACCAACAACTACTATACCTCCAAATATATAAAGATATTTATTTTTTTCAAAAGGAGTTGGGTTTTCAAAATAGTTTTTTTGTTTATTTGCCCATGCTAATGACAGTTTATCCAATAAAACAGCTATTAAAGTAATACATACTCCAGCTTCAAGTGCTAAACCTATTCTTAATTGATTTAATGCAAGTAATAAGTTCCAGCCAAGACCTTTAGCTCCTATGAAAGATGCTATCACAGCCATAGCAAGACATTGCATTATCACTTGATTGACACCTATTAAAATATCTCTTCTAGCAGTTGGAATTAAAACTTCAGACAATAACTGGTAATCTGTACAACCACTCATTTTACCAGCTTCGATAACTTCTGGTGAAACTTTTCTTAAACCCAACAAAGTTAATCTAACCATTGGTGGTGTAGCAAAAATAATTGTTGCTATTGCTCCTGCATGATCACCTATTCCAAATAGAACCATTATTGGAACAAGATAAGAATAATGAGGCATCGTTTGTGCAACATTTAGAAGAGGATTTAAGAAATTTTCTACTCTTTTACTTTTATATGCCCAAATCCCAAATCCAAGACCTAAAGCAAAAGAAATAGGTGCTGCTACCAAAACAAACGACAAAGTTTGCATTGATGGTTTCCATTGTCCAAAAGCAGAAATAAATATCATTGTTATGGCTGCAAATATTGCTAAATTTTTTCCACTAAGTTTATGACCTAACAAAATCGCTCCACCAGCAACTATTGTCCAAGGTAGACCTGGTAATTTAGCCCAAGGATTTGCACTCAAAAAATCCCAGCTTGTAAACGCTACTATAGTATCAACTCCACCAATTAAAATTTCACGAATTAACTGAATCAAAAAAAGCATAGAACTTGAAATTAATCTAGTTATATGAAGAACCAATGGTCGAGATTTTGTTTCTTGAATACTTGAGTCAAAGTATTCAATCGGTAACCATTCATTTAATAGAAAATATACTGAGTCGTTTATCCATCCTGGCATCCAAGCTATAAAAGCAGGTAATCTCCAAAGAACACTATACTTTGTTTGATCTAGTTTATCTTTATCAATAAATTCTGTTCCTGCCTTCGCAAACTCATACCCTTCTGGAATTTGAATAACAAAACATAGACCAAAAAAGACAGCCAACAAAAAAATCCATTGAATTGCTTTTGGGTATTTATTTATTAATTCCATAGGGTTTACGATTTTTCTTTTCCAGTTCTAAAAACTGTTTGTATTATTTTTAATGGTTTCACGCTTCCAATGATATTATTATTTGCGTCTAAAACGTTTGCAGGCTTTTCTTGGCTCAATATTTTTTCTGCTACTGTTTCAATAATTGCATCTTTAGAAACACTTATATTATTTGCATTATTGTCATTAGTTGTTGTGTCCATTATTGCCTCTATTTTTAAAACTTTTTCCCTTGGCACTTCCTCTGTAAATTTTCTTACATATTCAGTTTTGGGATTTAAAACAATATTTGCTGGGGTGTCTAATTGTTCAATTAAACCATCCTTCATAATAGCAATTCTATCTGCGAGTCTTAAAGCTTCATCAAAATCATGTGTAATAAAAAGAATTGTTTTATTTAATACTCCTTGAAGTCTTAAAAATTCATCTTGCATTTCTTTTCTTATTAACGGATCTAAAGCCGAAAATGGTTCGTCTAAAAACCATATATCAGGCTCAACTGCTAGTGAACGTGCAATTCCCACTCTCTGTTGTTGACCTCCAGATAGTTCTCTTGGAAAATAATTTTCTCTCCCTTTTAACCCAACTAGTTCAACCATCTCCATTGCTTTTTTTATACTGTCATCAGTTTCTCCACCTTTTACCTGAAGTGGGAATGCAATATTTTCCAATACTGTTTTGTGGGGGAGTAAAGCAAAACTTTGAAAAACCATTCCCATTTTACTTCTTCTTAATTCTATTAACTGCTTGTCATTCATTGCTAATAGGTCTTGTCCTTCAATATAAATCTTTCCACCAGTAGCATCAGTTAATCGTGAAATGCATCTTAATAAAGTTGATTTACCAGAGCCCGATAAACCCATAACAACTAACATTTCACCTTTGGAAACTTCAAAAGAAGCGTTATTAACCCCTACTATACAACCTGCGTCTTGAAACTTTTTTGCATCAACATTTCCATTTGAATTTTGAAGCATTTTTTCTGCATTAGCTCCAAATATCTTATAGACTGAATCACATTTAATTACTGGTGTTGATGTCATAATTATATTTTATATATTTATACTATTATTATTATTAAATACTCCATTAAAAATTCTTAATAAAATATACCCTTGTATCAATACTGGTTTTCAAAAAACCTAAAGCTTCTCCATTAACAGTCACTGACTTAGATGAACCCGATAAAGGTTTGACTGTAAATTGAGCAAAACATTTATTTTTACTATCATCCCAATCTACAGAATATTTTCCAGTAGTTCCGCCATTAGCTGTGTATAAATCAAAGGCATCGTTATCAACAATGTTGGCACCCATAATTGCTCTTTGGGTAATAATTTTTGTGTTAATACAAATCATTTTATATTCATCTGATGATAACTGTTGTCCTATTTCTGACTTGTAAAATGTTAAAACACCTCTGGGTAAAGTCGCAATTAATTCATTAGCTTTTTCTTGTACTTTTTTTTGTTCGGCTATTTTAAGTTCTGCATCTTCATCAGGTCCAAAAAAGATATTAAGTATTATAAAAGAAAAAAAAATTATAATTGTTAAGCTTGTTAATCCTATTAAACTTTTTATGTTATCTGGAAATTGATTCAATTTATTTAACATAATCTCCTTCATTCCATTTACCTTGAATTACTTTTCCATCAGACCATTTGAAAACTCCTTTTCCGTGCATCTTATTATTTTTCCACTCTCCTGTATAAGAAGATCCATCTGGAAATTTTAAAGTTCCTTCACCATGCCATTTACTATCATTAAAATCACCTTCATATACATATCCATTTGGCCAAGTCTCAATACCTTTTCCTTTTTTAGATCCATTTTCCCATTGACCAACATAAGTTGTCTTGTCTGTATAAGTCCAAGTTCCAAATCCATTATTGCAATCACCATCTGTACATCCTGATTTCTTTGCAAAACTTGGGTTTGAAATAATAAAACTAAAAATGAGATATATTAAAAATTTTTTCATTTTCTTGTAATAAAATATATCAAATTTAAAAAAAAATCCCCCCTAGTAAAACTAGGGGAGAGTTTAAATTTAGATATCGTTTAGTAAAGTGATTAATTAGTCCACTTCTTCCAAACGCTCTCGTTATCTGCTAACCATTTTTTAGCAGCATCTTCGTGAGACATTTTATCTTCGTCAACTAAAGCAGCCATTGCTCCAATTTGACTAGTGTTAAATGATAACTTTTTGTACATAGCTGCGGCAGCTGGATGAGTTTTTGGGAAGTTCTCATTTACGGCTTTTTTCAAATAACCGTCTGGAGCTCCACATTTACCATCACCACCATCAACTGGTCTACAACCATCATAGTACGGTGGAAAATCGATAAAAGTAAATCCTTTTCCATCTGTAAAGTTTGGTGTCCAGTTAAAGATAATAGTTCCTCTGCCTTCAGTTTCTGCTGCTTTAAGTTCTGCCCATAATGCATCAGCACCACCAGCGAACTTAACAGTCCATAAATCACCTAATCCAAGAGCTTCTATTCTCTGAGGTATTAAATCTCCATGCCAACTTTGAGGACCTTCTAACATTCGTCCTTTTCCACCAGAGTCTGGTGTAGCAAAAGCTTTAGCACAATCCGGACTTTTTAAAGCATTCCAGTCAGGTAGACCTGGACAATATTTAGCTGCCCAATCAGGATAACCCATATCCTCAATTGTTCTTGCTTCATGATCACCCCAATCTAATACACCACCTTTTTCTCTAGCTGTATCAAAAGATTTTCCAAAAGCCGATTCCCATACTTCGTGAGCTAATGTTACGTCACCAATTCTAATTGACTCGTAAACAGCTTGTGAATCTGCTGGTACATATTTTACATTGTTACCCATAGATTCAAAAATTCCACCAATAACATGAGCCATAACCACTTGGCTTGACCAGTTATGTGTTGCAATCACTATAGGCTCTGCGCTATCGCCGCCTGATTTTTTTGCTGATTTGTCTCCTCCACCCATGAAGAACACAAGACCTGCAATAACAACAATCGCACCGATTATTAACGGTAGTTTGTTTTTCATTATTCCTCCTAGTACTAGTTAATGTTATTAGTATGTGCCTTACTTATAGGATAGTCAACACATAGATATTTATATAATATAAAAATAAATTTTAAAAAATGGCCCTAACTACTTTAGATATTAAAGAGCCTGGTTTGAATACACTACTACCTGGAGTTGAAAGATATGTGGTTGAAGGTGGTGGACTTACTGGAATTCAAATTTTACCCGATGATCAAATAGAAATAATCAATAATGAGGGAAATCAAATTTGTGAAATTTCAGTGTTTAACAAAGATGGTAAATCTGAACTTGCTATTTTAGGTTTAAAAGAAATTAAAGATAATTCAGAAATAAAAAAAATTCTTTTTAAAAAAGATGAAACATCTTTACAGGCTTTACTTCAATTAAAAAAAAGAAATTTAGATATTGAGAAATCAAAATCTTCTATAATTTTCAATAAAGAAACAAAAGCTGGTGAGAGTATTAAATTAAAATCAAAAGATAAATGTTATTGTATTATTGCTGCACCAGGAGAAGAAATGATGGTTCATGAACAAAATCCATCAACTGAACTAACTGTAATGGTTAAAAGATCAGAAGTGAAGAAAGATAAAGAATTTTCTATAATTCCAGATCCAGTTTATGATCCTTCAAACGAAATTAATATTGCTAGAACCACTGCAAATTCCTATCAAGTAAAAGAAGGAGATTATATACAGATAATAACTCCTACTGGAAGACAGTGTTCTGATTTTGTAGCTTATGATACTTCTAAATTAGATAAAGGAAAAGAAAACGGATTAGATTGGCAAACAACTAGGACCTTTATGGGGCATACTTTCCCTGGACCAGGATTATTTTCAAAGTTTTATGATGTAGACCATGAGCCACTAGTTGAAGTAGTAAGAGATACAGTAGGTATTCATGATACATTTAATTTAGCTTGTACATCTAAATATTATGAGGATGCAGGATATTTTGGTCATATTAACTGTTCTGATAATTTAAATGAAGTTATGGAAAAATATGGTGTTCAAAAGAAAAAAGGTTGGCATGCAATAAACTTATTTTTTAATACTTCAGCAGGTGGTCAAAACTCTGTTTTATCAGATGAGTCTTTTGCCAGACCTGGGGATTATGTAATTTTTAGAGCTTTAAAGGATTTAACCTGTGGTACAACTGCATGCCCAAGTGATATTGATAGTTGTAATGGATGGAATCCTACAGATATATTTGTTAGAACTTATGACAAAAAAAAAGAATTTACAAAATCTTTTGCTTTTAGAATGAAAACTGACTCTGAAAAAAAACTTACAAGAAATACTGGCTTCTACGAGAGAACTTCAAAGTTAACAAGAAACTTTGTTGATGCTCGAGGTTTTTGGTTACCTAATGATTACACAAAACATGGTGTAATCAATGAATATACAGCATGTAGAGAGAAGGCTGTTGTTATTGATTTATCTTCACTTAGAAAATTTGAAATTTTAGGACCAGATGCTGAAGAGCTAATGAATTATTCACTAACTAGAAATATTAAAAAACTTTCTATTGGCCAGATTGTATATTCAGGGATGTGTTATGAAAATGGTACAATGTTTGATGATGGTACTTTGTTAAGATTAAGTGAAACAGGATTTAGATGGGTTTGTGGAGATGAATATGCAGGAGAATGGCTAAAAGATCAAGCTAAGAAAAAAAATCTAAAAGTTATAATTAAAAATTCAACAGATCAAATCAATAATCTTTCAGTGCAAGGGCCAAATAGTAGAAAAATTTTAGAAAAAATAATCTTTACTCCTCCTACACAACCAGCAATTTCTGAATTGCAATGGTTTAGGTTTACTATTTGTAGATTAGAAGAATTAAATGGAATTCCCTTAATTGTATCAAGAACAGGTTATACAGGTGAGCTTGGTTATGAAGTTTGGTGTCATCCTGATCATGCTCCTCAAGTTTGGGATAAAATAATCGAAGCAGGTAAAAATGAAGGTTTAATACCAGCAGGATTTGCTGCTTTAGATTTATTAAGAATTGAAGCAGGACTTGTTTTATTTGGTAATGAGTTTGACGGACAACAAGATCCTTTTGAAGCTGGTATAGGTTTTGCAGTTCCACTTAAAACAAAAACTGATGATTTTATTGGTAAAGAAAATTTAATTAAAAGAAAAGAAAACCCACAAAAAAAATTAGTTGGTCTTGAGCTTATTGGAAAAGAAAAAGCTAATCATGGAGATTGTGTTCATATTGGAAGGGCTCAAATTGGTATAATTACAAGTGCTTGTCTGTCCCCTACTTTAGGTAAAAATATTGCTTTATGTAGAATTGATGTTGGTCATTCGGAAATAGGTACTGATGTTGAAATTGGTAAAATTGATGGCCATCAAAAAAGGATTCCAGCTAAGATAGTTGGTTTTCCTCACTACGATCCTCAAAAAACTCGTGTAAGATCTTAATGGCTAAAACTACAAAAGATTTATTAGAGTTTTGGGAAGATCAAATGAAGCTTTCTCACATGTCTAGTAATTACTTTTTTAGGAAATCACCCTCTCATTATCACATGATGCTTTTAGTTATGCATGCCTATAAATATAAGGAAAATTTAACAGTAGAAGAATTAAAAACAAAATTATTTAAAACTTCGCGTCCAAAATCTGCCTTAATGATCAATGAAGCTTGTGAAAAAGGCTTCTTTTTCCTTGAAAAAACATTGGGAGATCAAAGAAAAAAACATATTAAACCAAGTGCATCTTTTATTGAGGAATTTAATCAATACCTTGAAACCTTAAAACATTTAAGTTTTTAAAGTCGTATTATTTTTACTTATATTTTTTATATATAAAAAAAATTATATATTTAAGTCATACGAAAAATAAAGATGATTATATGTCGTTACCATCAAAAGCAAAAATAGTAATCATTGGTGGAGGTATCCACGGATTAAGTACTGCATGGAAGTTATCAGAGACATATAAAAATCCAGGTGACATTATAGTTTTAGAAAAAAAAGATATTGCTGCAGGTGCTAGTGGAATAGCTTGTGGTGTTGTAAGAAATAATTATTTTCAGCCAGCAATGAGAGAATTAATGGCTCATTCAGTTTCAGTTTGGGAAAGTGATCCAAAAGCATTTAAATATAATGCTGTTGGATATTTACAAATTTCTCCAGAAGTTATGCACAAAGATGTTGCAACAATTTACGAACAACAAAAAGAAATAGGCTATGAGTCAGAATTCATTGAAGGTGAAAAAGATTGTATGAAATATATGAAGGGAATGTTTGATGATTGGCAAGCACAAGGAATTACATCTGTGCTTCATGAAAAAAAAGGTGGATATGCATTTAATAAGGATTCTATTAAGGCGCTTGAAAACAAATCTACTTCAAATGGTGTTCAAGTTTTAAAGGGTGTAAAAGTTAATGGTTTTAAAAGAGGCAGTAATAGTAAAGCTGTTACTGGAGTTGAAACAGATCAGGGTACAATAGATTGTGAACAAGTAGTTATTGGAGCTGGTCCTTGGGCTAGAGATTTCTGGAATATGCTTGAACTCCCAAAAACTGCAAACATCAAAGGTAAAGATGGCAAAATGCATACAACTGACATGTGGACTTATTGGATGTTACAAGAAGGTGTAATTGGTGTTGAGCCAGATTTTTTAAAAATGAACAATGGTGAACAGCCTCCTGTAATTCATGTAGACTCTACTGCTCCTTTATATTCTGATAAAACAAAAAAATTAATAACAGATAAAATTTGGGGAATTTACTACAAACCTGATATTGAAGGTTTGGGTGTTCAAGGTGGAACTTCCCCTTACATTGTTGATAAGCATTTTGATGAAGTAAATGTAGATCCTTATGGAATACAGTCACCAGAATACCAAACCACTGAGGCTTTTAATGATATGTGGTGTTCAGCTTTAGCACATTGTCAAAAAAGATTTGAAGGAAAATATGATTTATATAGAAAAGGTCCATCAGGTGGTCTTGGATGTATGACGCCAGACTCATTTCCAATCTTCGATAGATTTTTAGAAAATGTTTATATGATTGCTGATGCTAATCATGGTTATAAAATGATTGGTGTTGGTGAATTAGTTGCAAAAGAAATTTTAGGACGAGAAAGTGACTTGTTAAAACCTTTTAGATTCAACCGATACGAGAAGGGCGAGCTTCACCCTACTTCGAACAGTCCGTTTCCTTGGAGTTAGTTTATCTAAGTAGACAGACGTTTTTTTTTCAGTTACCTTTTTGAACTAAAAATTCTTAACAGAGGGGACAATGACTGATCTAGAAAAACACGTAAATAAACCTGGTAGAGATAAACTTGTAAAACAAGTTAGAGCTAAAATAAATGAACTTGGTGTTGAGTATATTTTTTTCCAATTTATATCCGTAACAGGAAGAGTTGTTGGTAAAGGTATCCCTTCTGACCATTGGGAGAGAACTTGTGAAAAAGGATTTCAATTAGTTTATGGAGCGACTGCAAACTTATTTTTAGATAGACATAATAATTATATTGGGTACGGACCTGAGGCTAAAGAGCTTGTAGGAATTCCTGATCCAGAAACTTTTTGTCAGCTACCTTGGGATAAAAAAGTTGGAAGAGTGTTCGTTACTTGTTTTAGAAATAGAGAAGAAAGAGAAAACCCAGGTGGACATTTAACATCTGATTGTAGAGGCAATTTAAGAATAATTGCTGAAGAATTTAAGAAAAAACACGGTTATCAATTAAGAGTAGGTACTGAACCTGAGATGATGTGGTTAACAAAAAATCCAGATGGTACTCCAACTGGAAAAGGTTTTTCAAAACCTTATTGTTATCACATTGATCAATTTGAGTCGTTAAGACCAGTATTTATGAAAGTTATGGAATACGCAAGAGCAATGGGTTTTGATATGATTCAAGGTGATCATGAAGATGCACCTGGACAATTAGAATTAAACTGGATGTATGATGATGTTCTAAGAAATGCAGACAGACTTTCAACTTATAGACAAATCTGCGCGCAAGTAGCTAGAGAGTTTAATTTAATTGCGTGTTTTATGACAAAACCATTTATGGGTGTTTCAGCAAGTGGCTGTCATACAAATATGTCTTTATGGACAGGTGGAAAAGATAAATTAAATAAATTAGGTCATAAATCTATTCCTGGAATGGATGAGGTATTTAGTTATGTTGAAGGTGGTACAAATACATTTATGCCTGATACTAAAGATGTTCAATTACCTGGAAAAATAGGTTTAAAATCTATTGGTGGTGTTATGAAACATCTTCCAGCATTAACAGCTATTGGATCTTCTACAGTAAATTCATATAGAAGATTGTGGGATCAAGGTTTTTGGGCGCCAGTATATGCTGACTGGGGTTATCAAAATAGAACTTGTGGATTAAGAGTTTCTGCTCCAGGAAGATTTGAATATAGATCAGTAGACTCTATGCACAATCCATATTTAATGGGATCTGCTTTATTAAAGGCTTTTGATGATGGTCTAACCAACAATATTGATCCTGGCAAACCAGAATCAAGAAATATATATGAAGCACAAAAAGCAGGAAAAGATGTTAAAAAATTACCTTTAAGTTTAGGTGAGGCGCTTGAAAGATTATCTGAGGACAAAGTTATTCAATCTGCAATGCCTGATGAAATGTATAAAATATTTCATTGGTATAAAAATGATGAATGGGAAAAATTTTTAGGTGCAACAACTCAATGGGATCTGGATACTTATTTAGATTGTCTACCATAGGCTTTAAATTATAGAGAGGGAAAGATATGTGCGGAATAGCAGGATTAATACATAGAGGCAAATCTTCAAAAGTTGGTCATGAATTGCAAGGAATGTTGCAAGCTTTAAAACATAGAGGAGAAGACTCGACTGGTTACGCTTTATACGGTGACACTGAAGGTAAAAATTTTATCATGAGAGTTAAAGTTGGTGAAAACGTTGGTGAAGGTAGTTCGTCAATTGCTGAGGATGTGTCCGTATATGATGAAAGAAAAAAAATTGTTGAATCTTATCTTTCTGAGATGGGTGCTAAAATTGTTAAAGACGAAAGAATATTACCCTACTCTTTAAGGTATGAAATTGAATATGATAAAAAAGATTTATTAGAGTTTTCACAAAAGATTGAGAGTATTCCTGGTGTTGAAATTCTTTCTATGGGTAAATCTTTAGAAGTAATTAAAGATTTAGGAAATGCTAAAATGGTTTGTGATAGATATAATTTAGATAAAGTTATTGGAACACATGCAATTGGTCATGCTAGAATGGCAACAGAGTCAGGTGTAGATATTAAATCTGCTCACCCTTTTTGGGGTTATCCTTTTAGTGATGTATCTGTTGTTCATAATGGTCAATTAACGAATTATTGGAATAATAGAAGAGCATTAGAAAATAAAGGAATGAGATTTATGTCTGAATGTGACTCAGAGTTAATCGCAGTTTATATAGCTGAAAAAATGAGAGATGGAGCGTCTTTAGAAGAAGGAATGAAAGATTCTCTTACAGGATTAGATGGAGTATTTACTTATTTTGTAGCAACAAAAGACTCATTAGGTATGGCAAAAGATACTATGGCTGCAAAGCCTTTAGTTCTTTATGAGTCAGACGATTTAGTAGCAATGGGATCAGAGGAAATAGCAATAAGGTCAATTTTACCACAAGAAATTGATACATACGACCCATTTGATGGAGAGGTTAAAGTATGGCAAATTTAAAAAACACCGAGAAAAAAACTAAATCCCAAGCAATGGGTATGCATACTGAAGTTCTAACAGGTAGAACTCAACAAAAGTTTTTTAATCCTGATGAAGCTGAAAATTTTTATTATTTTGGAACATATGATGTTGATTTTAATAAAAGAACAGATCTTGATGTTAAAGATATGACAGCTGCAGAAGCTAACAAAAAGATAGACAATTTAATGAGTGAAGGTTATGGAACGATTGTAATTAAAAATCCTCAAGGTAAACATAGTTTAGGTGTCGGTATCTTAAATAAATTAAATTTAATTTTCGAAGGTAGCTTGGGTTACTTTGGAATGGGCTCATGTGATGGTCCTATAGTAAGAATTAATGGAAGAGTTGGCTGGTCTTGTGCAGAAAATTTAATGGCAGGAAAAGTTGTTATTGAGAAAAATGCTGGATCTTGTTTTGGTGCTGCAATCAGAGGTGGAGATTTGATTTGCAAAGGTAGTGTAGGTGCAAGAACAGGTATCGATATGAAAGGTGGAACAATAATCATCGGTGGTGATGCTGGTGCATTTACAGGTTTCATGATGCAAAGAGGTAGAATAATTATTTTAGGTGATGTTGGGATAAATTTGGGAGACTCTATGTATGATGGGACAATTTTCGTAGGTGGAGAAATTGGCTCATATGGTAGTGATGCTGTAGATGCAGAATTAACAAAGAGTGATCAAGATTGGTTAAAAAGAAAACTAAAAGTAGCTGAAATTGGTGAAAATTTTGATGTAAGTAAAATGAAGAAGATAGTAGCCGGTAAAAAACTTTGGAACTATGATAATTTAGAACCTACAGAAAAAAAAGGAGCAATTTAATGGCTAAGAAAAAAAATAAAAAAAAATCAAATGGTAAAGGTGTTGGAGGAAAAGCTGATGTTCACGCACATGAAGAAGGTAAAAGAAATAAAAGCTTATTAGGCCACAATGCTATTTTTACTCCAGAAGTTATAGACGATATTCATATAAAAGCACAGTTAGGAAGATACAGAATGCGTGGTATGGCATTAATGAAAAAAATTCCTACCTTTGATGATTTGGTATTCTTGCCAGGTACTCTAACAAGATTTGTAATTGAAGGTTATAGAGAAAAATGTGAAACAAAAACTGTAATTGGTCCAAGATGTGAAAACCCAATTGAATTAGATATTCCTGTTTATATTACTGGTATGAGCTTTGGTGCATTATCTTATGAAGCTAAAACTGCTTTAGCAAGAGGAGCAACAATGGCTGGAAGCGCAACATGTTCAGGTGAAGGTGGAATGATTCCTGATGAAAGAAGATATTCTGAAAAATGGTACTACCAATGTATTCAATCAAGATATGGGTTTAATCCTCATCATGCTCAGTTAGCTGATGGTATTGAAGTATTTATTGGTCAAGGACAAAAAGTTGGAATGGGTGGACACTTAATGGGTCAAAAGGTTACTGATCAAGTTGCTGAAATGAGATCATTACCCTCAGGTATTGATCAAAGATCACCTGCAAGACATCCAGACTGGTTAGGTCCTGATGACTTAGCTTTAAAAGTTGAAGAATTAAGACAGCTAACAAAAAATAAAGTTCCAATTCAATTAAAACTTGGGGCATCAAAAGTTTATGATGATGTTCGAATGGCTGCAAAATGTGATCCAGATTCTATTTATTTAGATGGTATGGAAGGATCTACTGGAGCAGGTCCACACATCGCTGCTGCTAATACTGGTATTCCAGGAATTGCTGCAATCAGAGAAGCAAGAAGAGCAATCGATGATGTAGGTAAAACTGGAAAGGTAACTCTAATTTACGCTGGTGGTGTCAGAGATGGTGCTGATATGGCAAAAGCTTTAGCATTGGGCGCTGATGCAATTGCAATTGGTACTGGATCAATGATAGCTTTAAACTGCAATAAAGATATTCCTGAAGCTAACTTCGAAAAAGAAATGGGAGTTAAAGCCGGTGAATGTTACCACTGTCACACTGGAAGATGTCCAGTTGGTGTTGCTACACAAGATCCAAAATTAAGAGCAAGGTTAAACCCTGATGATGCTGCATTAAGAGTATATAATTATTTACACTCAATGACTTTAGAAGCACAACTTCTAGCTAGAGCATGTGGTAAAACTAATATCCATTCTTTAGAGCCAGAAGATTTAGCTGCGTTAACATCAGAAGCATCTGCTTTAGCAAAAGTGCCTCTAGCAGGAACTAATTACACTGTTGGGGTGGATAACTTTCATAAAATATAGAGGTAATAATGGCTAAAAAAAAAACAAAAAAAATAAAAAGCAAGCCAAAAAAAGAAAGAAAAATGAAGCTTGGTACTTTTAAAGAAACTGCTAGAGAAAAACTAATTGGCCAGCATATCGGTTATAGATACGATGTAAATTTGCTACCAGATTATAAAAAGATAACACCATTTCTCAGGAAGTATGTTGAGGCTATGGGTTGGGATGATTTAAACTGGTTAGAGGATGTTCACATGGGTTATGAAGAAGGTAGACCTGCTGTGTTTTGTAGAAATGCTAACGGTTGGGTTACAATTCCAAAATCCATAAAATTACCTGAAAATCAACAAGATAGAGATATGATAGCAAGAGAGTTATTGGTTAAATTTCAAATGTCTCCAAAACACCCTCTTGTTGATTTAAAAAAAGCATACTTAAAATTTTAATTACACAATCTAAAGTTGATTTTATTTTTAAAACCTATTGTCTATAATAGGTTTTAGGAGATTGTTTTATTTGTCACACCTTTAGAAATTTTATAGGGTTTTAGAAACTAATTAAGGAGAGGATATGACTGATCAGTTAGGTGCTCTTACGACAATATTTACAGAATTTTACTACTGGGTAACAGTGGTATTGATGTTTTTAATTCACGTCGGATTCTGTATGTATGAGGTTGGAGCTTCTCGATATAAACATCACCAACATACTCTTATGAAGAATACAATGCTGATACCATTGGTAACAGTAACTTGGTTTTTCTTTGGTTGGTGGATTTACTGGGCATTCCCAACAGGACCGGGAATAGCTCCTTCAATAATGAATGAAAGCACAGCTTTAATTACTGATGAAAGTACTTTTAGTGCTAAATGGTACTTAGCTAACACAGAGTATATGGCGATTAACTTAGGTGACCACATAAGTGGTGTATTCTGGGCTGCTTTCTTACTATTCTCATGGACAGCTGCTTCTATTGTTTCAGGAGCAATCATTGAAAGAATTACAACATTTGCTTTTGGAATTTTAGCAATAGCAATTGGATCTGTATTTTGGACAATTGACGCTGCTTGGGGATGGCACTTTGATGGATGGATGCTTAAAATTTTAGGATATCATGATGCTTACGCATCAGGGGTAATTCACGCAATTGCAGGTGGATTTGCTTTAGGTGTTCTATGCGTTTTAGGACCAAGAATTGGTAAATTTTCATCAAGTGGTGAACCAAGAAATATAGGACCAAGAAATCCTTGGCTAGTAACAGTTGGATTATTTTTAATTTATACTGGTTTCTGGGGATTTTATGCAGCATGCAATATACCAATCTTTGACCTTGGACCCGAGTACGGGATGGAAGGTGTAACTTATTGGACAGCTACAAACATATATGTAACCCCTACTACACTTAGTGGTATTACCTTTAACTTCTTGATGTCATTATCAGGTGGTTTATTGGCCGGTTATTGGATTGCTAAAGGTGACCCTTTCTGGACATACTCAAGTGGACTAGCAGGTGTTATCTGTGCTTCAGCTGGAAATGATTTATATCATCCAATTCAAGCAATGATTATTGGTATGATCGGTGTTGTAATTGCATACAAACTACATTACTGGGTTGAACGTAAGTTCAAAATTGATGATGCGGTCGGTGCAGTTGCAGTGCATGGTTATGCTGGTTTTGTTGGTCTAGTAATTTGTGGTTTTGTCTTAAATGGTTATCCATCATCTGGATACAATGTTGGTGCTATGTGGGATGGAACAACTTATGCATCAATCAATCCATTGGGGCAATTCTTAGGAGCAATAATAATGTTTGGTGTTCTTGGAATGCTACCAGGTTATGTCATAGCTAAAGTACTTCATGGAATGGGTAAATTAAGAATCCCACGAGATGTTGAAATAGCTGGACTGGATTATGAAATGATGGAATCTGCTAAGAAAGATGAAAGAGCAGTTTCATCCGCAACCAGGTAAAGGAGATAAAATATGGCTACAGTTACAAATTGGATCGATCACCTAAGTGCTGAAGAAGTTGTTGGCGCTGTTTACCCTGGTGCTGGATCAATGGAAACGACACTAGTTATCATTGGTATCGTTTTATGGTTAGGTTGGCATGTTTTGACTGCGAAATCTGAGAGTGATGAACTTGAAAGATTGTCTAGAAAAAGACATGGTGCTAATGACCATAAAAGCAACATTACCGACTGGTAATTTAAAATAAAATTTGGGCGCTACTTAACTGTGGTGCCCTTTTTTAATATTTAATCAAAAAATGCCTAAAGAAAATAATAACGAAGAATTAAGACCAACTAAAATGCGTGGGGTTGCATTCCCTAAAGCAAAATATGGAGTTATATTAGCAGTAATTATAATTATTGTTGTGAATCTAATATATTATAAAGAAACAATTTTTTCTTTTTTCAGGTAACTATGTTAATTTAATTTATGCCAAAAAACTTATTCAAAATTGCTAAAGAAAAAAAAATAAAATACTTCCTAATTAGTTTTGTAGATCTATTTGGAGTATTAAGATCAAAATTAGTTCCTACTAGAGCTATTAAAGAAATGCAAGAAGCTGGTGCTGGCTTTGCTGGCTTTGCTGCATGGCTTGATATGTCTCCAGCTGATTCTGATATGTTTGGTATTCCAGATCCTGACAGTCTTATTCAATTACCATGGAATAAAGAAGTGGGTTGGTTAGCATCAGATCTTTGGATGAATGGAAAGCCAGTAGAAGCATCACCAAGAGTAATGCTTAAAAACCAAATTAAAAAACTTGAAAAAAAAGGATTAACAATGAAGTCTGGAGTAGAATGTGAATATTTTCTTATAACACCAGATGGTAATTCAATTGCAGATCCAAGAGATACTCAATCAAAGCCTTGTTATGATCAATCAGCATTAATGAGAAGATATGATTTAATCAAAGAAATTTGTGATTGTATGATTGAAATGGGATGGGGTCCTTATCAAAATGATCATGAAGATGCTAATGGACAATTTGAAATGAATTGGGATTATGATGATTGTTTATTAACTGCTGATAGACATACTTTCTTTAAATTCATGGTCAAAACTATTGCGGAAAAACATGGTTTAAGAGCAACTTTTATGCCTAAACCATTTGAAAATTTAACTGGAAATGGATGTCATGCACATATTTCTGTTTGGGATGGAAGTAAAAATAAGTTTTTAGATAAATCTAATAGAATGGGATTGAGTAAAATGGCGTATAATTTTCTTGGTGGGGTAATTAAAAATGCGTCTTCTCTATCAGCTTTTTTTAATCCAACAATAAACAGTTATAGAAGAATAAATGCTCCTCCAACAAAATCAGGGGCATCATGGTCACCAAGCAGTATTTCTTACACTGGTAACAATAGAACTCATATGATTAGAATTCCTGATCCTGGTAGATTTGAATTAAGATTAATGGATGGTTCTGCTAATCCTTATTTATTGCAAGCAAGTGTTTTAGCTGCAGGTTTAGATGGATTAAAAAATAAGATAGATCCAGGAAAACCATTAAATTGTAATATGTATGAAGATCATGAAAAATATCCTGATCTTCCAAAACTTCCAGATGAACTAGATCAATCTCTTGAAAAACTTAAAAATAATAAAGATATGAATGATGCATTTGGTAGAGAAAATATAAACAGTTATATCAAGCTTAGAAATTCAGAACTTAAAGAATTTAAACAAAAAGAAAATTTTGATAAAACCAAAGCTATTACTAGGTGGGAACGAGATAATACGCTAGACTGTTAGAGTATGACAATTTTATCTAACGGCCATTTGTGGAAATATAGTGAATTCATTGAAAATAAGAATTTTTTATTCGATAAGAATAAAATTTTAAATTCATTATCAAAAAAAGATATAGATGATGCTTACTTAAGTATTTCTAGTTGGAAAGGATATTCTCCAACACCATTAATAGAATTAAATAAACTTTCAAAAGAATTAAGATTAAACAAAATTTTTTATAAAGATGAAAGTAAAAGATTTGATCTTAAATCATTTAAAGCACTTGGTGGAGCATACGCAGTAGAAAAAGTTTCTAAGGGAAATAAAGATATTGTTGTTGCAACTGCGACAGCAGGCAATCATGGTAGATCTGTTGCTTGGGGAGCAAGAAGACTTGGGCTTAAATGTAAAATTTTCATCAGTGAGTTTGTTAGTGATGCTAGAGGACAAGCAATGGCTGAACTAGGAGCAGATGTGGTAAAGGTTAAAGGCAATTATGAAAAATCATTAATTGAATGCATTAAACAATCGACAGATAGCAATTGGCAAATTGTTCAGGATGTTGCTTGGAAAGATTACATGATTGTTCCAAAATATACGATGGCTGGTTACACAGTTATGATGAAAGAAATTGTTGATCAGATTAACCAAAACAAGATCTCTCATATAATTTTACAAGCAGGTGTAGGTGGTATGGCGGGAGCAATGGTTGCAGGAATAGCAAGATATCTTGATAATGTTCCAATCACTATAACTGTAGAACCTGATAGTGCAGCATGCGTTTTGGAAAGTATTAGAACTGGTAAAATAGAAAAAATCGATATCAAGAGAGAAAGTTTAATGGGAGGTATGTCATGTGGTGAGGTATCATTAGTCCCATGGGAAATTTTGAGAAATTCTGTAAAATATTGTTTAAGTTTACCTGATGATGATATTGCAAAAACTATGAAGCTACTAGGAAATGCAAGTTTTAGTGAAGAAAAAATAATTGCTGGAGAAAACTCAGCTCCAGGTGTGATCAGTTTAATTACAAGTTGTGAAAATGAAAAAATAAAAGAAAAAATTGGATTAAATAAAAATTCAAATGTGATGATAATCGGTTGTGAAGGAGATACAGACCAAGCAATGTATCAAAAACTAGTAAATCAATAAAAATTTTAATGAAAAAAATTATAAAAAAGAAATTTAATAATCTGGATTTTTATAAGATTTTCAAACCAGAATTAACTCCAAAAAAAATGATGGAATTAGGTGTCTTTGGGGGAGCTTATTTTGGGTTAAATGTAAAAGAATATCCAAAAACATGGTTTAAAAATGTAAAACTAAGTAAAACTTTTGATGTAAATTTAAACAGGTTCAAAATTGTTTCAGGACTATCAAGAGAACATTGGATTGAAAAAGGGTGGATTTTCAAAGAAGACCCTCTGGGTTGGTTCCAGTGGTATTGTAGATTTACTAACGGGAGAAGAATTCCACAAATTGATGAAATTCAAATTAAAAGATGGAAAAATTTTAGAAGACATGTTCTCGCAATTGAAAAAAATTGCGAAAAAGGTGATCTTGGTTGTAGAAGAAGACAAAGACAAGCAATTTTACAATGGGCTTATAATCCTTATAGGTAGGTGAATATTATTCTCCTAAATAATGAAAGGTTATTTTTCTCGATTGAGGAGCTAAACGATGTTCAAAAAGATATAAACCCTGCCAAGTTCCAAGTATAGGGTCTCCATTTTTGATACTTAAAGTTATTTGATTGTTAGTTAATGATGACTTTATATGAGCTGGCATATCATCTTTACCTTCAGTTGTATGAATATAAAGAGAATTATCCATTGGCACTAATTTATTGAAATAATTAATTAGATCTGTTTGTACATTTGGATCAGCATTTTCTTGGACAATAAGTGACGCACTAGTGTGTTGAATATTTAAGTTCAAGATACCATTTTTAAAATTATTTTTTTTAATCCAATCTATTACTTGATCTGTAAACTCGTAAAGTTTTTGACCATTTGTATTAATTTTCAAATCAAAGAATTCTTGTTTCATATTCTAATTATAATTTATTGAGGTTAGCTCATATAATCGACTGACAGTTCTTTTGAATGGTCCAATCAAACTTTTTGATGAATTAATTGACTCTAAATCTATTCTAGATGTAATCATCAAAGGAATTTTTTTTTCGTAAAGAATATCAATTAGAGTAATAAACCTTTGTTGTTGATTTGAGTTATCTTCATTAAAATCAGGTAAATCCTCAATAAGAAGAAAATCGCAGCTATTTGCAATACTAATATAATCTTCAGAACCCAAATTTCTGTTACATAATTCATTAAACTCAATTTTCATGATACCATCAAAAAAATTTTTAATTTCTATTTTACGTCCCTTTATCTCTAAAATTTTTGTAGATTTATTCTTATCTTTAGTAATTTTTCTTAAAAACTTATTAAATGCAAAGTTAGTTGATTGATTAATTGGAGATAAAAATCTATCTAAACTTTTATTATTATCTAATCTATAATCATCTTCTATTAACAATTCTTTTTCAAATGAATTTTTTTCTAAAATCTTTATGAATGGAATAAACTGATCTCTTTGCAGTCCATCTTTATATAAATCATTGATTTTAATATTCGAAGAAAAAATTACTTTAATTTTTTCATCAAATATTTTTTTAAATAATTTACCTAAAATCATAGCATCTACAATATTAGTAACTTGAAATTCATCAAAATAAATTAATTGAGCTTTTTTACTCAAGTCTTTCACAAATAATTCAATTCCATTGTTTTTATTTTTGTTTTCAAAAATAAAATTATGAAATTTGATCATAAATTCATTAAAATGCAGTCTTAGTTTTTTTTTATTTAATTGATTAAAGAAAAAATTTAAAATCATTGTTTTACCAACACCTACGTCGCCAACTAGATAAAATCCTAGCTCAGAAGTTTTTTTTTTAAAAATTTTACTTAGTAAACTTTGATGAAAATTATCATTGTAATAATCTTTTAGATTATCGATTACATCTAATTGATTTTGATTAATTTCAAATTTGTTAACTTCGCAATGTTTCAAAAAACTCTGATTTAAATTCATTTTTTTGTTTTAAAATCTATTCCATATTCCGATCTTGGTCCCTTTCTTAATCCAAAAGGTCCTGGTATAAAAACAGTCATTGGTTTAGTGCCTTCTTTTAAGTCAACTCTGTGATATGAATTAGCAGAACGAAAACCTATATAACCTGGTTTTCTCCAATATTTTCCATTTTCTCTTGTTTCCCAATAACCTCCTCTCAAAATAATTGTTATATATGGACACAAGTGGTTATGAACACCGTCACCATGATCATCAGCAAGCATCTCATGAATTAAAATATTAAATGGAAACCATTTAGGTCTATTTCTAAATAAAACATAATATCTATTCATCCATGGTTTAGCCAAATCAAATCTTGGATGCGAGGCTCCCCTATCAAGTACAACTTTTTTTCTACCTATATTTTCAAGAAATTTAAGAAACATCTTAATTTAATTTTATAATAGAGTTATTCTTAATTACGTACATGTTTTGACTTTGAACAACAGGTCTTGAAATAATATTACTATCTATCTTTAAAACATTTTTTATTTTACCTGTTTTTATATCTACAACTAACAATCTTCCACTATTTGTTGAAATAAACAAATTTTGAAAATTAAAAATAAACCCAGTTGGAAAAATCTTTTCATTTTTTTTCTTTTTCAGCTTATCAAAAATATTTGTTATTCTTAAAATATTTCCTGTATTTTTTTCAATTATAAAAAAATATCCCTCTAATGAGATTGTAAATATAAAATTTCCAATTATAGCTGGTTTCACATTTGAATTAATTTCCTGGGTCCAATTGGTAATGCCGGTATTAAAATCAATTGAGTAAAATTGATTTTTATTATTCGAAAAATAAATTGATTCATCATTTAAAATTAGATTAGACATTTTTAATGTCATTATATCCTCATATATATTAGAGTTTTGAGTAGATTTTTGCCATATCAATGAACCATTGTTTATATCAATCGCCGTTATATCGCCAAGAGAGTTTGAAAAAGTTACAATCTCATCTTTAATTAAAATAGGTAATTTTTTAGATGAATTTATGAATGATTTTTCTGTTTTGTGTAGCCAAAGTAAACTACCATCTTTTGCTGAAAAACAATTTAAATTATTATTTGCATCAACTACAAAAATTTTATTGTCAAAAAATTTTATCACCGAATTAAACGGTAATGAGTTTTTTTTTGACCATAATATTTTTCCATTAATAAGATTTACTGAATAAATTTTTGAAAGATTGTCAGATACAAATAATTGTTTATTATTGTTAGTCATTGATATTATTGGTTTTAATTTTTTTTCATTTTTGGAATAATTATTTATTTTCCATTTCAATTTTGAATTTTGATTAAAGCTCAAAATTGAACCCTTATTATTAAAAAAAATTAAGTCTTTACCACTAAAAATAATATTTGTTTCTAATTCATGAAAATTTTTAATTTGAGAAAAATTATATTTTTGAATTTTTTCAAATTTTCCTTTAAATAATACATACCCATCATTGTTGTCGTTTCTAGAATTAAAATTAAGCTTAAGATCTTTTTTATTTAATGAAAATTGAAAATTTTTATTGAATTCTTTTAAAACTGAATCATTTTTTTTAAATAACGGTTTAAAATTTAATAATTCATTTTTTATATTTTCTTCTTTTGTCCAAAATCCACCTCCATCACCTAATGAGCATGAATTAAGTAAAAAAATAAAAACAATAAATTTAAGAATGTTAATCACTTAAATCTCTATTAAGTCTTTTACGCGCTTCTTTAATTATATCTTGATTTGCGTTCTTAGTATTGAGTATTTGTGTGAAAAATTCCTTAGATTTTTGTTTCTCATTTTTAAAATAAAAATACTCACCGAGTAAATATAAAGCATGAGATTTCCAAATACTTTTTGAATTAAGCAGTGGTTTTAATATATCTAGTAATTGATTTTCATCACTTGAGTCCGCATTAAATAATGCTTTTTTATATATAATAAGATTCTTGATTTCCTCTTCTAAAGAAGTTTCATCTATCAGAATATTAAATAAATCATTAGCTTCACCTTTATTTGCAATCAAATTATTGTCTATTAAAAAATATAGTGCTAATGGGGAATAAGTAGTATCCTTATCTTCCACTACTTCTTTCATTGCAGATTTAATTTCTGATTTATCGCCGCTATTATATTTAATTACTGCACTATTATATTTATCCGATAACCATTCCCTATGCCCATCTTTGTATATTTGATAAGAATAAAAGCCTAATATAACTATTACTAAAAACGATAATATAAAAATTAATATTCTTTTATTTTGAATTAAAAAATTTTTAATTTTTTCATTTCTTGTTTTTTCATTAATAATTGTAATATCTTCATCCATAATTAAATCATATTTCTTAAAACATATTGGAGTATTCCCCCGTTTTTATAATACTCTAACTCATTTTTAGTATCGATCCTACACAATGTTTCAATTTTTTTTATTTCTCCTGAAATATATTTTATTTCTAGTGTTACATTATCTGAGGGATTAATTCCTTTTTCTATTTCGTTAACACTAATTAATTCAGAACCTATTAAATTTAAATTTGTTCTATTTATATTATTTATAAATTGTAATGGCAAAATTCCCATACCTATTAAATTTGATCTATGAATTCTTTCAAAGCTTTCTGCAATTACTGCTTTTACACCCAATAACTTTGTTCCTTTTGCTGCCCAATCCCTAGATGATCCAGTACCATATTCTTTCCCACCTATAACAACTAAATCTGTACCTCTTTTTTTATATTCAACAACTGCATCATAAATTGGCATGACTTTTTCCTCTGGATATAATTTTGTAAGCCCCCCCCCTCTGTTCCAGGTGCCATTTCATTTCTAATTCTTATATTAGCAAAAGTGCCTCTCATCATAACTTCGTGATTTCCTCTTCTTGAGCCGTAAGAATTATAGTCTTTAGGTAAAATTTGATGTTTCATAAAATATTCTCCTGTAGGACTTTCTTTTTGAATATTACCGGCTGGAGAAATATGGTCTGTTGTTACCATATCACCTAAAATCAACAATGGTCTTGCGTCCTTAATTTCTTTAAAACCCTCAGGTTTATCTGGAAGATTATCAAAAAAAGGTGGTTTTTTCACATAAGTTGAATTGTCTTCCCATTTATAAATACTACTTTTTTCAGTTTTTATTTGTTGCCATTGTTTTGGCCCCTCTGAAACATTAGAATATCTTTTAATAAACATTTCTGCACTTAAGGATGATTTGAGAGTTTCTTCAATCTCCCTATTTGATGGCCAAAGATCTTTCATAAAAATATCTTTGCCTTTTGTATCTTTACCAAGTGAGTCTTTGTATAAATCAAAATTCATATGACCAGCCAGAGCATAAGCTACAACAAGTGGGGGTGACGCTAAATAATTTGCTTTTATATGTGGTGAAATTCTTCCCTCAAAATTTCTATTACCTGATAGAACTGAAACTGCATAAATATTTTCGTTTTGTATGGCTTTAACAATGTTCTCATCCAATGGTCCAGAATTACCTATACAAGTTGTACAACCATAACCAACTAAATTAAATCCAAGTTTATCCAAATAAGTATTTAATCCAGCCTTCTTTAAATAATCAGTAACCACTTGAGATCCTGGCGCCAAGGAAGTTTTGACCCAGGGTTTAACTTCAAGACCTAATTCTACAGCTTTTTTTGCGAGCAAACCAGCTCCTATGAGAACATTTGGGTTAGATGTGTTTGTACAAGAAGTTATTGCAGCAATTAAAATTGAACCATCTTTAATCTCAAATTCTGAATTAGGCACTTTAGAAACAGAATAATCTGTTTTTTTTGTAATTTCTTTAAAGCTTTTATTAAAACTAATTGAAGCATCTGTTAATAAAACTTTATCTTGTGGTCTTTTAGGTCCAGATATTGTTGGAACTATTGTAGACATATCTAAGGTTAAAGTATCAGTAAACTCAATATCATCACTAGACCATAAACCTTGTGCCTTTGCATAATCTTCAACTATTTTAACTGTATTTTTATCTCTTCCAGAGAATTTAAGATATTTTAAGGTTTCATCATCTATTGGAAAAAAACCACAAGTAGCTCCATATTCAGGAGCCATATTTGCGATAGTCGCACGATCAGCTAATGTTAAATTTTTTAATCCTTCTCCATAAAATTCTACGAATTTGCCTACGACACCCTTGTCCCTTAACATCTTTACAACAGTTAAAACTAAATCAGTTGCAGTTGTACCTTCAGGCATTTTATTTTTTACTTCAAAACCTATTACTTCTGGAATTAACATCGATATTGGTTGACCCAACATTCCAGCTTCAGCCTCAATACCACCAACACCCCAACCTAATACTGATAATCCATTTACCATAGTAGTATGACTATCTGTGCCTACTAGTGTGTCTGGGAATAAATAATTATCATCATTATGTTTTGCTGACCAAACTACCTTAGATAGATATTCCAGGTTTACCTGATGACATATTCCTGTACCAGGTGGTACAATCCTAAAATTATTAAATGCTTGTTGTCCCCACTTTAAAAAAGAATATCTTTCACCGTTTCTGTTAAATTCTATTTCTACATTTTTGTCAAAAGAATCTGATTTTGCCGATTGATCTACTTGTACAGAATGGTCTATTACAAGATCAACTGCAGAAAGTGGGTTGATAGTATTTGGGTCTTTATTTTTTTCTTTAACAGCCTCACGCATGGCTGCTAAATCTGCAACAGCTGGTATTCCAGTATAATCTTGTAGCAAAACTCTAGCTGGTCTATATGCAATTTCAGTTTTAGATTTTTTTTCTTTCAGCCAATTTTTTATTGCTTCAATTTGATTTTTATTGACTGATAAATTATCTTCATATCTTAAAAGATTTTCCAAAAGTACCTTAAGTGATTTTGGCAATTTTGAAATGCCAGTTAAACCATTTTTTTCTGCCTCAGTAAGAGAAAAAAATTTGTAATTTTTATCATTAATCTTTATTTCAGATAAGGAGTTGTATGAATTTTTTGTTCCTGGTTTCATAGTTTATATATAAAATGTAATTATGCTCAAAAGAAGAAGCCCTGACATAGCATAATTAAAGTACTTAATAAATTTATCATTTGTCGCAAATTTCCTTAAAAATTTACCTATAAATGTCCATAAGGTAATACTAGTAGCTGAAAACAAGAATGCTAGAAGCACTACTTGAGTCGCATAGTTAATATAGTTTTCCCCTAATTCAACATAAGTTGAAACAACTATAATCGCTACCATTACACCTTTAGGATTTAAATATTGAAAAAGAAAAGTTTCTAAAAATTTTACTGGATTTTCTTTTTGAACTTCATTTGAGTTGGTAGAGGAAGCAATCTTATATGCCAAATAAATTAAAAACAAAGTTCCCAAGTATTTAATTGTGATTTGTATAATTGGAAATAGTTTAAAAACATTAATCAAACCAATTGTTAAAAAAATAACTAATGAGGTAAAACCCAAGGTTACTCCAAGAATATGGGGGATGGTTTTAGTAATTCCAAAATTAAAACCTGAATACGAAGCCACTACATTGTTTGGTCCTGGTGTGTAAGCAGTTACAAACCAAAATATAGCTATTGATAATATTTCAGGATGCATTTTTATGCTATCGGTAATCCGTTTTCAGATTTTTGCGAAGGATGAACTAAAATTACTTTTCCTTCTTTGTCGATAGAGCCTAAAATTAAGACCTGGGAAACAATTCCTGCAATATTTTTTTTGGCAAAATTACACACTCCGATTACTTGTTTTCCTTTTAAATTTTCCTCATTATAATAATGGGTAATTTGAGCTGAAGATTGTTTTACTCCAATTTCTTTGCCAAAATCTACTTCAACAACTAATGATGGTTTTCTTGCTTTTTCATTTTTTTTAACTGATATCACAGTACCAACTCTAATATCAACTTTATCAAAAATATCGTATGTTATTTGTTCTTTCATAAATGCAGTATTTATATTAATTATTAGTAATGAGTACAGAAATTAATTTAGAAAAATTATATAATGATTCAGTAAAGATTTTAACTGATCTAATAGGTTTTAGAACAATTTCTGGAGAAGATAACAGTGCTTTAATAGATTATTGTGAAGAACATTTGCATAAGTTAGGGGCAACTTCCTTTAAAACATTTGATAAAGAAAAAAAGATGGTAAATCTTTTTGCTACCCTTAAAGCAAAAAAAACTAATGGTGTAAAACCAATAATTTTATCTGGACACACAGATACAGTGCCAGTTTCAAAAAGTTGGAGCACGGATCCATTTAAAGCCACTGTAAAAGATGACAAACTTTATGGTAGAGGTTCCTGTGATATGAAAGGTTTTATAGCATGCACTTTAGCTTTTGCCCCTATTTATGCTAACTCAAACTTAAACAGAGATATTCATTTTTGTTTTACTTTCGATGAAGAGACGGCTTGTTTGGGGGCTCCAATACTAATAGAGGAATTAAAAAAAAGAAATATTCAAGATGGTATTTGTATAATTGGTGAACCAACAAAAATGAAAATAATTGATGCTCATAAAGGTTGTTATGAATACACAACCTATTTTGAAGGTTTAGCAGGTCATAGTTCAGCTCCTCATAAAGGAGTAAGTGCAGTTGAATTTGCTGCAAGATATGCAAATAAGTTAATTGAACTTAGAGAGGAACTAAAAAAAAGAGTTCCTAAGGACTCAATTTTTGATCCACCATTTTCAACTTTACAAGTAGGAGGAATTTTTGGTGGAATAGCGCATAATGTAATTGCTGATAAATGCCATATCAATTGGGAAACAAGACCAGTCATTAAAGAAGATGGAGTATTTTTGAATAGTGAGATTGATAAATATGCAAATGAAATTCTTTTACCAGAAATGAAAAAAGTATTTTCTGAGTCTAGTATAAAAAAAGAAATTATTGGCGAAGTCACAGGGTTTGATCGTGTTAAAAAATCTGAGGCATGTGAATTAGTTTCTAGTCTAACTGGTGATAATTCTAGAGAAGTAGTTTCATTTGGAACCGAAGCAGGTTTATTTCAAGAGATTGGCATTAGCACTGTTGTATGTGGACCTGGATCTATTGAACAAGCACATAAAGTAGATGAATTTATTGAACTAAATGAATTAAAAAAATGCTTAAGTTTTTTAGATGGTATAAAGTCTAAATCTATTTCAAATTAATAAATTGTTAAGAAATCTAAATTAATTTATAATTGTACATGGTTAAAAAAAATTCTAGAGACCTTATTGGATATGGAGCTAAAGGAAAAAAAATCTTCTGGCCAAATAATTCAAAATTAGCTTTACAATTTGTATTGAACTATGAAGAAGGTGGAGAAAACTCTGTTTTAAATGGAGATAAATACTCTGAAACTTTTTTATCTGAAATTATTGGAGCCAAAGCGATAAAAGGAAGGCATATCAGTATGGAAAGTATCTATGAATATGGATCAAAAACTGGTTTTTGGCGATTAGATAAACTATTTAAAGAAAAAAATATTCCTGTAACAATTTTTGGTGTTGGTCTAGCGTTAGAACAAAACCCTGAAGTATGTAATGCTATTAAAAATGGTGATTATGAAATTGCAGCTCATGGTTATAGGTGGATTGACTATCAAAATATAAAAAAAACAGTTGAAAAAAAACATATGCAACAAGCTATAAAAACAATTAAAGATATTTTTGGCTCAAGACCTTTAGGATGGTATACAGGTCGATGTAGTCCAAATACTAGGGACTTAGTTTTTGAGGATGGTGGTTTTTTATATGATAGTGATAGTTATAGTGATGATCTACCTTATTGGGAACAACGAGATAAAAAAAAACAACTTATCATTCCTTATACTTTAGATAATAATGATATGAGATTTGCTACGAACCAAGGGTTTAATACAGGTGATCATTTTTACAATTATCTAAAAGACAGTTTTGATGCTTTATATGAAGAAGGAAAAACAACCCCTAAAATGATGTCTGTTGGATTACATTGCAGACTAATAGGTAGACCTGGAAGAATTCAGTCATTAAAAAAATTTTTGGACTATGTTTTAAAATTTAAAGATATATGGATTTGTAAAAGAATTGATATAGCTAAACATTGGATTAAAAATTATTCATAATATGAAAGAAAAAATAATATTTACAAACGGATTAATAGATTTAGCTCAACCTAGGCTAGGCACAAAGGTGGTTTATAAAACTGATGACTTTTTCGCATCAGCTAATAGGATTATTAGTCCGACAATTCCGGTATTTAGAGAAGGTGTATTTGATAAACATGGAAAATGGATGGATGGATGGGAGTCGAGAAGAAAAAGAACCTCAGGGCATGATTACATAATTTTAAAACTTGGAAAGCCAGGAAAACTTTCCAAGATTGGTGTGGATACATCTCACTTTAATGGTAATCAGCCAGCAATGGTTTCAATTGAAGGAGCATTCTCTAGCTCAAATAAAATTAACCAATTGAAATGGACATCAATTCTTGCAAAAAAAAGGGTTAAAGCCAATTCTCATCATTTTTTTTCAGTCAAAAACAAAAAAATATTTAGTCATATCAAATTTAATATTTTTCCTGATGGAGGTGTTGCCAGATTGAGATTGTATGGGTCTATTGCAAAATCAAAAAAAAATATCAATAAAAAAATAAATCTCGCTTCTTTATTGGGTGGGGCGTCAGTTATCGCTTGCAACAATGAACATTTTGGAAAAGCTGAAAATGTTTTAGCCCCTGGTAAAGCAAAAAATATGGGTGATGGCTGGGAGACTAGAAGAAGAAGAGGTAAAGGAAATGATTGGTTAATTTTAAATTCAATTGATGGAAGGTCGATTGATAAAATGGAAATTTCAACTCATCATTTTAAAGGAAATTTTCCTAGTTACTGTTCTTTACAAGCAAGTTATTTACCATCTAAAAGTTCAAAACTAATAGTTAACTCTTCAAATAAATGGAAATATTTATTAAAAAATACAAAGTTATCAGCTAACAAAACTCATACATTCAAAAACTCTTTAATGAAAAAAGAAAAAATTAATCATGTAAAGATTAATATATTTCCAGATGGAGGTATTTCGAGATTTAGAATTTTTGGTAAAAAAATATGACAAATTTAATTATCAAACCAAAACCTATTACTAAAGAAAATTTTAAAAAATTTGGTGATATGATTACAACAGCAGATATCAAGCCAATTGAAATTAATAATGGCTATGCAAAAAGATACGACGGTATTGCAAATTTAAATACAAAAAAAGATAATGGCGAGTCCACTATTAGTATTTTTTCAGCTCTTAAAAGATCTTTTCCAATGAAGGTTGATATGATGGAAAAACATCCACTTGGAAGCCAAGCTTTTATTCCAATGAAAGAAACAACTTTTTTAGCATTCGTTGCTCCTGAGGGAGACAAACCTGACTTAAATAAAGTCGAGTCATTCATAATTCCTAGAGGAATTGGTGTTAATTATAATCCAGGTGTTTGGCACTTCCCGCTAATCTCAACCGAGGATATGAATTTTTTAGTTGTAGATAGATTGGGTGATGGAGATAACTTAATTCTTCACGACCTAAATAAGGAAAATATTCTTTTAGAATTCCAAATATAAAAAAAGCCCATCAATTTACATTGATGGGCTTTAATTAAAATTTATTTATTTTTTATTAGATGATATTGCCAAGTGAATCACAGCACCTAATGATGCTCCAATTATCCAAGCATATCCTCCACCACCACCTAAGTTAGCGAAGAAATCATCCATTCCTAAAAATAAGATGTTTGGCCAAACTGTACCAACAGCAATGTATCCTGATAGTACCCATGCCAACATACCTTTACCATTGAAACCACCATTATAGTGATACTTGCCGTTAGGCGAGTCACTAAACAAGTCATCAACATCTAATCTTTGTTTTTTGATTATATAATAGTCAGTAATCATTATACCAAACACAGGAGCTAAAATTGCACCTAAAGTGTTTACAAACGGGAATAGACCCATTTGAGTAATTACCGCAACCCACATACCACCAATTATAAAACCAAAAGCAGCAGTTATTAAACCACCAGTTCTGAAGTTAATTTTACTTGGCATTAAGTTAGCAAGGTCATACGCAGGAGGTATAAAGTTAGCAACCATATTGATACCAACTGTTGCTGCAAAGAATGCAAATGCTGCAACGATTGTTAATACAATATTGTCTACTTTAGCTACCATGTCTGTTGGGTTTGCTACATATTCTCCAAAGATAGCGATTGTTCCACCAGTGATCATTAAAGTAATGAATGAGAAGAAAATAACGTTACCCACTAATCCCCATAGGTTACCTTTTTTCATTTCATCTTCATTTTTAACAAATCTAGCAAAGTCACCAAAGTTGATTACTACAGCAGCAAAGTATCCTACCATTATCGAGAATACTGCTAAGAAAGCTCCAAATGAACCTAAGCCTTCAAATCCACCTGATCTTTCTCCACCAGAAAATATTTCACCTACTTCTGATAAAAGACCTCCACCAGCTTTGAACCAAATTACTATCATTAATAAAACCATCACTACATAAACAGCAGGTCCTGCAAAATTTAAGAATCTTTTTACAAGATCTACACCTTGCCAGAATAAGTAAACTTGGAATGCAGATACAAATATAAATGACACCCACATTACTCCTGTCATTCCTAAAAACATCTCAGTACCTGGATTACCAGTGATACCTGTAATTAGAAGTGCTACAGCAGTTGATGCCGCATATGTTTGTGCTCCATACCAGAACATTGCTACAAGCCCTCTTGCCATCGCAGGAAAGTTTGCACCAAATACACCCATACTTACTCGAGCGAATACTGGATAAGGAATTCCATGTTTTACACTTGGTTTTCCTGATAAGTTTACAAGCCACATAATGAAAAAGCCAGCTAGTATTAATGCTAAAAATACTGCCCAGCCATTTAATCCTGAAGCTAAAAATAATGATGCTGCCAAAGTATATCCAAATAAACTTTGAACATCATTTGCCCATACGTTAAAGATCTCGAACCATCCCCAATTCTTTTTATTTGATGGAGTTGGTGCCAAATCTGCATTGTAGAGCGATTTTGATCTACTCATATTTTTCTCCTCTGTGTATTGCGAGTTATAACTAGTTTAATTTACGCAACGTTAATTAATGAAACCCTATTGATTTCTATATTAAATACAAACAAATGATTTTTTTTTAGTAGTCTCTAAGTGTTGACTATCAATGATTAATTAATATTAACCTAAAATGAACACTTCTTAGTTATTCAAAATTAGTTATTCCAACCACCTACTGATTTAACTTCAAGAAACTCTTCAAGACCATGCTCTCCGGCTTCTCGACCAATTCCTGAATGTTTAAAACCTCCAAACGGAGCATCAACTGCAATACCTGCACCATTAACATCTACCATTCCTGATCTTAGCTTTCTTGCCACCCTTTTAATTTTTTCTTTATCTTGGGTTTGAATATAGTTCGTCAGACCATAAGGGGTATCATTAGCAATTTGAATTGCCTCTTCCTCAGTTTCAAATGGCATGACAGACAATACAGGTCCAAAGATTTCTTCTCTTGCTATATTCATATCATTATTTACATCAGCAAACACCGTAGGTTTTACGAAATATCCTTTTTCTAAACCTTTTGGTTTGCCAGGTCCTCCTGCAACCAATTTTGCTCCTTCATCAATTCCTTTTTTAATTAGAGTTTGAATTTTTTTATATTGTGTCTCAGAAATAACTGGCCCTATATGTTCTCCTTCTTTTGTTGGATCACCAACCTCAAAGTTTTCTGTGTATTTTTTTAATCTTTCAATAGCTTCATCATACATTGATTTTTCAACAAGCATTCTTGTTGGAGCATTACATGATTGACCTGAATTTCTAAAACATCTTAATGCACCTCTCTCTATTGCTTCAGGATCTGCATCTTTAAAAATAATATTCGCTCCTTTTCCACCTAATTCTAGGCTTACTCTTTTAAAGTCTTTAGCAGCATTTTGTGATATTAATGCACCAGCTCTAGTAGATCCAGTAAATGAAATCATGTTGACATCTGGATGACTTGTTAATGCATCACCTGTTGTTGCACCATCACCATTTACTAAATTAAATACTCCTGCAGGAAATTTAGTTTCATCTATAAGTTCAGCCAAAATCATTGAAGATAATGGTGCTAACTCAGATGGTTTAAGAACCATTGTGCAACCAGCAGCTATTGCTGGCATTACCTTTAAGCAAACTTGATTCATTGGCCAGTTCCATGGTGTAATCAAAGCACAAACACCCTTTGGTTCATAGATTAATCTTTGATTTGGAGCATGCTCTCCTAATGGCTTTTCAAATTCAAATTTTTTTAAATATCTAATAAAAGATTTTAAGTGAGCTGCACCAGTACCAGCTTGTAACTTCGTTGCAAAATCTTTTGGTGCACCCATTTCAGTAGTAATTGCATCTGCAATATCTGCCCATCTTTTTTTATAATTTTCATAAAGTTTTTCTAATAACTTTATTCTTTCCTCTTTTTTTGAAAATGACCAAGAGCTGTATGCTTTTTTTGCCGAACTAACAGCAAGATCAACATCCTCTTTATTACCAAGAGATATAATTGCACAATTTTCTTCTGTTGCTGGGTTAATTACTTTGATTTCTTCTATACTTTTTGGTGTGACCCATTTTCCATCAATATAAAAATTTTTTTTATTTTCCATATGAGACTCCTAACCTTTCCTTATTTTTTTGCAAACAAATTTGTTAATTCATAAACAATTGTAGCAGCTGCAAGTGAAGTAACTTCTGCGTGATCATATGCTGGTGAGACCTCCACTACATCTGCAGAAATAAGATTTAATCCTGAAAGTCCACGAATTACATTAACCATTTCTCTTGTCGTCATTCCAGCAATTTCAGGTGTACCTGTACCAGGTGCAAAAGCCGGATCTAATACATCAATATCAATGGACAGATACAAAGGGTTGTTGCCTACTCTTTTTTTAATTCTTTCAGCAATTTTATCTGTTCCTTGTGTTTGAAACTCATCGCAATGAATGATTTTAAATCCAAAACTTTCATCATTTTTAATATCATCTCTGCTATATAAAGGACCTCTAATACCAACATGCATTGAGGCATCATCTAAAAATAAATTTTCTTCTCTCGCTCGTCTAAAAGGGGTTCCATGAGTATACGGTGCTCCAAAATAAGTATCCCATGTATCTAAATGAGCATCAAAATGAACTAATGCTACAGGACCATTATTAATTTTATTTATTGCTTTAAGCAATGGAAATGCAATTGTATGATCTCCACCAAGACTAATTATTCCACCTACTTTTTTTAGTAACTCTTCTGCACCAACTTCTATTTGTTTTATTGCTTCATCAATATTGAATGGATTACAGGTAATATCACCTGCATCTGCAACTTGTTGAACTTTAAATGGCTCAACATCATAGCTAGGATGATAATTTGTCCTTAAATGTCTTGAAGCTTGTCTTATGCTTTGAGGACCAAATCTTGCACCTGGTCTATAACTTGTGCCAGCATCAAATGGAATTCCAACAATTGCTACATCACAACTTTCGACGTCTCTTAGTTCGGGTAATCTTGCAAATGTAGAGGGACCAGCAAACCGCGGTACTTTAGTTCCACTTACAGGTTGGATTGGATCTTTATTTATTTTTTTTTTCACAGTAAAACTGTATCACATTCTTTTAATTTGGAATATCTTCTATATATAAATTTATGAACTTAATAAGATTAATTTTATTATCTTTGTTTATCTTTACTCAGTCACAAGCTGATACGATTTATAATCTAATTAAAATTCCAAATCTCGAAATTTATGAAATAAACAAGTCCAATAAACTAAGATACCTTTACGCTAAACAACCTTTTACAATAGGAGTAGATAATAATATCAATTGTTTTAACTCAGAAAAAAAAATATTGGATGAAAAATATAAAATAATCCAAAAAAATTTGGATAGATATAATCAAATATTTTTGAGAAAAATTAATCTCAAATATATTGTACTTTGTGAAGATTTATCTATTTCAAAAATTAATACAGCCGGAATTCCAGATAATGTAATGAAAACTTTAATTCTAGATATAAAATTTGATGAAAAATATTTTGAAAGAGTAATTCATCACGAGGTATTTCATATTATTAACGATAACTATAAAGCAATATTCGATGAAAAAGTATGGTCTAACTTTAATGTAAAAAATTTTAAATATGCAGAATGCTCTACTTGCACAGATAAAGTTGGATTAGATACTTATAAAAAAACAGATGGTTTTTTTACAGAATATTCTAGATCGACAGCTTCGGAAGATATGGCTGAAGTATTTTCCCATTTAATGATAGGTTCAAGCCCTAATAACAGTGATCCAATTTTAGAAAAAAAAATACAATTCATAAAAAATAATTTGTTGAAGATTGATAAAAATTTCATTCTATGATTCAAAAAATTAAAGCCTCTAAATCTGAAAAAATAATTTTTATTTTCATACTTGTTTTGGCTTTATTTTCTTTTAGTTCTTTCTTTTTCATAAAAGATAAGTGTTTATTTGTTAAATATTATGATCCAAAAAAAATTAAATTTGATAATCCTAAAAATATTGCAGTACTAAATGTTCCTTGTGGTAATGTTATTATTGAACTTTATCCGAAAATTTCCCCAAATGGAGTAAAAAGATTTGTAACTTTGGTCAAATCAAAAGCATATGATGATGTTGCTTTCCATAGAGTAATTAAAGATGCACTTGTGCAGGCTGGAGATTTGGAATTTGGTAAAAAAGGAAATATAGATTATGGAAAGATTGGAACAGGTAAATCAGGATTAGGAACTATTAATTCTGAAGTAGATAATCCATTTAATTTTGAAAAAGGTAGTGTTGCATTAGCAAGAGCTCAAAAATATAACACTGAAGATAGTCAATTTTTTATTATACTTAGAGATGAACCTTTGTACGAAACTGAATATACTCCAATTGGAAAAGTAATTTACGGTTTAAAGGCTTTAGAAAAAATCAAATATCTTGATAAATCTCAATACGTCTTAAGACCTGACTACATAAATACAATTAGGATGTTAATTAACTAAAGGCTTACCTGTTTTTAAGGTGTGTTTAATTCTATCTTGAGTTTTTTGAGTTTCAATTAATCTCATAAAAGCATCTAACTCTAATTTGAATAAATCATCTTCTGATAGAGTTTTATCTATCGTGGTATCACCTCCGCTTAGTACGTGGGCCAATTCTTTTGCAACTTCAACTCCATGATCTAAAATAATTTTATTATTGTAAAGATTATCTAAAATTTTATCCATCTCTCCTCTTACAGCTTTTCCTGGAAGCTTAAATTCAAGCTCTCTTGGTGATTTAAAATCTTTATTATCTGTAATAATTTTTTTGGAAACTTCTAATAAACTATTTCTATTCATTATTTTTTTATCAGAAGGTCTCAAATATTTCATTGGTTCCGCTTCAACCGGTGAGGTAGCTGTCTTACCATATCCAATTATATCAAAGACTTTTAAAGGTGCGTAATTTGAGTCTTTCTTTGCCTCATCAGTATCAAGCCATCTTGCTAACATTTCTTTACATCCGCCCCCTGCTGGAATTAAACCCACAATAGTCTCTACTAATCCAACAACAATATTTGTATGAGATGCAACAAAATTACTTTGTACCATTACTTCAAATCCACCACCTAAAGTTAATCCTGATGGAGCTGAAACTACTGGATATTTTGAATATTTTAAATGCTTACAAGTTTCTTGAAAATATTTAATAAATTTTTCAATCGATTTAAAATCTTTTTTATCTGCAAATTGCATTGTGTAAGTTAAGTTTACACCTGCAGAAAATTGCATACTTTCATTTATAATTATTAAAGGTTTGTCTGTTGCTTTTTTTAAAGCATCCATTGAGTCATAATCTAGAGCGTTAGCTTTAGTGGTAAACTCAACAATATTATAATCATTAAATCTATAGATTTTTGCAGAGTCGTTTCCATCTAAACTTGATGCTGTTTTTTTAACTTTTCCTAAAGTTTCTATGTTCGTGTATTTTTGTCTTTCACCATAAAAATCTTCATTTTTAGTTTTTGATAGATTTTCTAAAAAACTATTGCCAACAAAGTCATCAACTCTATTAAAGAAATTTTTTACACCTATTTCTTCAAGCATCTCAAAAGGACCTTTTGCCCAATTAAAACCAAGTCTCATTGCTTCATCAATATCATTAAATTCTTTTGTAATACCTGGAACTAAAGAGGAGGCATATTTAATTATTTTAGACAAAACTGCCCAAGCATACTCACCATATTTATCTTTTCGATTGATTAATGTCTTTAGATCTACTTTATCCGATTTAACATCGATCTTTTTGCTAGGAGAGTAATCTCCAGATTCAAGGTTGATAGCCTCCATGATTTTTGTAGCTCCAGTTTTATTCATACGATAGAATCCACCTTTACCTTTTCTTCCTGTATAGCCAGTCTCAATTAATTTTTTTACTAACGGAATTTCTTTTGCAACTTTATGAAACTCATCTGTCTCTGGTAATTCTTTAATAAAACTTTTCAATACATCAGCCATTAAATCGATACCAATTAAATCATACAATCCAAACACACCTGTTTTAGGAATACCCATTGGTCTTCCAAATATTGCGTCTGCTTCTTCAACAGAAAGTTTCATCTTAAAAGCTTCTGTCATAGCAACTTGCATTGCATAAACACCAACTCTGTTTCCTAAAAAACCTGGAGTATCGTTACAAACTATTGCACCTTTGCCTAATTCTTCTTCACAAAATTCTTTTAATTGATTAATCTTATTAAGATCATTGTTTTCATTTTTAACAATCTCAAGCAGACCCATATATCTGACAGGATTAAAAAAGTGTGTAATACAAAAATCTTTTTTTTCTATATCTTTTAAATGTTCAGATAAAACTTTAATTGGAATTGATGATGTGTTTGATGAGACTATAGCTCCATCTTTTCTTACTTTAAATATCTTTTCATAAATTTGATGTTTAATATCTATTCTTTCTACTACTGCTTCAACAATCCAATCCGCGTCTTTAACTACATCAAAATCATCTGAAATATTTCCAACTTTAATATTATTAATTTTAGATTTATCAATTAGTAGAGGAGGTCTTGACTTATGAATTCTTTCTCTAGCTTTTTCACTAATTTCTGTTTTCAAATCAAGTAAAGTTACAGGTACATTTGCATTACATAAGTGAGCAGCAATACCGCTGCCCATTGTTCCTGAACCAATCACCACTACGTTCTTAATTTTCATTAAATGATTTTTACTATCGGTTTATTCCTCTGAGTCTCTCAGATCTTCTTCTTAAAAGCTCAGCGGTTACTAATATTAATGTAGACAAAATAATTAGACAAGTTGCAACTGCAAGAATAGTTGGGCTTAACTGTTCTCTTAAACCTGTCCACATCTGAATTGGGATAGTGGTATTTTCAAGACCAGCTAAAAATAAAACAACTACAACTTCATCAAATGATGTAACAAATGCGAATAATCCTCCTGAAATCACACCAGGTAATATTAATGGTAATGTAATTTTCATAAAAGTATTTACAGGATTACTTCCAAGGCTTGCTGCAGCTCTTGTAACGCTATGATCAAATCCTGATAAAGTAGCAGTAACTGTAATAACTACAAAGGGTGTGCCTAAAATAATATGTGCTAGAACTATTCCTGTGTGTGTTGCTGCTAAACCAGATTTAGCCATAAAGAAAAATATTGCTACACCTGAGATAATTAGAGGAACTATCATAGGTGAAATTAATACGGCCATGATAATGCCCTTGTAAGGCATATGTCTGCTACTCAATCCTAGTGCTGCAACGGTTCCGAGAAGAACTGAACCGATTGTTGCAAAAATTGCAATAATAAAACTATTTTTAGCAGCTAAGCCCCATGGGTTTTTAGTTCCATAAATCATGTCCTTGTACCATCTTAATGAAAAGGCATCTGGATCAAGACTTTTCATACCATCTGAAAAACTTAAAAATTCTTCTGCATTAAAAGACAATGGAAAAATTACAAATAAAGGTGCAATTAAAAAAAAGAAAACTGATCCACAAATAAATAAATAAAAATAATGCCAAATTCTATAATGTAATTCTGTGTGTTTTGGTAAAGCCATTATATTTATCCTAATTTAATATTATCTATTCCAACTAACTTATTATACACCCAATAAATCGCTAAAACTCCAGCAAGTAACATTAGGCCCATTGCAGATGCAAAGCTCCAATCAAGTGTACTCTTCATGTGAAAAGCAATTTGATTACTAATTAAAGTACCTGACGCTCCTCCTACTAAGGCAGGAGTGATATAATAACCGATTGCTAATATAAAACACAACAAGCAACCAGCTCCAATACCAGGAATTGTTAAAGGAAAATAGACCTTCCAGAAAGCGACGATTGGTGTTCCACCTAGTGATTTTCCTGCTCTCATTAAGCTTGGTGAAATAGTTTTCATAACACTATAAAGAGGTAAAACCATAAAAGGGAGCAAAATTTGTGTCATTGCAACATATGTTCCAGTTTTATTATACATCATCTCTGGCCTTGCATCATCAGCCACTAAACCAATCCAAACAAAGAAATCATTAACCACCCCTTGTTGTTGCAACAAGATCATCCAACTGGCGGTTCTTACAAGTAATGATGTCCAAAACGGCAACAGTACGCAGATCATTAGTAAGTTACTATACTTCATTGGTAAAGTAGCTAACAAATGAGCTATTGGGTAGGCCATCAAAAAACAAAATAGAGTTACAAAAAATGCAATTTCTAAAGTTCTAAGCCATAAAATTCTATGAATTCTTCTGTCTTCTTCAACGCTAACTATTTCTCCACTTTCATTCTTATACATGTCCATACCTTTTAGATATTTTTGACCCGTAATGGCTGGAGCTCTTCGTTTTATTGCTTTCCAATACTCAACGTCAGCCCATCTTTTATGAACTGCCATTATCTGTTCTTTATAATTTCCTTCTTCAAAAGATTTAGATTTTCTTCTTAATTTTTTAATAATACTTTTGAAACCATTTTTTGTATAGTTTAGTTGAGTTGATAGTTTACCTTCACGCTTTTCCTCAACTAACTTTCTAAAATCTAAATAGAAAGCCTCAAAGACTTCCTCTTCAGGTAATTCTTTTCCATCCCACTTTTCCATTGCTTTAAATGTTTTAGGAAGCATTTCAGTTACCATTTTATCATCAACACTTCGCATAAGCATGTCACCAATTGGAAATACGTAAGTAATAATTAAAAATAATAATAAAGGAGCAACGAGCAAAAAAGCTTTAATCTTATTTCTTCTCTCAGCTTTTTTTAGACTTACCTCTAAAGGTATTCCGTCTGTGGTTAAAATTTGTTGTGTTTCTGAGCTCATAAATAAAAAGGGCGGTTATCAAATAACCGCCCTTAAATTATAATATATAATTAAGTTTAATTAAACTTAAATTATAGACCAGCTTTCATAGCTTCCCACTTCTCACCAAGCTCTGTTCCATTGTCAGCCCAGAAGATAGGGTCAACTAAGAAATAGTTTTTAGTGTTTTGTGGTGCTGTTGGCATTTGTGGTACCATATTAGTCTTACCATCTTTATACCAAGGCTCTCCTGCTTCCATAATCGCTATAGAAGATTTTCTCCAAGGAGCGTATGCAATATATTTTGCACTTCCAGCTAACATCTCTGTACTAGTCATCATAGCTAAAGCTTTCTTAGCTTTACCATTAGCATCGTTTGGTCCACCCTTAACTTGTACGAAGTACTCGTAGTCAAGACCTTGTCCATCCCATACTTGTTTGATTGGTGCACCTTCTCCAACTTCTGCATTGAAGAATCTACCATTCCAACCTGTAGCCATTACAACTTCACCTGAAACTAATAGTTCTGGCGGTTGAGCACCTGCAGACCAAAATACACATCCACCTTTTGGATCTGTACATAATTCTTTGATCTTATTCATAGCTCTTTCAACACCTTTTTCTGTTTCTAAAGCTTTGTAGATTTTTGCTCCACCTTTTCCTGGTTTAATACCATCTGCAGCTAACGCAATCTCTAAATTAGTTAAAGCGCTTTTGTAGATAGCTCTTTTTCCAGGGAATTTTTTAGTGTTAAAGAAATCTTTGATAGTCTTAGGAGTACCTTTAACATTGTTCATGTTATAAGCATAGTTCCAAGAATATAAAATGTTTCCTACAGCACATTTACTTGGCATTGAAGTAAAGAAATCTTTACTTGCAGGAGTTCCATCTGGTGCAGGTGGGAAGTCTTTGTCAAAATCAAATTCAACAAATAATCCTTCGTCACATCCATTGATAGTATCCATTGCAAATACGTCAATAATATCCCACGTAATTGCGCCAGCTTCTTTTTGTGCTTTAATCTCAGATAATCCACCTGAATAGTCAACCCAGTTAATTTCTATACCAAGTTTCTTAGCAGTAGGATCACCATACCCCAATTTTTGAGACTCTGTGTAAGCTCCACCCCAAGACACTGCAGTTACTGCAAATGCTGAAGTAGTTACAGAGATAGCAAAAGAAATGGCTAGTAATAATTTACTAATTGTTTTCATTTTTCCTCCGTTTAAACGTTTTTTTAAAAAAGTGATTACAACAAGATCGATAATGAGAGTCAACAGCCCATTTTTGGTTAATTTATGATATATATGTCAAATATTACTTAGGATCTAGAGCTCTAGCGTCGTCGCTATTCCATCCAATTTTAATATCTTTACCTAATTTAATATCCATATTGGCTGAGCTATTTGGAACTTTTAAAATAAATTGATTATTACCCAAAAGGTTAATACGAACTCTTGTGTGATCTCCATGATATATCACTTCTTCAATTTTACCTGAATGGATATTGTCCATTTTATCACTTGGATTAATCAAAGCTCTTTCAGGTCTCAAAGAAATTTTTGTTTTTTCACCTTTTCCTTTTACTGATATGGGGTTTGCTAATATTTCTGTATTAGCTACCTTTACTTTACATTTTCCACCTGAAATATCTAAAACCTCACCTGCAAAAGTATTATTTTCTCCAATAAATTCTGCAACAAAAGAGTTAACTGGTTTTTCGTATAGCTCATCAGGACTTGAAAGTTGTTGAACTTTACCGTCATTGAATACTGCTATACGGTTTGACATGGTTAAAGCTTCACTTTGATCATGTGTTACATAAACTACTGTCACACCAATACTTTCATGAATATGTTTTATTTCATATTGCATACTCTCTCTCAAATTTTTATCCAAAGCCCCTAGGGGTTCATCCATTAAAACTAATTGAGGATCAAACACTAAAGATCTTGCAACCGCTACCCTTTGTTGTTGTCCACCTGACAATTGTCCAGGCATCCTGTCAGCAAAACCTTGCAGAGACACCATCGACAATGCTTTATCAATTTTTTTATCTGCTTCATCTTTTGGAATTTTTCTAACTCTTAATGGAAATGCTAAATTTTCATAAACTGTCATATGAGGGAACAAAGCATAGTTTTGGAACACCATTCCAATACCTCTTTTATGAGGTGGAATACTTGATATTGCTTTTCCATCTAAATAAATTTCTCCATGTGTTGGTGTTTCAAATCCTGCTAACATCATTAAACAAGTAGTTTTACCTGAGCCTGAGGGTCCCAACATCGTAACAAATTCACCTTCTTCAATATCTAGTTGAAGATCTTTGACGACTAAGATCTTGCCATCATAACTTTTATCTACTTTGTCAAATTTTACGAATTCTTTGTTCATTGAAATAATTTAGTGAATTTAAAACATTTGTAGGAATAAATATCAACCCCTAAAATCTAGCCTTTAATATGAAGTTCTTTAGAAAAATTACAAAATAGTTCTGAACCTTTGTCAGTTACTCTTATTGCCTCCGAAGCTTCTACTCCCCAATTTCCAAATTGCATTACTGCAATCATATGAAAAGTAACATTAGGTTGTAATACTGTCATATCGCCTTTGGATATATTTAAAGTATGCTCTCCCCAATCTGGTGGATAACCAATACCAATCGAATATCCAGTTCTTGAAGTTTTTTCAATTCCATATTTATCTAATATTTTCCAAAAAGCTTGGGCAACATCATCTGCAGTATTGCCAGGCTTAACTACATCAATACCTGCTTGAAGTGCTTCATTTGTTTTCTTCATTGTCTCGATTTTCTTTTGATCTGGTTTACCAAGTAAAACTGTTCTAGCCATTGGACAATGATATTTTTTATTAACACCTGATAATTCAATGATTGTAGCCTCCCCTTCTACAAATTTATCTTCTGACCAAGTTAAGTGTGAAGCCGATGTACCTTTTCCTGTTGGTATCATTGGGACTATAGATGAATAATCACCACCAAATTCAGGTGTTCCTTTTATTAATGTAGTATAAATTTCTGAAACTGCATCGCACTGTCTTACTCCAGGACTAATAGCATCAAAAGCCTTTTTCATTCCTAATTCAGTAATTTGAGCAGCTGCTTTCATAAACTTTATTTCAGCATCTGATTTAACAACTCTCACCCAATTGACCAATCTTTCACAATCTAAAACTTTAGCGTTGGGTAAACCTTGTTTAATTTTTTCATAACAATAAGCTGTGAAATAATGGCTATCCATTTCTAGTCCTATAGAAAGTTTATCCCACTTTCTTTTTTTAATAAGATCTACCAGTGCATCATAAGGATGTAGTGGCCAAGTATGAATATATTTCTCATGATATTTAATTATATTTTCATCCTTAAGATAAGTTTTAATATACGCACCACCTGCATCTTGATTTCTAACAAAACAAATTGGCTCATCAGCATTAACATGTAATATTACACATTGAGCATAATAAAATGACCAAGCATCATAACCTGTTAGATAATTCATATTAGATGGGTCTTGTGAGATTAGTAGTTCAATATCTTTTTTTTGCATAGAAGCTTGAACTTTTTTTAATCTAGATTGGTATTCTTCTTTAGTAAAATTCATAATTTAATTATTAAATAATTCGCCAAAACCTTCAACTTTATTATTGTAATTTATTTCTTTAAGAGTATCCCAAATTAAAGTTTGGTTGCTTGATAAAACAACTTTATTTATTTTTTTTTCTAATTCATTAATTACTGAAAGTACTGGTAATGCAGTACAAGAAACAAATAAAGCATCACTTTTGGTAAGATCTATTTTTGCGAGTGTTTCAAATACATGTTGTGGATCAACTTTACCAATATCTAGATCTGAAGCTATGTCAAAATAGGAAAGTTCATCAATTTCAATATTTTCTTTTTTAAAATAATTAATTACTGATTGATTTATCTCATCTGTATAAGGGGTAAAAATTGACAATCTTTTAATCTTTAAACTTTTAAGTGCATTTATTGCAGATGTTATTGGTGTGGTAACTTTAGTATTTGGTTTTGTTGAATTTACTTTGTCATGAATTGATTGATAACCTGCTGCAATTGTTCCTGAGGTACATCCATAAGCTACACAATCTAATTGTTGATCTGGCAAAATATCCTCAGCAACTTTTGGAATATCATCTGCCATTTTTTTTAATGTTTCATTCGTTAATGGATTATAACATTTAATTCTATTGCAGTATAAATCTATTTCCTTACCATATATTACATTATTAAAATCTTTTTCGATTCTAAAATCACTAGCTAATGTAATTAACCCTACCCTCGGATTATGTTTTTTTAGATATTTTGGTTCTATCTTAGTTAATTTCATTTAAAGCTTGATTAAATATATATTGATTAAATAGTCTAGTTAAATTACAGTCATGTTTGAGCGATACATAACTCGTCGATATTTACAAAATACGAAAGTGGGATCAATCGTCTTAGATTTAATTATTTAAGGAGGTTCGAATGAAATTTGGATATTTTTGCAACACTACGAATTGGGATCATAAACCCTATAATCAACTGCTTGATGAAGTGAAAGAGATTACATCTTATTGTGATGAAAATAATTGGAATTCTATTTGGTATACTGAGCATCATTTTAATCATGAAGGAATGGAATCTTGTACAAACCCATTAATGATGGGTGTTGATGCCGCTGCAAGAACAAAACAAATTAGAATTGGCCAAGCTTGTAATGTAATTACATTTCATAACCCAATTCGTCTAGCTGAAGACGTGGCATTACTTGATCAATTATCTGGCGGTAGAGTCGATGTTGGTATTGGAAGAGGAATTTATGGAAGAGAAGCAATTAATATGAATAAAGAAGCTGACCTTAAAGACCAAGCTAAAAACTTCAGATTATTTGAAGAGTCTTTAACAATTATGAAAAAAGCTTGGACTGAAGAGTTTTTTAGTCACAAAGGAGAATTTTACACTTATCCATCACCAAACTTTGTTTGGCAACATGATATGAGTCCTCCAAGTGAAAAATTTCTAGACACAAAAACAAATGAAATTAAAAAGATAAGTATTGTTCCAAAACCTAAACAAAGCCCACATCCTCCGATATGGCAAGTAGTAGATGGTGCTAGATCAATTGAATGGGCTGCACAAAATGGTTTAAACACAATTATGTGGATACCAACTGTTAAGGCTCTCAAGAAAAGATTTGAAATATATAGAGACGCAAAATCAAAAGCTGAAAATAGAGAAGTTCCATTAGGAGAAGGTATATCTTTAGTGAGAGATATGTTTGTTGCTGAAACAATGGAAGAAGCAGAAAAAATGGCTGGTAAACATATCATTGATTATATGAAATGGGTTTGTCATTGGAGAGGTTTAGGAAATCATATGGACCCAGGTGAAGAATTACCAGAGACAAAACATAAATTAGATCTTTTAAATTATGATTTCTTGCATAAAAGAAATTTATTGTTTGGCACTCCTGAATATGTAGTTAATAAAATTAATGAATTAAAATCAGAATTAAATTTACAAAATTTACAAGTTTGGTCTAATTTTCCTGGTATAGATCACAAAGCTTGTATGAGAAGTATCAAATTATTTAATGATGAAGTAATTCCAAAAATAAATTTAGATTCTTCTGGTATAGAAAAAGCAAGCTAATGGATTTAAAGCTTAGAAAGTTTACAAAATTTGTTGATAAAACTTTCATTGAAGGTGGGAAGATAGCTGAAGAACCGGTCTTATTAGTTTCTGTGGCTGCTGTGTTGAAAAATCCTTGGGCAGGTAAGGGATTTGTAGAAGACTTAAAACCAATCATTTTAGATTTGGCTCCAAAACTTGGTGATGTTTTAGTCCCAGAATTAATAAAAGAAATTGGATCACCTGAAAAAATTTTAGCTTATGGAAAAGCTGGCACCGTAGGATTAAATGGTGAAATAGAACATGCCTCCGCCTTTATTCATACTTTAAGATTTGGGAATAAATTTAGAGACGCTGTAGGTGGTACATCATATTTAAGTTTTACAAATACTAGAGGGCCAGCAGGATCTAAGATATCTATTCCTATGATGCATAAAACGGACTCTGGTTTAAGACCATATTATTTAACTCATGAATTTACTATTCATGATGCTCCTTTTGATGATGAAATTGTAATTGCAATTGGTGGTGCATCAAGTGGAAGAGCTCATGCTAGAACCGGAGATAGATATCAAGATATGAAAGAAATGGGATTAGATCCCAAATAGACTAATGTCCCAAAATTTTGATCCAAATCAAAATTATTATTTTTTTAATAAAAAAAATTCTATTCCTATTGTATTTATCCATGGAGTAGGTCTTGATCATCAAATGTGGGATTATCAAACAAATTACTTTAATGAATATTCAACTTTAACTTACGATTTATTAGGACACGGAAAAACGCAATGTGATAAAGATAAACTTAGTCTTAAAGATTTTTCTAATCAACTTTTAGAAATTTTAGATCATTTGGGAGTTGAGAAAATAAATCTTATTGGTTTTTCTTTAGGCTCTTTGATCGCATTGGATTTTTCATCTCATTTTCAAAAAAAAGTGGAAAAACTAATATTAATTGGCACTACTTATAAAAGATCAGATGAGGAGAGATCACTTGTATTAGATAGATATAATCAAGCAAAACTAAATAAGCCTATATCTAAACAAGCCTTAAAAAGATGGTTTAGTGACAAATACCTTGAGGATAATCCAAAAACTTATGATTTGTTTATGAAAATCTTAAACAAAGAACCGAAGGATCACAAAAACTTTCTTAAAGCTTATGAATTATTTGCTAATCACTATGATGATTTTAAGACCATTAAAAAGATAGACAGAAAAACTTTGGTAATGACTGGTTCAGATGATGTTGGCTCTACTCCAGCAATGTCTAAAGAATTAGTAAAAGACCTTGTTAATTCTACTTATATTGAAATTAAAAATGGAAAACATCTTTGTAGTATAGAATGTGCAGATGATGTTAATATGAAAATTAAAAATTTTATTAATAATTAAATGTCAAAAATTCAAGATTTTAAAATGTATATTAATGGTGAATGGGTAAATTCATCCTCTGGAAAAAAAATTGAAACATTAAATCCTGAAAATAATGAAGTTTGGGCAACTGTTCCCGAGGCAAATGAAAAGGATGTAGATAAAGCTGTTCAATCAGCTCAAAAAGCTTTTGATAATAATTGGTCTACACTTCATCCAAGAGAAAGAGCGAAATATTTAAAATTAATTGCTGATCAACTAAGAGCTAATGCGGAACATCTTGGAAAAATAGAAACTATTGATACCGGTAAACTTTATAGAGAAACTAAAACTCAAGCTAATTATATTGCAGAATATTATGAATACTTTGCAGGTTTAGCTGACAAAGTTGAAGGAACTGTTGTCCCAATAGATAAACCAGATATGCAAGTTACAACAACAAGAATTCCTATAGGTGTTGTGGCTGCAATTATTCCTTGGAATTCTCAAATGCTATTAACAGCTGTCAAGCTTGCACCAGCTCTTGCTATGGGTAATACTGTTGTAATTAAAGCATCTGAACTTGCTCCAGTAACTCTTTTAGAGTTTGCAAAATTAATTGATAAAGCTGGATTACCAAAAGGAGTAATTAATATCATTACAGGTTTAGGTGAACCTTGTGGTAAAGCTTTAACTACACACAACCTTGTAGAAAGAATAGCATTCACAGGTGGGCCAGAAACCGCAAAACATATTGTTAAAAATTCTGCAGAAAATTTATCTCAAGTAAGTTTGGAACTTGGTGGTAAAAGTCCAGTCGTAGTATTTGATGACGCTGATCAAGAAAATGCTTTAAATGGAATAACTGCAGGAATATTTGGAGCAAGTGGTCAAAGCTGCATTGCAGGATCTAGACTATATTTACAATCTAAAATTTATGATGAATTTTTAAAAAAATTAATTTCAAAAGCTGAAAAAATAAAATTAGGTGGCCCAATGGAAAAAGATACTCAAATGGGACCACTAAATAGTTTTAAACAATTAGAAAATATAGAAAAAAACATTAAAGCAACTATTGAACAAGGTGGAAAGATTAGATGTGGTGGAAAAAGATCTTCTGTTTCAAATAAAGGTTACTACTTTCCAGCAACAATTATAGAATGTAAAAATCACAATCTTCCTGTTGCAGAAAATGAATTATTTGGTCCTATATTATCAGTTATGAAGTTTGATAAAGAAGATGAGGTAATAAATAAAATGAACGATAATAAATATGGACTTTCATCTGGAGTTTATACTTCTAACTTTGCGCGTGGCTTGAGAGTATCTAAGGCTATACGCGCCGGTATAGTTTTCATAAATACTTACCGATTAATCTCTCCAATGGCTCCTTTTGGTGGTATTAAAGATAGTGGTTATGGTAAAGAAGCTGGTATTGAGTCTATTAAAGAATACACAAGAATTAAGACCACATGGTATAATTCATCAGACAAACCGATGACTGATCCATTTACAATGGGTTAGAATTTGCCTTTAAAACATTTATTAATCTTACTTTTTATTGCAATGGCTCACGGGAGTGCATTTCCTTTTACTAAATTAGTTTTAAATGACTCTGTTCCTCCTATTCTCATGGCATCACTAAGAATGGGATTGGTATTGTTGATATTAATTCCTTTTTGGAAATTCAAAATACCAGAAAAGAAATACATGCCTTCATTGATAGCTTTTTCAATCTCAATGGGTGTAATGGTTTATGTATTTATGACACTTGCACTTTACTATTCTTCTATTATCTCACCTATAATTGTAGGTTCTCAACTAGCAATACCTTTTGGAATACTTGCTAGCGCGTTCATTTTAAATGAAAATATAAGTCCAAAAAAATGGTTTTTTATATTTTCTGCTTTTATTGGTGTATTAATAATATTTTTTGATCCAAAGTTAGTCGATAATTTTTTAGGATTATTCTTTGCAAGTTTAATGGCATTAGCTTTTGCTTTTTCTCAAGTTTTTTCAAGACAGTTGAGAGACCTAGATATTAGTTTGACTAATGCATTTACTGGTTTATTTGGTTTTGTAATTTTGTTGATACTGTCTTCTTTTATAGAGGGTAACACTATCTCAACTATCCAGTCTATCAGTCGTAATTCTTGGATCTTAATATCTTACCAGGCAATCGTTGTCTCTTTAGGAGCTCATCTATTGATGTTTTATTTATATAAGTTTTATACTGTAGGCCAAATCTTTCCTTCTTATTCTCTGTTTCCAATATTTGGGATAGCTTTAAGTTTTTTAATTTTCGGTGAAGTTCCAACTATTTTGTTCATATTGGGTGGAATTATTGTTATTGGTTCAGTCTTTTTGCTTCATAAAATAAGATAATTTATCCATTGAAAAATTTAATTAATCATAATTAAATTAGCTTTTTATAAATTGTTAACAATAAGAAGGAAAATAATGAAAAAACTATTTATTGCTGCATTTATATTCGTTTCTACTTTTACTACGAATACATTTGCAGAAGTTAAGATGGGGATTATCTTAGGATTTACTGGTCCTATTGAGTCTCTAACGCCAGCTATGGCTGCATCTGCAGAGCTTGCTTTTAAAGAAGCCTCTGACTCAGGTTCACTATTAGGTGGAGAAACTATTTCAGTAGTAAGAGCAGACTCAACTTGTGTTGACTCAGCAGCAGCAACTGCAGCAGCTGAAGGTGTTATTTCACAAGGTGTTGCAGCTATTATGGGTGCTGACTGTTCAGGTGTAACTGGAGCAATAGCTTCAAACGTTGCTGTGCCAAATGGTGTAGTAATGATTTCACCATCAGCTACATCACCAGGATTAACTACTTTAGATGACAAAGGGTATTTCTTCAGAACTGCTCCATCTGATGCTAGAGGTGGTCAAATTTTAGCTGATATTACTAAAGACAGAAAAGTTAAAAGTGTTGCAATCACTTATACTAACAATGACTATGGAAAAGGTTTAGCAGATGTTTACAAAGCAGCTGTCGAAGGTCATGGTATTAAAGTAACTACTGTAACTGCTCACGAAGATGGTAAAGCAGACTACTCTTCTGAAGTAGCAACTCTTGCTTCAGCAGGTGGTGATGCAGTAGCTGTAATTGGTTACCTAGACCAAGGTGGTAAAGGAATTATCCAAGCTTCTTTAGACTCTGGTGCATTTGATAAATTCATTTTATCTGATGGTATGATCGGTCAATCTTTAGTTGATGCATTTGGAAAAGATTTGAAAAAATCTTTTGGTTCAATGCCAGGTTCAACTGGTAAAGGTGCAGGTGTATTCGGTAATGTAGCAAAAGCTGCTGGTATCGATAGTTCTGGTCCTTACACAGGTGAGTCATATGATGCGGCTGCTTTAATTGTTTTAGCAATGCAAGCAGGTGGATCAGCTGACAGAGCATCAATTGCAAAAAATGTGATGGATGTTGCTAACGGTCCTGGAACAAAAATTTACCCAGGTGAGCTTAAAAAAGGTTTAGATTTATTAGCTAAAGGTAAAAAAGTTGACTACGAAGGTGCAACTGGAGTTACTTTTACTAGCGTCGGTGAAGCTGAAGGTTCTTTCTTAGAACAAGAAATCAAAGGCGGAAAATTCAAAACTAAAAAACAAAGATAATTTTTAATCTTAAATTTAAACCCCCGGCATTAATTTGTTGGGGGTTTTTTTTTAAAAAAATAAATATTTATCTGCCATATACAAAGCCCAAGCTATTGCGGCACCTGTTATAATATATTTCATAAAATTATTTTATTTCTATTTTTTCAGGAAGTATACCTTTTGGTCTGTATCTCATAATTAATAATAGACCAATTCCCATCATTAAAAATCTAAAATAAGGTACACTCTCAATTAAATGAACTTTTAGAGCGTGTGTTTCATCTAAACCTGCAGTTGTTAGATTTACTAAATACAATCCTATTGGTGCAGCTTCAATCCATAAGAACCAAACTGCAAAACCTCCAAGAATTGCACCAAAGTTGTTTCCACTTCCTCCCACTATAACCATAACCCAGATCAGAAAAGTGTATCGCATTGGTCTGTAACTTCCTGGGGTAAATAATCCATCTTGAGTTACTAACATCGCTCCAGCAATTCCAACAATGGCTGAGCCTAAAACAAATATTAAAAGATGTTGCTTAACAACATTTTTGCCCATAGCATTAGCTGCCTCTTCATTATCTCTTATAGCTCTCATCATTCTTCCCCATGGCGAATAAAGTGCTTTTTGAGTTAAAATTAAAAGAATAATTACAACTACTAAAAAAAGTCCTGAGTAACAAAGTTTTACAAAAACAGATGATCCTTCAATTACAAATTGATTAAGAGCAGCTTGTCTTTCAGCAAAATCTGAAATTAAATTCAATTTATTTGCATTAAATTTTTCAACTAAATTAATGAACCAATCTGTTTGTTGTAAATTTACCTCGTAGGGTGCAGGACGTTTTAATCCAATTACATTTTTAACCCCTCTTGTCAGCCAATCTTCATGTTTAATAATTGCAATAACAATTTCAGATATCAATAAGGTTGCTATCGCTAAATAATCCGCTCTTAAACCTAAGGCAACTTTACCAATTACAAATGCCAATCCACCAGCAAACAAAGCTCCAACTATCCAAGAAAAAATAATTGGGAGACCAAGTCCTCCTAAAAAACCTGTTTTTGCTGGGTCTACCTCTTCAATCGCCTCAATACCAGGTTCAGATACAAATCGTATTATAATAATTCCTAAAATGATAATTGTAGCAATAATATAAGTTCTTATTTTCGATTTTTCATATTTCTTTAAAACATATCTAACAGCTAATACCATTCCTATAATAAGTAATAGACTGAATAAAATATTCGAACCACCTGCACTCCAAGCTTCTTGAACTGGATTAACAGAAATTAAAACTGCTGCCAAACCACCTAATGCTGTATATCCCATTATTCCAAAGTTAATTAGGCCAGCATAGCCCCATTGAATATTAGCACCCATTGTCATGACAGCTGAAATTAAACAAAGATTAAATATTGATAGAGCGATATTCCAAGACTGAAATATACCCACAAGAATAATTAACCCCATCATTATACTGTAAGCTGCTATTACATTTAAATTTTTTCTCACAATACCTTCCCTTTAAATATTCCCGATGGTCGATAGAGTAATACAATAACTAATATTGAAAACGATACTGCAAATTTATAATCAGTCGAAAGTAATTGAACTAAACCACCAGGTTCCATACTCTCAGGTAAAACATACATAAAAAATTTTCTATATGCGTATGTTAATAATATTTCAGAAAAAGCAATTACATAACCTCCTAAAAACGCTCCAAATGGATTGCCAATTCCACCTACAATAGCTGCAGCAAATATTGGAAGCATGTTATTAAAATAAGTGAATGGTTTAAAACTTTTATCTAAACCATATAGAGCACCACCAATTGTAGCTAGAATACCCGCTATAACCCAAGTTGTCATGACTATTTTTTTTGGATCAATACCTGATAACAATGCCAAGTCTTCATTATCAGAATATGCTCTCATACTTTTTCCTGTTTTAGTTTTATTTAAAAACCAAAAAAGAGACGAAACTAAAATTAGTGTTACAATAATTGTTAAGACTTGTGTTGATTTTATTGCAAGACCTTCATTCAATCCAGTCATTTCCTTAAATTCACCAGCCTTAATTAAAAATTTTTCTCCATCAAAAAATCTTCTGTCAGATGGTCCAATAATTATACGAACGACAGCCTGGGTAACAAACATTACTCCAATACTTACCATTGCTAATTGTACAGGGGGACTTTTATTCACCCGGTAATATTTAAAGACATATTTATCTATCATTAGCATATATCCAATCATAAAAATAATTGCAAAAGGGATTGCTAAAAGAGCTGTGGGTAAAAATCCAAGACTAATACCAACAGACTGAAGGTACCAAGTGAATAAGATTGTAAACATAGTTCCAAAAGACATCATGTCTCCAGTGGCAAAGTTTGCAAATCGTAAAATTCCATAGATTAATGTTACAAAAATTGCTCCAAGTGCTAATTGAGACCCATATGTCAAGGCAGGAACAAAAATATAATTTAATAAAAGTATAATTGCGTTTGCAAAATCCATATTATCCACCTAAAAAAGAGCTTCTTACTCTTGAATCCTCTAATAATTCTTTTCCAGTACCGGAGTAACGGTTCTCACCTGTTACCAAAACATAGCCTCTATCAGAAATATTTAATGCTTGTTTTGCATTTTGCTCAACCATCAGTATTGCTACGTTAGTTCTTTTTACCTTAATAATATGATCAAATAATTCATCCATCACTATAGGTGAAACACCAGCAGTCGGTTCATCCAACATTAATACGGAAGGTTTAATCATAAGCGCTCTACCTAATGCAACTTGTTGTCTTTGCCCACCAGATAACTCGCCAACTAATTGATTTTTTTTTTCTTTAAGAATTGGAAATAAATCATAAATTTCGTCTACAACTGACTTAAAATCACTATTGATTAAGAAAGCTCCCATCTCTAAATTTTCCTCAACAGTCATACCTGCAAAAACATTCTTTGTTTGAGGCACAAATGAAATACCTTCTTTAACTCTATCTTGTGGTGATAATTTAGAAATATCTTTTCCATTAATTACAACAGAGCCAGATTTTAAATTTAATAAACCTAGCATAGCCTTCATTGCTGTAGATTTTCCAGCTCCATTCGGTCCAAGAATTGATACTATTTCTCCTCTCTCGACATTTACAGAACATGAATTAATTATATCTGGCCCATTTCCATAACCGCCTGTCATTTTATTACCTTCAAAAAAAGCCATAATTAATTATCCTTTAACTTTGAACCTCTACCTAAATAACTTTCTATAACTTTTTCATCTTTTTTTGCATCTTCAACTGAACCCTCAAATAAAACTGACCCCTCAGCCATAACTATTACTGGATCACATAATCTTCCAATGAAATCCATATCATGCTCAATCATACAAAACGTATAACCTTTTTCTTTATTTAATTTTTCTATAGCTGTTCCAAGATCTTTTAATAAAGTTCTGTTAACGCCTGCTCCAACTTCATCTAATAAGACTAGTTTTGCATCAACCATCATTGTTCTACCTAATTCTAATAATTTTTTTTGTCCTCCAGATAAATTTCCAGCTAATTCATTTTTTAAATGACCAAGATTAAGAAAATCAACAACTTCCATTGCCTTTTCTTTAATTTGACTTTCTTCTTTTGCAACTAATGATGGTTTTAATAAAGCATTCATTAATTTTTCCCCAGATTGATTTCCTGGGACCATCATTAAATTTTCTAAAACTGATAAATTTGTAAACTCATGTGCTATTTGGAAAGTTCTTAATAATCCTTTTGAAAATAACTCATAGGAAGGAACATCAGTAATATTTTCATTATTAAACATAACGTTTCCAGCTGAAGATTTTAAATTTCCAGCAATTAAATTAAATAATGTAGTTTTGCCCGAACCATTAGGTCCAATAATACCTGTAATGGTTCCTTTTTTAACCTTAAGTGAGCACTCTGATACTGCTGCAAGTCCTCCAAAATATTTTGACAAATTATTAATTTCTAAAATATTTTCAGACATTAATTATTTGTTTAATCTTTTATGGATACTATTTAAAGTGCTAATTAAAGATTTATAAACACTTTTTTACTCATTTCTATTAAGCCTTGCTCATTTAATCCTTTAGGCGTTTGCGATTCTTTTACTAAATATTTTAATTCTTTTTTTGAGTTTATTACTGCATCTTCAGATAAAGCTAAAAACAATGTAGTGATATATTTTTGAGCATCTGATCTTTTAATACCTTTTTTAATTAACCATTCACTCATAACCTTCAATAATTCATAATAAGATGCCATCATCCCAGATATTGACCAAAAATTAATTGAAAGTTTTTCATTTCTAATCTCTACAGTAGAACCAATTTTATCAAAAAAGTTTTTTACTTTTTTATTTGGAGGGCAAATTGGGACAGGACCCTTTTTCAAAGATATTGGTGGTAATGGTATTGCTCTAACAATATCAACTTTAGCTCTAATCATTTTTTTTAATTCTGGAATTGTGATTGTTGAAATAAAACTTACTACAGTCTGGCTTGATTTAAATTCAAGTTTTTTAATTATTTTTTCTCCTACTTTGGGTGTTACAGCTAAAAATACCCAATTACTGTTATCAACTATTTTTTGGTTATCTTTCTCAATAGAAATTTTTTTAAATTTTTTCTTTAATCCTTTAGCAATTTTACTGTTTCGAGATGATATAAATATTTTACTATATTTTATGGATGATCCACATATTCCTGTTATCACTGAAGATGCAATTTTTCCAGTTCCTATAAAACCTAATTTCATGACAAATACTTTATAAAGGATAATTTATATTAATTAATAAAAAAAGAACCTCTAATTCTCAATAACTCTCTACTTAAATCTTTGTTTTCTTTGAATGGTTTTCTTCCATGCAGCCAAAAATAATTATTTGCAACCACTGATGATCCTACTGGAAGCTTGGTTATAACCTTATTATTACTTTCCTCCAAACTATCAGATAATTTTTGTAAAAATGTACCTTGTTTCATATTTTTAGGTTCTGGAAATTGGTCTATATATGAAATTTGAGGTTTTCCATTTTGATCAGATGAAAAAACAGGATGTTCAACTTTATAATCAATATTTTTACTTTTTGGTGAGCCCCAAATAAAATTCTCTTTAGCAGCAGGATGGTTAAATAATTCATTACAATGTTCCCAATCATCAAGATGAAGCATAGCAGTTTCCCCTCCTTCTACATTTTTTTCTTCTAATTTTGACATTAATAACCAATCAGTTTTTTCTTTCACATATGTTCCATCGGTATGAAGATCCATATTTGTGTAAGCTTTTCTCAAATAAGAGTCACTTTTATCTTCGTGCTTTACATGAAATCTTGCATAGTATTTTCCTGCCATAGCATCATGATTTGGGTTCCCAATTAAATATGCAACTGCAGTTGATAATTTTACTAAAAAACTTTCATTAATTTTAGATATCAATTTTTTTGGCTTAATAATGAAGCAGCCTGTATTTCTATCTCTAATTATTTTATTTAAAAATTTTGAAAGCTTATTGCCACTTAGATCATCTAAACTTTTAGCAATAGTAAACCTTGTAAATGGTTTGTATTCAAGTGCAGTTATATCGAATTTATTAAACGGAAAAATAAGTTTATTTAATATTTCATCGTTTATATCAATATCAATTATTCTTTTAGAATTATCATTTAAATGAATTTCAAATCCTTCAATTTTTTCAATCATAAATAACTACTAAAAAGTGATAATATGATAGCAGAGAAAAGCGTTGGGTAAACCAAATTTTTTTTAGTCAGATAAAAAACTACAACAGATAAAATAACTACAATAAATCTAATTAAATAATCTATTTCTGATAGAGATCCTGAGGGAAATATTACTATTCTTGCAATCAGTGCTGCAAGAGTAGAATAAGCAAGACAATTAAACCATCTAAACATCTTTGATGTTTCTTTAATTTTTTCTGCACTCACAACACCTAAAAATCTTGATAGGTATGTTGCTAAAGAAGTAATGATTATGACTATTATAATATTACTAGTCATTTTTTTCTCCTATAAAAAAAGCAATAGTTCCTGCAAAAAATCCACCAAACAAAATAGACCATTCGGGAGAGAAAAAATAAAAAGCAGGACCTAAAACTGCTCCCAAAATTACAGATAGACTTATTTGCATTGTCTTCATTGCTCCAAGCATCATACATATGAAGTAAATCGGATTTATTATTGCTAGACCAATGAGCATATCTTTATTTAGAAAATCTGATGCAATATAACCTATAACTGTTGAAAAAATTGCAACAGACCAAGTAGCTGTTCCAATCCCTATCCAGAAATCTATTCTGTTTTCTTTTTCAATATCTTCATAATTGTCTTTCATAATGAGCCATGATGAGACAGCTATAAAATGGCATGATAAATAATATTTCCATCTTGGTTGATTTTCATGAATCAATAATGGCATTAATGCTACAGTCATTGGATATAATCTTGCGTTCACCAACCATACGGCTATAAAAATATTTATTAAAGATGCCCCAATCAACATTGACTCTGCCATTACTAATGACCCAGGTAATGCATAAGTTAAGAAGGTAGAAAAAATACTTTCTTGAATTGAGAAACCTAAATTTTTAAGTAAAGCACCTATCGCAATAAAACTTGCACCTAGTGCAATTGCAGGGCTTCCAACACCTTTTATAGATTTAAATCCTTTTAAAAAATATTTTGGATCTATCATTAACCACCTAAGAATAGGCGACCAACATCTGGATTATTTAATAGATCATCTCCTTTTCCAGCTATTGCTGTTTGACCTGAAACGAGAACGTAACCTATGTCAGCAAACTCTAGACCTTTTTTTGCATTTTGCTCAACTAGGATGATTGTTTTTTTTTCATTTTGTTGAAGATCTCTTAAAATTTCAAATACCATATCAATATATCTTGGTTCTAATCCAATAGATGGTTCATCTACTAATAGCACCGATGGTTTCATCACAAGTGCTCTAGAAATTTCTAATAATCTTCTTTCACCACCTGACAATACTTTTGCAGGCTGATTTCTTCTATTGCCTAACCTTTCATATTTTTGAAGAATTTTTTCAGCTTCCTCATAAGACTCTTCCGTTTTATCTTTTATAAATCCACCCATTAATAAATTTTCTTCAACCGTCATATCTGGAAATACAGAATTATCTTGAAGAATATAGGCTATTCCAACTGATTTAAGTTTTTCAGCAGGGGAAAGATTTGTAATTTCTTTTCCATCTATTTCTATTTTTCCGGAAAAAATATTTGTAAATCCATAAATCGAATGAAGTATTGTAGATTTTCCTGCTCCATTAGGACCTATTAAACAAAGTGATTGTGCTTTACTTACGAAAAGTTCAAAATTATGAAGTATTTCCATTTTACCATAACCAGCATTGAGGTTTTTTATTGTCAAATGAACATCGTTAGGAGATAGGTTTTTTAAATCCTCTGCAACTGGAGCTTTACCTAAAACTTCATATTGATTTGACATTATTGTGCCCCCAAATAAGCATCGATAACACGCTTATCATTTTTAATTTCATCTGGTGATCCATTTGCAAGCATCTTGCCATGTGCTAAGCAAAAAATATCTTCAGCTAACTGCATAATTACTTTCATATTATGTTCGATAACTAAAAGTGTAATACCAAAATCTTGATTAACTTTAATTAATCTATCTATAATTCCATTTATTAAAGTAGGATTGATACCAGCAGTTGGTTCATCTAATAGCAACATCTCAGGTTCATTCATAAGTGCCATTGCTAATTCTAATAATTTTTGTTGTCCAAAAGATAAATCACCAGCTCTTAAGTTTCTTTTTTGATATAATCCAACAAAATTTAATAAATTTTCTGCCTTTTCAGTTAAATCTTTTGGAATTTTTGAAAAAATTGTGAATAAGCTTGCGTCACTTCCTTTATGACTAATTAGCATATTCTCTACACAATTTAATTTGCCATAAATTCTAGTTTGTTGAAATGTTCTTAATAAACCAAGTTTTGCTATTACTGGAACAGGTAATTCTGATACTTCTTTCTCATTAAATTTAATTGATCCGTTATCGATTGGATAAGTACCGACAATGGAATTAAATAAAGTTGTTTTACCTGAACCATTTGGTCCTATTAGACCAACAATTTTTCCTTTCTCAACTTTCATTGAAATGTCGACATTGGCTTTTACACCACCAAATGATTTACTGACATTACTAACTTCTAAAATACTCATTTTAATTCTACCTGTGCTTTTCGATCTGCTTCATCAACTACTTCGCCAAATCTCTCTGGGTATTTCTCTCTTAACCATCCCATTATTCCTTCTGGGAAATAAATTACAATTACAACTATAAGAACCCCTAGTGCAACGTATTGCCAACCTAAGAAGAATGTCCAAAAACCTTCTTTGAAGATATGAAATACAGTTGCTCCAATAACAGGTCCCCATAAAGTTCCTTTTCCACCTAAGATAGCCATCAAGACCATGAACACTCCCATCTCTCTTCCATCAAATGCAACATCAGTTGAGTCTATATAACCAACTAGACCACCCATAATTCCTCCAGCTAATCCACAAAAGAAAGCAGATATCATCCAACCAATAATTTTATATTTCATTGTTTGAATTCCCATTGCCTCAGCTTTGTCTTCATTATCTCTTATTGCATTTAGTATTAATTTAAATCTTGTTGAATAAATTGATTTGACTGTAATAAAAGTCAAAACAACCGCCATGAAACTCAAGAAGTAAAAGAATTCACCTCTTGCTTCTAAGCTTCCTACATCTGGGAAAGGTGGAGTTGTAAAACCTTGTCCAGCTCCTATAATTTCTATACCACCTGAAATCTCACCAGCTGCAACTCCTAAACCTAAAGTGCAAATTGCAAAGTAATGGCCTCTTAATCCTAAAATTGAGTAACCAATTAATCCAGCAACAATTGTTGGGATTACTGCAGCAACAACAAGACCCATAGCCATTCCTTGAAAAAATTGAGCTGGAGTATGTACAAATGTTTTCTCCCCACCACTTTCAGTCCATTCAGCTAGTGGAAAAAACATTCCCACTTGAACTGATGCACAAAGGTACATTCCAAGTCCATAAAATAGTATATTTCCAAAGGTGTTGTAACCCATTTCCCCACCTTGAATATTCCAAG
>CACDSX010000001.1 GCA_902555655.1 uncultured Pelagibacteraceae bacterium | reverse complement strand
AAAATTTTTATTTCAAATCCTTTAGATATTATAAAAAAAAAAAATGTAGATATATTATTTGAATGCATAGGTTTATCTGATGGTATTTCTAAAAAAATTGTTGAAACTGCTTTAAAAAATAAGATTAATGTAATCACACCTAATAAAACTCTTTTAGCGAAACATGGCGATTATTTAGCATTCTTAGCAGAAAAAAATAAAGTTAATTTAGAATTTGAAGCGTCTGTAGCAGGTGGTATTCCAATTATAAGGACTATAAAAGAAGGGCTAATTACTAATAAGATAAATAAAGTTTTTGGAATTTTAAATGGTACTACAAATTATATATTAACGGAGATGGAAAAAACTGGTGAAACTTTTGATAAAGTACTTAAAAAAGCACAACAATTAGGTTATGCAGAACCAGGAAACCCTAAACTTGATTTAAATGGATTTGATGCATTTGCTAAAGTAAGAATATTATCTGCCTTATCATTCAATAGTTTGATTTCAAAAAATAAATGTATAATGGAAGGAATTGAAAATATTGATGTAAAAGATATTAAAATAGCTAATCAATTAAACCTAAGAATTAAGTTATTAGGTATATCTGAAATTATTAATGGCAAATTATTTGAAACCGTTCACCCATGTTTAGTAAATAAAAATACCTATATTGGTAATGTTAATGGAGTAATGAATGCTGTTATAACTCATGGAAAACCCGTTGGTGAAAGTATTTTACAGGGAGAGGGAGCTGGTCCAGGACCTACATCCTCTTCATTACTTTCTGATTTAATTTCAATTTTACGAGGTAATATAAAAAAACCTTTTGGTATTCCTCATAATAAAAGAAAAAAGATTAATGTTCTTAACAATGATCATTACTCAAATTCTTTATATTTAAGATTTGAAGTAAAAGATAAACCGGGTGTTTTATCAAATATTACTAATCGTTTTGCTAAGTTTAAAATATCTGTAAAAAGAATTATTCAAACTCCTGATAAGAAAAATAAGAGAGCTACTATTGTTATTATTACTCATAAAACTACTGAGATTAATGCTAAAAACTGTTTATCCATTTTTAAAAAAGATAAATATATACTTAAATTTCCAACTTTAATCCGACTTTATAATTAATGGAAATTTACTTAAAACTTTTTGAAGTTTTGTTCCCAGTTTTTTTTGTTGTTGGTATTGGCTATTATTTGGGTAAAAAAAATCCAAAAATAGACACAAAATTTATAACAAATTTTGCTGCAAATATAGGTACACCAGCAATGATTATTTATGCTTTAAATCCAATTAATATATCGTTTAATATTTTTTTTAATTATTTCTGGTATTACGCTATCGCCATTGGTGGATTTATTATTGTTGGTGTGATTATATTATATTTATTAAATACTAAAGATATAATTAGAGAACTTCCACCTTTAGCAATGCCTAACACTGGCAATATGGGTTTACCAATATGTTTGTTTGCTTATGGTGCGCAAGGTCTTGGAGTTTCTGCAGCTATATCTGCTTTAATTGTTTTGTGTCACTTCACATTAGGAGTATTTTTAGCAGACAGAAGATTTAGTTTTGATGTAATAGTTAAAAGTCCACCTTTTTATGCAATAATAATTGCAGTTATTTTACTCTATTATGATTTTGAACTGCCAGGTTTTGTTGAAAATACTACTTTCTTATTAATGTATGCAACAATATTTCTAATTCTAATGTCTTTAGGGATTGCATTAACAAGACTAAAAGTTTTTTCTCTTAATAAAGCAATATTTTCTTCAATAGGTCGTGTGATCATTGGACCTATAATTGGATATTTGTTGATTTTATATTTTAATTTAGAAGGGTTTGCGGCTGGTGTATTATTAATACAATGCTCTATGCCTAGTGCTGTTCTAAATTACTTAGTGGCCTCAATATATTCACCTAAAAAAATTGTAGATAGTGTTGCTAGTACTATTGTTGTTTCAACTCTCATGTCTTTTATAACTATCCCAATTGTCGTATTCTTTGCTTTAAAATACTTTAATTAATCTATATCCTTCTTCTAAAAATGAAGGCTATAACTTTTAATCTATTGGCATGGGTAATGCTTCCTATAATGGATGGTTTTGCAAAATATTTAAGTGCAGATCTTCCAGTATTACAAATTACATGGGCTAGATATTTTTTTACCGTTGCTTTCACTTTTCCAGTTATGTTTTTCTTTTTTCGAAAAAATCTTGTATGGACTGATAAACCAAAATTGCAATTCATCAGAGGTTTAATTCTTTTAACTGCTAATATTTGTTTTTTTTATTCAATTTCAGTTATCTCTTTAGCAAAAGCATTAACTTTAGCTTTTGTTGCGCCTTTAATTGTTACTGCTTTTTCTCCAGTTTTTTTAGGTGAGAAGGTAGGATTTAGAAGATGGTCAGCAGTAATTATAGGTTTTATAGGTTCTCTGGTGGTTATAAGACCAGGATTTGTAGAAATTAACTTAGCAAGTATAGCTGCTCTTGGAACGGGTGTAATGTATGGGTTTTATTTGATCATTACTCGTAAACTAAGTACCTCAGATAATCCTTTATTAACTTTATTATTAACTGGTGTAGTAGGGGCCATAATTATATCCACTGTAATGCCATTTGTATGGGTTAAACCTAGCTTAAATCAGTGGTCTATGATGGCTGCCATAGGTATATTTGCCTGTATAGGGCATTTATTCTTAATACTGTCTCTCAAATATGCTGATGCTTCTAAATTAGCTCCATTTAGCTATTTTGAGATCATTACAAACATCATTATAGGTTATTATTTCTTTAGTGATTTCCCTGATAATTGGACTTTTATAGGTTTATTTTTTATTGTATTAAGCGGAATCTACATCTCAAGAAGAGAGAACTTAGTTAAAAAACTCAAATAATAGGTATTATTTATTTACTAATAATTCAAGTATTACATTAAGTATAAACATTAAATAATTGTATTTATTGAATTTTTTTAATTAAATAAATTATTTAATTATTATAATATTTTGAATTATTTAATATAAAATTTCCTGAATACGCTGTGCAAGAGTTAAGATTTTTGGTAAATTATAAAAAACCTCAAATAATCCTTTAAAATAGGGGCTTTTTTCCTATTGTGGTTATGAAAATTCACTAAAAATAGAGCAGTCTAAAAGCATTGGTATAGTTGAATAGTAGAGCGATGCACTAATTGAATATACCATTTAAACGCCCATAGAGGGGGCTATTTTAGTTATAAGCTCTTATGTGGTACAACTGAAGGGTGAATTGTGTTATTTAGTGATAAATCACGTAAAAAGTCTAAAAAACGTTGATTTTGCTTACTTTTTTTATTTAAAAAAGCCTTAAAATAGGGCTAAATCTCTACTTTTTCAGATCTAAGTAATTTGAGTTTTTGCCTAATTCCACCTCTCCCAGAGTAACCACCAAGAGCTCCATCAGACCTAATCACTCTATGACAGGGTATTTTTGGAGCATATGGGTTTTTAGCACAAGCATTAGCTACAGCACGAGCCGATTTAGGGCTTTTTATGCAAATAGCCACCTGCTTATAGGTTTTTACCTTACCTTTGGGTATAGTTTTAAGGTATTTCCACACCTTTAATTGAAATTTCGTTCCCTGCACTGATTTTTAGCGTGGAATTAATAAAATTATGTAACTTACAAAGAAAATAATAGCCATTACAGACAAGAATATCGTGTTAAAGCTCTTGCCAGTATTTCGATACTGAATAATAGTTAATATAACAAAACCAATTGAACTAATTAAAAACCATACCGCAGGAATTTCTCCATCAATTGAACCCATAATTATTTTAATTTAAACTATTGACATTAAAAATCACCTATTATATAACTTCCGATAATTAATGGTTATCGGAAATAATTATGAACGATTTAATAACTGATGTTAAAAGCCTAGAAATTGAAACTTTAAAGAACTTAAAAAATTCTAAAGCTGACAACACTCTAAGAGCTTATCAATCTGATTTTAAAGATTTTTCAGCATTCTGCTTAAAAAACGGTTTGTCGTTTATGCCAAGTCAGCCAAAAATCATTGCTATTTATATAACTCACCTTTCTAAATCATCTAAATTTAGCACTTTAAAACGAAGAATAGCCTCAATAAGTGTTATTCATAAGTTAAAAGGGCATTATCTCGACACAAAACATCCAATAATTATGGAAAATTTACATGGAATTAAACGAACTTTAGGATCAAGACAAAAGGCAAAAAAACCTATATTAATTAATGATTTAAAATTGATAATTAAAGCAATAGATAAAGATAAAATTAGAGACAAAGCTTTAATATTATTAGGTTTTGCGGGTGGTTTTAGAAGGTCTGAATTGGTAAATATTCTTAATGAGGATATTGAATTTGTATCTGAAGGAATAAAAATTTTAATAAAAAGATCCAAAACTGATCAGTCTGGAGAAGGTATTATCAAAGCCATCCCCTATTTCGATAATCAAGAATTTTGTCCAGTTCTAGCACTTAAAAATTATATAAATCAAGATTTTTCAAAAAAAGATAAAGATAAAGTTTTTAAAATTTCAGATAAATCAGTTGCTCTTATAATTAAAAAATATGCACAAAAAGCAGGATTAGACTCATCAAAATATGCAGGTCATAGTTTGAGGTCTGGCTTTGCAACAACAGCTGCTGAATTTGGAGCCGAAGAGAGAAATATAATGGCAATGACAGGTCATAAAACAACACAAATGGTAAGAAGATATATTCAAGAAGCAAATTTATTTAAAAATAACGCATTAAATAAAATAAAAATATGATATTCTTAAAATATGAAAATATTTTGTGACAGTGCTGATTATAAAAATTTTTTAAAGTATAAAAAAGATAATCTAATAAAAGGTTTTACCACTAATCCAAGTTTAATGAGACAATCAGGAGCAAAAAGTTACAAAGCATATTCAATTAAATTACTTAAAAATAGTAATTTTAAACCAGTATCTTTAGAAGTTTTTTCTGACAATATTGACGAAATGTATAATCAGGGTAAAATTATAAATAATTGGGCTAGGAATGTTTATGTAAAGATACCTGTTGTAAATACTAAAGGTAAATTTACAGGAAAAACAATTAAAAAATTAAGTAGTGAAAAAGTTAAATTAAACATAACTGCAGTTTATACTTTTGAACAAGTTAAGAAGATTACGAAACAACTTAATAAAAAAACCAAAGCAATTATTTCGATATTTGCTGGGAGAATGGGAGACCAACTAAAAAATCCAATTCCAATTTTTAAAAGATCTATAAAATTTTTAAATAAATATAAAAATATTGAAATTTTATGGGCAAGTACAAGGGAAACTTATAATTATTTAGAAGCACAAAAATTAGGCTGTCAGATTATTACGATGCCACCTAAGATTATTGAACAAATAAAAAATTCAAATAAATCATACAATCAATTAACCATAGATACAGTTAAAGGTTTTTATAAGGACGCCAAAAAGAGTAGATTTAAGGTTTAATTTTAAGTGAAAGATATTTCATTTTGTGTATCTATGTCAACAATCCCTTCAAGGGTAAAAAATATTAATCAAATCTTAAAATACATTAATGCTCAAACATTAAAACCTGATAAAATATATCTTAATATACCCAAACAATATAAAAGATTTAAAGATGAAATAATTACAAAAAAAGATTTAGATTATATAATTAAAGATAATATTGAAATCGTAAGATGTGAGGATTATGGACCAGGAACTAAGATTATGGGGTCAATTGATAAAGTTCGTAAGTATGATTGTGTAATATTATTAGATGATGATCATATTTATGATAAAAACATATGCGAAATATTTATTAATGCCTTCAAAAAAGAGCAAGTCAATTATAGTTTTTATTTAAATAGAATATTTAATATTAAAATGGGTCAGTGTGCTGATGGTTTTTTAATGAACACCAAATTATTAGATAATATAGAAAATTTCTATGAGAAATATGTTAAAAAGAATAAAAACATGTTTTTAGATGATGATTTATGGTTAGCTATATATCTTCAAAAAGAAAAAAAATCAGTAATAAGAAATTTGATCAATATATTCAGAGAAAAAATAAATAAAGATGTAGTTTATGAACAAAATATGAATAGTAAAATAGATGGATTACATTTAACGGTCCACAAAGATGGACTTTTTCTAAACCGACGAAAGATTCAAAAAGTTGAATATATAAAATTTATCATAAGATCCCTTTTTAAGATTTAAATATAATTTCACTGCCTTTTTCAATAAAATTGAATTTAATAATTGGTAATTTATTAAGTTTTTTTTTTAAAGATAAATGATTTTTTTTCTTACAATACATTAGCAAAAATCCACCACCACCTGACCCTATTATTTTGCCCCCACTTGCTCCAGATATAAGGGCTTCATTATAAATTTCATTAATTTTATTGTTAGAAACCTTATTTGATAATGATTTTTTTACCGACCAATATTCACTCAAAATTGATCCTACAAAGTCAAAATTTTTATTGTTTTGAATTTCATACTTGAAAGAATTTGCTAATTTATAAATTTTATCTAAATAATTAAAATTTTTATTAAGTTTTGAAATTTTATCTTTTTCTATGTTATGTGAAAATTTATTAATTCCTGTATAAATCAGAAAAAGATTTTTACTAAGATTTGATAGTTTTGATTTATTTATATTTAATCTTTTTACTTTAAAAAATTTTCCACTAAATGCTATAGAGTTAAAACCTCCATACGATGCCCAAATTTGGTCCTGTGAACCACATTTTTCTTTCATTATATCATGCTCTATTTTGATTGCTGTTTTAGCCAAATTATTCTTATTTATTCTTTTCTTGTGTAAATTTTTTAATGAATTTATTAAACCTACACAAAAAGAAGAGCTTGTTCCTAAACCTGAATTTTTTTGAAGATCACCTTGATAATGAACTTCCAAACCTCGTTTAATTTTAAGATAATTGAATACAGCCTTTACTGTTGGATGGATTATTTGATTATTATTTTTAACAACCTCATTTTTTGACCAAACTATTCTATGCTTATATTTAAAAACATTAGGCAAAAATCTTGCAGAAACATAACAATATTTATCAATTGTTCCACCAACAACTAAACCCGGTGACTTTTTATAATATTCAGGAAAATCGGTACCACCACCGATTAATGAAATTCTAAAAGGAGTTTTTGAAATAATCATTTTCAAAAATTTTCAAATGTTTCACAAATGGAGTGAAATATTATCTTATGTGCCTCTTGTATTGAGCCAGTTTTGTTTGAATTTATTATTATTGATTGATTTACAATTTTTCTTAATCTACCCCCGCCCTTTCCAAGCAAAGCTATAGTATGTATATTTTTTGATTTTGCCAAATTAGCGAGTTTTATTAAGTTAACAGATTGTTTTTTTTTTAAATTACCTCCTGATGTTGAAAATAAAAATAGAACATCTCCTTTTAATGATAAAGCTGAAAATTCTCTAGAAACGTAATCTTCAAAGTTATAATCATTAGACCAACCTGTAACTGCTGCGAGATTTGAGCCAAGCAGAATAAACGGAAGAGGATTTCTTTTTTTCGATGAATATGATGCTGTTAATTCACCAACAAAATGTGAGGCATCGGCAAAAGAACCCCCATTACCATATACATAAATTTTTTTTTTTGATTTTATTTTTTTGCTCAAGAATAAAGAAATTTTATTGGTCTTAGCAATTAAATCATCAGAATTTTGTAAAATCTTTTTAATTTCTGAAAAATGTTTTTTTATTATATTAATCATTTATTTAAAATTATCTTTAATTGTTTATACAGAGAAGTTGTTTTTTTATAATAAAATTTTAAACCTATTTTTTTAGCAGCATTATAATCTGATACACTATCGCCTATAAAAAAAGTATCTTTTTTATTTAGATTCCACTTTTTAATTGCTTTCAAAAGCATTCCTGGATTAGGCTTTCTATCAAATTGTAATAATCTATACTTTTTATTTTTTGAAAACTTGTAATAAGGTGAATAAAAGATATCGTTTATAAATGATTTATTACTTAAGTGTAAAGCTTTCTTCATTTTATCATGTATATCATTCAATTTTTTTTCACTAATAATTGATTTACCAACACATGCTTGATTAGTAATAATTATAACTAGAAAGTTTTGTTTATTTAGAAATTTTATACCCTTTTTAACGCCTGGCAAAAATCTAAATTGATTAAAATTTTCTACATATCTATTCGAATTTAATTTATTTATAACGCCATCTCTATCTAAAAAAACAGTTTTAGGACTAAAAAGATAAGGATTATCTTTAATATATCGGAGATTTTTTGGTGTCCCAATATCAATAAATTTTTTTTTTGAATAAACACCTTTAAGCTTATTTTTCGATATAAGTTTATCTAAAATATCATTTTCCAATGAAATTTTTTCATTTTTTATATATTTAAAAACATTTTTCTTAAAAAAATATATACCAGCATTCATTAGCTTAGTTTTTTTTTTAGAATATCTTACCAAGCCAGAGTTTGAGAGTTCTAGATTATTCATTTTTGTATTTTTTTTATAATCATAATTGTTAGTAATAGCCATTGTTCCAACTACATCATTTTGAATGTTTCTTGAAAGTAAATTTAAATCTAAATTTAAAAAGGAGTCTCCATTTAATAGAAAGAAACTTCCTTTAATTTTATCTTTAACTTTATACAAAGCACCACCAGTATCTTTTGGTTCTCCTTCATTTATGCAAATTATTTTCGAATGATGTATTTTTTTTTTATGATAAATGTTAAAAAACTTTTCTTTTTTATAAGAGCATAATAAAAAAATTTTTTTAAAATTATATTTAATTAATTTACTTAATAATATGTCTAAAAAATTATTATTATTAATTTTGATTAATGGTTTGGGCGTTTTCATAGTAATTTTACCAAGTCTTTTTCCTTTACCACCTACAAGAATCACTAAATCAAACATTTATATTTAATAACTTAATAAAATCGTTTTTAACATCATTGTAATTTCTAGAATTTTTCTTTTTAATTAAATTTTCTCTCAACTCCAAATAAACATTATCATTGTTAAGTATTAAATTTGTATAATCAATAAATTCCTTTTGATTTTTAGCAATAAAGCCTGTTTTTTTATGTTCGACTCTTTCATAAAGGCATCCATAACCCATAGTAACAATTGGTATGCAAAGTTCTCTTGCTTCTTCAGCAGCTAAACAAAATACTTCTGTTTTATGTCCAGGTGTTAAAAAAACTTTAGAGTTAATAAGGTCCTGTATTAACAATTTTTTATCAGCTTTTTTTCTCAAATTTATGTCATCTTTCTTATTGTCTTCAGATAACAAAAAAGGAGGATTTATAAACAGTTTTGATTTATAGCTAGTTTTTTTAATTTGATGCCATGCATCTAGTAAAAATTTTAAATTTCGATCAGACTTAGTAGTAAATATAGCATTAGGTGGTGGAATATATTTTAAATCAATTTTTGTATTAATAAAATCGTCATCAGGAGCAATTTGCAATATTTTTTTCCCAAAAAAAGACGTCAAAAAACTTCTTGTCTTATGATGATAGTCCCCTTCTAGAATCATTACTGGTTTAAATTTTAAATATGGAAATAATTGTTTCTTTCTTATAAATTTTTCAAAAGATTGTACACTATGAGACCATAAGAAATTATTCTTTGAACTAATTTTGTTAAAAAGATTAGCATCAGACATAGATATTACATAATCAGGATTGTCTATTTCATTAATTTCACTAATATTTTTCCAAGATACACGGCTAACCATTAAAGGGTTTGAAGTATTATTGAAGACTTTAACTTCAAACAACTTTTCACTAGCTAAAATATTGGATATATTGATTAAAGTTTTTTCAGATCCTCCAATGGTTTCTTTGTCAAGATCCTTACCATTATAATCAAAAGAATTTTCTAAAAAATATATAATTTTTTTTTTATTCATCAATATTAAATTCTTTTTAATAACTTGGTAACAGATTGATCAAAATCTTTTTTTAAAACTATAAAGCTGTAGTTCTTGGGAGGGAACCATTCTTTACAAGATATAATTTGATTAATAAAATCCTGTCTATTGTATAAATTAAAATGCATAAGGGCTAATATAGGTTTATTAAGATAATAGCCCATATGGGTAATGATACCTTCAGGACTTATTATTTTAGAGGATTTTTTCACAGCATCAAACAAATCAAATCCATCAATATTTTTTAGAAAAAAAATACCTTTTTTGTTTAACACTTTTTCTTTGCCGTTATTATAGTCGTATGTATTAAATTTACTTGAAAAAAAATCATTTATTTTTTTATCATTTAGCTCAGAAGAAAATAATATATTTTCATATTTAGTATTTAAAAAATCTAAAAATTTACATGTTGTTTCAAGATTCCATTTTAATAAATTTTCAAATAAATTACGTTTATAGTGAAAAAAAATAAAATTTTTGGGATAATTAAATGAATGATTGATTAAAAAATCATTATTTAGGTAATTCTTATTAAGATTTGTATCAATTAATTCACTTTGAATCTCATAAGAAGATTTTCTTTTTTTTATGTTTATTCGATCTATTTGAGAATATTTATAAAGATATTTTACAAAAAAATTGCTTGGACGACTTTTAATAGATTTTATAGTGATAGCGTAAAATTTTATTTTTCTAAAAAAAAAAGGAAGAAAATAATAATACTGTTTCGGTGTTAATATATAAACTGTTTCTACATTATTGAATAATAAATAAAAAAAAATCTTTATTTTATTGGTAATTGAAAGTTTCATTGATAGGATTTTTTTATTTATAGTAGGAAATAAAAAACTAAATTTATGATTAACATCAGATAAAAAAATATCTATGTGATCATTTGAATGTTTGTTTATAATCTTATTTATAGCATTTAAAGAAACAAATAAGTCTCCCGTTCTGTCATTTTTAAATATAAGAACTTTTTTACTCATTAGTCTATTTATTTAAATCGTGTTCAACCATTTCCTTAACTAAAGATTTAAAACTAATATTGGGCTTCCATTTTAAGATTTTTTTAGCTTTAGAATAATTGGCTCTTAAAATAACTTTATCATTTGGTCTAAATAATTTTTTATCAATCTTAATATATTTTTTATAATTTAGATTCACGTGTTGAAAAGCAAATTTAATAAAGTCTTTAACAGAATGTGTTTTGCCAGTTCCAATAACAAAATCTTGAGGCTTATTTAATTGCATCATTTTCCACATTGCGTAAACATAATCTTTTGCATGACCCCAATCTCTTTTGGAATTAATGTTTCCTAATACAATTTTCTTAGTTTTCCCTTTTAATATCAAAGATAAATTTTTTGTAATTTTTCTAGACACAAAATTTTCATTACGTCTTGGTGATTCATGATTGTATAAAATTCCTGAACAGGCGTGAATATTGTAAGCTTCTCGATAATTTTTTGTTAGATAAAAACCAGCAACTTTAGATACACCGTAGGCTGACCTTGGATTGAACTTAGTATCTTCATTTTGTGGAGAATTTTTAACGTTACCGAATAATTCTGAGGAAGCAGCAAAGTAAAATTTTGTTCTTGGTGAAAATTGTTTGATAGCAGATAATATATAATGAGTACCATTAATATTTGGATTCAATCTAAAAAACTCATCCTCAAATTTGTAATTTATAAAACTTTGTGCTGCTAAATGATAAAATTCAGTTGGTTTAATTTTCTTTATTAAATTTTTAATCTTAGGATAATTATTAATATCAATATTTTTAAAATATAGTTTGTCTTTAATATTTTTCAAATTTTTAAAATCTTTTTTTTTTTGAGGATTTAAAATTCCATAAACTTTGTATTTTTTCTTAATCAATAATTCTGCCAGGTAAGATCCATCTTGACCACTTATACCTGTGATGATTGCTATTTTTCCCATAAATACTTTTTTTGTTTTTTAAAATCTAAGGTTTTTTTAATGATGTAATCTGCAACTAATGTTGAATTAAAAAATTTAAAGTATTTTTTTTTACCATTTTTTGCAATTTTTTTTCTTTGTTTTTTGTCTTTTTTGTACTTATTTAATTTGTAACTTAAATCATGTATATCTCCATAAAAGATAACTTCTTTATTAGAAAAGAAATCTTGAAAAGAAGTTTTTTTATCAATGAATGTGAGCAAGCCATTACCCATTAATTGTGCTAGTCTATCACTACTATAATATTTAATTGGTTTTCCTCTGCTCAAGTTTAAGCCCATAGATGAATTGGACACTTTATTTAAAAAATTATCAGCCCAAATAGGTTGATTGTCAAACATTCCATAGATATCAAATTTAATTGATTTGTTTAATTTGATAAGTTTGTTTATAAATAATTCTCTATCATCTTTTTTACCTTTTTTAAGATGTCCTCTATGAACACCGTGACTCATTGCAAAGAATAAATCATTATCACATACTTTATTATAATTTTCCAAAATTTCGAAAGATGCATCACATGGGTTTGGTAAGTAGTAACTATTATTAATTTTGAAATCTAAAGAACGAGGATCGGTTGTTAAAAATGTGCTATCTATTAAATCATGTTTATGTAAAATTCTATTTTTATTATTTAAATAGTCTGGTCCAAATCTTCCTACTGGGTCTAAAAACCATTGAGTTATTAAAGTTTTATCTTTTTTAATATATTTTAAAGTCTCATTATTTACATTGTCTGCATGACCCAGTACTACTAAATCTGGTTTGAAATTATTATAATTATTTATAATTGAAGATTGAAGAGATTTTGAACCTGCAAGATCATTAAAATTTTTTTTATTATGTAGTATATCCCTATCACTCACTGTGAGAACATTGTGACCCAATCTTACAAAACCATTATTTAATCTTCTCCCAGTATTATAATGCAATCTGCCATCAAAGCGATAATTAAAATTTGTTATATGCATTATTTTTAAAATTTTTTTACTATTAATATTAATTTTGTTAATTTGAAATTTTTTACGAATACCATCTAAAATATTTGAAACATAAGTATGGGTTAAAAAAAAGTTTTTATAATTTGATTTTTGAGAATTTAATAATTCATTCTTATTTTCAATGAGACTTGCAATTTCATTATATAAATTTTTAACATCAAGAGACTTTAATATTATTGCAGATTTGGTTGTTTCAGGTAAGCCTCCCCTGTTGCTTATAATTACAGCTGAACCTCTACTAGCTGCCTCTAAACTAGTTCTTCCAAAAGGTTCATCCCATCTTGAACAAACAACTGAAATACTGACTCTTTTTAACAGATTAAGTATGAAATCATTATTTTTGAATCCTAAGTTAATTATATTTTTATGGTGAAAAAACATTTTTTCTCTAGGTTCATCACCAATTATATAAGCTTTCCAATCTTTATATTTATCTAAAATTTTGATAACAGCATTACCAAATATATCAAAACCTTTAGCGGAGTTTAACTTACCTATAAAAGTTATTATTTTTTTCTTGTTTCTAAAATCTAAAGAGACCTTACTAGTAGACTGATAACAAATTTCTGATTTATTTATCATGAGTTCTTTAAATTTAGAATTTAAAAAAAATCTATTTCTTGACCATTTACTATTAAAAATAATTTTATCTACACTTCGGATTAAATAGTCTCTTTCTTTTTCAGTTCTTGAACCATTCATTGAAAGCGGATCATTATGAAAATATAAAAAAATTTTTTTTTTATATAATTCTCTTATTTGCTTAATATAGTTAGGTCTATTATGAATTTCTAAAATATGAGTATCTTTTGTTTTTGGATGTATTAAAAATGATCTCACATATTCCTTGTTTGCACTTTTTAAAATGTTTTTTTTTGGATTTAAATTAATATAATTCTTACTCAAAAATTTTTTACTTTTTGTAGATCCAAATATTTTAATTGATTTTTTAAAAATACTTATAATACTTGTATCTTTAACGAATAAAGATACAGCTCCAGCCATTTCTTTTGAATAATTTTCTTTATATGGAAGTAATATTGAAATATTCATTTATAATTATTATAAATATTAAGTCTTTTCTTTCTATCATGTTTTAAAATATATTCATAAGACATTGCTTTTGTTTTAGATAAAAATTTCTTTCTATAAACAATTTTCCATTTATTCCCTTTAGTATATTTGGCACCTTTGTTAGAATTGTGATTTTTCAATCTATTTTTGAGATTACTTGTATAACCAACATATGTTCTTTTTTTAAGTGAAGAGATACATACTAACATGTACACATAATATGACATAGATAATGGCGGTCCCTAGGGGAATCGAACCCCTCTTTCGAGGATGAAAACCACGTGTCCTAACCGATAGACGAAGGGACCAAAGAGATGTTTTGTAGTGTAAAAAGTATTATTTATCAAGTTTTTTTAATTATAAAAGTATCAAATTTTTTGTTTAATTTTTATAATTTTTTTTAATCCAGTTGATTTGTGAGTAATTAAAGTTTCAGAAATAAATTCATCTTTTTCAATTTTAATACCTTCAACTAAATCCCCAGAGGTAATTCCAGTTGCGCAAAATATTGAATCACCAGAAACTATTTCATTTAATTCGTATTTTTTTTCAAAATCTTTAATACCCATTTTAGAGGCCCTTTCCTTATCTTTTTCAGTTTTAAATAAAAATCTACCCTGAAAATTACAATCAAAAGCATCTAAGGCCGATGCTGCTAATACACCTTCGGGTCCACCACCTATACCAAGAAATAAATCAACACCATATTTTTCATCTGTTACTAGTAGAGCTCCGGAAACATCACCATCTGTTATTAGCTTTAGCTTTACTTTTAATTTTATTAGCTCACTGATTATTTCTTTGTGTCTAGGGCGATCCAAAATACATGCAGTCAAATTTTCAGGTTTTTTATTTTTGTATTCAGCTAAGTTAAATATATTTTTTTTTATAGGATAATCTAAATCAACAATATTTGGGTCTGATAAATTAACTGAAATTTTATCCATGTAAGTTTCTGGAGCATTAAAAAGATTATTTTTGTTTGCGACAGATATAACAGATAAAGCACCTGGAAGGTTATTTGCTGCAAAATTTGTACCTTCTAAAGGATCAACTGCTATATCTAGTTCAGGGCCAGTATCTGTGCCCAGTTTTTCACCAATAAAAAGCATTGGTGCATCATCAAGTTCACCCTCGCCTATTACAATTTTTCCTTTCATATTAATTTTATTTAATTCATTTCTCATTGTATCAACAGCTGCTTTATCAGCAGCAATCTTGTCTTTTTTTCCAACTAAGTGATATGACGATAAAGCAGCTCTACTTGAAACATTTAAAAATAAATTTTCTAATTTATTATCTATTGTCATTATCTTTTTTGTAATAATGTCTTTTTAATATTCCTTTTTTTTCAAGTTTCTCTTCATGTTCATTAATACGTTTGACTAATATTTTGTCATATACATGGACAGCATAAATAATAAAAACTATAAATAAAGTAATTAATAAAAATAATGTAGTTTCACTCATTAAACTCTAACCTTTTCATATCTTTTTAGATTATACTCAAACTCACCTAGACGTTTATAAATACTTCTTAATTCAGTTATTGTGGTCCAATTATGAAGAAATAAAGCAAAACCACCATGAACTCTAGCAAAAGCGTTAGAAACTTGTACCAATACGCCCAAAGTGATTAATCCTGTAAATAAACCTGGCCCCATTATTAAATATGGAGCAATAATCATAAATTGGTCGTAAGTTGTCATCCAGCCATCAAAATATCCATAATGTAAAAATAATCTATTATAATTATATTTTATGCCTGTAAATAAATCTCTAAGAACATTTGTTTGAGCGTAATCTTTTTTATTATCTTCACCCAACACTAAATCTTTTCTAAAAGCTGCTTCGACTCTTTGATTGTTATATTCAAGACCTGGTAGTTTTATGCCAACAAACCAAGAGATTATTAATCCACCTAAAGAAACAATTAGTGAGAACCAAACCAAAGATCCCTCAATATCTCTTAATATCGGTATATCTACTTTATCACTCAAACCCCATAAAATTGGTATAAATGCTATCAAAGTCATAATAGCTCTTATCACCTGCAAACCTAATGACTCTACTATTTTGGCAAACTTATAACAATCATCTTGAATTCTTTGACTTGCTCCCTCTATCTCTTCTTCAACAGATTGCCATCTTGGTATATAACTAAACGTCATTGCTTCACGCCATTTCAATCCATAAATTCTTGTAAACCAACCTGTAAAGATAGCTACAAATATGTAAGGAAAAACAATTTCTGCGAAAGAAATATCTCCCTCAAATCCATTTAATGTATATTGTACAGAAACTAATTTCGCATAAAATATTGAGATTCCATCTAAAGGATTATCTTTATAATCCCCAGCATTTTGAAGTAAATCATAAAAACCACCATACCAAGTATTTATAGCAACTGTTAAACTTACTTGTATCCAAAGTGAGATAATCAAAATAAACAGGCCACCCCACGACCAAAGACGCCATTCTTTATTATAAAAAAAACTTTTTATCATAGGTTTTTTAATTTAAAAAATTATCAGCATATGATTTTTTTACGATTTTTCTTTTTTTTGGTTCAATTACCTCGTAAATGATTTTCATTTTTTTAGCATAATTTATTGCTAAATCTTTTGAAGAAAATTCTAGTTTAACTTCAGCCGAAGTATCATTTGAACTTTCCCATCCCATCAATGGGTTTGTGGTACTGTCCTTAGTTTCAAATTCCAATATCCACTTGTCAGTCTTTCCAAAACCAGATTGCATTGGGCTTTTATTAGGAATATATATTTTGGCTTTTTTCATAATAATGGTCGGAGTGGCAGGATTCGAACCTGCGACCCTCTGGTCCCAAACCAGATGCGCTACCAGGCTGCGCTACACTCCGAGTGATGTACTAATACAGCACTTATTAATTATTTCAAAGTACAAAGATTGCTAAAATAAAGGAATTTTTATTAAAATCTGATATATAAAGATGATGATTATAGAGTGCGTTAATTGTAACAAAAAATTTAATGTTAATTCAGATTTAATACCTCATGAAGGGAGAACTATTCAATGTGGTTCTTGTAACCATGTTTGGTTTTTTAATAAAAATGACCAAAATTTAACAGATATAATAAAACCAAAAACTATTAAAAAAAAACCTTCAATAACATCATCTAAAAAAAGAATTAAAACTGATAATTTTTCAAAAACAAATATTAATATAAATAAGAATAAAGGTTCAGAAATAGTTAAATACCAACCTAGGTCTTTTTTTTCCTTTTCAAAATTTTTATCTTATGTATTGGTAGGAATAATTTCAATTATAAGTTTAATAATCATTTTAGATACCTTTAAATCACCTTTATATGTTTTCTTTCCAAACTTAGAATTTTTATTATTTAGTTTTTATGAAACATTGAAAGATGTTGAACTTTTCGTTAAAGACTTGATTTAGAAAATGATTAATTATTTATCCAAACCTTTCAAATGGTTTTTTAAACTTGAAGCAGCAAGTGGATTAATTTTATTATTTGCAGCTATAGTTGCTTTAATTGTAAGCAATTCAAGTTTATCGGAATTATATTTTTCAACATTAAATGATTATTTGTTTATAGGAATAAATAATTTTGGATTAAAATTGTCTGTAATACATTGGATTAATGATGCTTTGATGGCTATTTTCTTTTTCTTTGTGACTTTAGAAATTAAAAGAGAATTTTTACAAGGTGAATTATCTAATATTAAACAAGCTCTTCTTCCCATAATCGCTGCTGTTGGTGGTATGGTGGTCCCTGCCCTAATTTATGTGTTTATAAATTTTGGTGATGGCGAAACATTAAATGGTTGGGCCATACCTTCGGCCACAGATATTGCATTTTCTTTGGGAGTTTTATCACTTTTAGGGAAAAGAATTCCCATTTCATTAAAAGTTTTTTTAACAGCTCTTGCTATTATTGATGACTTAGGTGCGATTGTAATTATAGCATTATTTTACTCAGGTGACTTAAGTATAAAATATTTGATGCTAATGTTGGCAGCTTTTATTATTTTACTATTTATTAATAAATTAAATGTTAAAAAATTTCTACCTTATCTGATTGTAGGTATATTTCTTTGGGATTTTACACATAATTCTGGAATACATGCAACAATTGCTGGTGTCCTAATGGCAATGACAATACCACACAGAAAAAAAGAAAAAGATTATTCATTATTAGTTAAAGTTGAACATGCAATTAGTCCCTATGTAGCATTTGGTATAATGCCATTATTTGCATTTGCTAATGCTGGAGTTTCTCTAGATGGTTTATCCTTAAATTCATTGTTAGATAAAGTTCCATTAGGAATTTTGTTAGGATTATTTATTGGAAAACAATTAGGAGTTTTTGTTTTTTCATATGTGTCAATTAAAATGAAGATTGCACAAATGCCAAATAATTCAAACTGGTATAATTTTTATGGAGTTGGTATACTTACTGGTATTGGTTTCACAATGAGTCTTTTTGTTGGTAATTTAGCATTTGTAGAGAATATGCAATATATGGATGGAGTTAAAATTGGCGTTTTGACTGGGTCACTATTATCCACTTTAGCTGGTTATTTTTTGATATTACTTACGCCTAACAAATAACTTCAATAATGAAAAAGAATTTAATTATAGGATTTACAATATTAATGTTTTTTTTTAAAAGTTCATCTATGGCTGAATACGAAAAAATTTTCTTCGATTTTAAAATCGAAGGTATAAATGGTGAGATAATAAATCTTGATACTTTTGAAAATAAAGTTGTTTTGCTTGTGAATACAGCTAGTTATTGTGGTTTTACTAAACAATATACAGATCTACAAAAATTATGGGATAAATATAATTCCAAAGGTTTAATTGTGTTTGGTGTTCCATCTAATTCTTTTAATCAAGAAAAAAAAAATAATGAAGATGTAAAAAAATTTTGTGAAGTAAATTTTAACATCAACTTTCCATTAACTGCTATTACTGATGTAAAAGGTGATAATGCTCATGAAATATTTAAATGGGCGAAAAAAAATCATGGAAAATCCGCAGTACCAAAATGGAATTTTCATAAAATTTTAATTAATAAAGAGGGAAAAATACATGATACTTTCTCATCTTTCACAAATCCTACATCTGATAAACTGATAAAAAAGATTGAAGAAATATTATAGATTTAAACTTAATCCGTCATAAGCTGGTAATACATTTTTTGGTAATATTTTCTTTAAGTAATTGTAGTCTAAATCTGAGTGCAAATTAGTTAATATTGCTTTTTTAGGTTTAAACGTATTTATAAGTTTTAATGAATTCTCTAAATTTAAATGAGATGGATGATATCTAAGCCACAAACAATCTATGATTAAATATTTAAGATTCTTAAAATATTTATAGTGTTTAAGATTTATGCTACTTACATCACTTATATAGGCAAGCTTATTATCTAAAATATAACAGATACTATTAACTTTACCATGCTTAACAACAATAGGCTTTATTGATATCTTTTTTTTTCCATCCTTAATGAATAATCTTTTATTAATATTTTTGAATCTCAATATCGCAGGATATTCTTTATTATTATTTGTAAAACAATAGTTAAACGAATTTAATAAATATTCTTTTGTTTTATGGTCAGCAAAAATAGGAATAGTCTTCTTATTTTTTAAATAGAAGACTCTTAAATCATTTATTCCATGAGTTTGATCTGCGTGCATGTGAGAATAAAAAACTTTATCAATTGTTTTGATATTATTATTAATTAATTGTTGTCTCAAATCAGGTGATGTATCAATAATAATAGTCTCATTTTTTGATTTGATTAAAGCTGAACATCTTGTTCTATAATTTTTTGGATTTTTAGGATTACAATTTCCAAAAAAACCATCAGCCCTCGGTACACCCATTGAACTTCCACAACCTAAAATAATAAATTTCATTTCTTAACTAAATAAAGTATTAAAATTTGCAGTTGTACTTTTTATTAAATGTTCTGTAGTTATGTTTTTAATAGAAGCTAACTTTTCAGCAGTAAATCTAACAAATGAAGGTTCATTTTTTTTTCCTCTATTAGGGACAGGTGCCAAATAAGGACTATCAGTTTCAATAAGCGTTTTTTCTAAAGGAATAAATTTAAAAGTTTCTTGTAAATCTATTGAATTCTTAAAAGTTATTATCCCACTAGCTGAAAAATATGCATTTAAATCTAATAATTTGATTGCAAAATTTTTTGATCCTGTAAAGCAATGCATCAAAATTTTTAAATTAAAATTTTTAAAATTATTTAATATATTCAGCATGTCTTCATCTGCATTTCTTGAGTGTATTATCAGGGGAATATTCAGCTTAATAGCAGCTTTAATATGTTCTTCAAAACTTTTAAGTTGATCAATTTTATCACTATGATTGTAATAAAAATCTAAGCCTGTTTCACCAATACCAATAATTCTTTTATTGTTATTAATTTCATTAATAATTAATTGAGATGTAACCTTATCATTTTTAGCTTCATGTGGATGAATTCCATAAGTACCAAAAATCATATCATCCCTCTTAATTAATTGTTTTATTTTTTCAAAACTTTTTAATGTTGTGCATATAGTAAGAAGTTTTTTTATACCTGCATTTTTCGATCTTTTTAAAATATCATCAAGATTACTAAAAAGTGGTTCATGATCTAAGTGACAATGTGAATCAATCATCTTTTTTTTCTATTTTCTTAAAAAGGATATCTATTGAATTAATTTTCTTATTTTTGGCTAAAAATTCATTATTAGTAATCGAGTCTAATACAATATCTTTTTCCAATATATCAAATATTTTCAGAGCTTTTAATGATGAACTTGGAATGATTGGATAAAGTAAAAAACTTATTTTTCTAACTATTTCTAAAGTTGTGTATACAATTGTATTGAGTCTTAATAAGTCATCTTTTTTTTTCCATGGTTCTTGATCATTAAAATACTTATTTGCTTCAAACAGAGAATTTACAATAAAATTAATATAAAAGTTTAAATCATGTTCATCAATTTTACCTCTGATTAAATCTAAATTTGATTCAAAATTATCTAAAATCTTTAGATCATCTTTTTTGAATTCAATCTTATCTGGAATTTTGCTATCACAATTTTTAATAGCAAATGTAATGACTCGTTGACATAAATTTCCATAATTATTTGCTAAATCGCTATTTATACAATCTTCTAACCTATCTTGTGAAATGTTTCCGTCATTTCCAAAAGATACTTCTTTAATCAAATAATATCTTAATGGATCAAGACCATACTGATCTATGATTTCAATTGGATCTAAAATATTTCCTTTTGATTTTGACATTTTTTCCTCACCAGATAGTATCCATCCATGGCCATAAACAGCTTTGGGAAGTGAAATATTTGCTGCTAATAAAAAAGCTGGCCAATATACTGCATGAAATCTTAAAATATCCTTTCCAATTAAATGAGTTGTAGCAGGCCAAAATTGTTTAAATAATTGATCATCAGTGTTTGGATAATTTAATGCGCTAATATAGTTTGTTAATGCATCAAGCCAAACATAGATAACATGATCTTTATCATCTGGAACTTGAATACCCCATGAAAAACTTTTTCTGCTAATAGATAAATCTTTAAGACCATTTTTAACAAAACTTATAACCTCATTTTTTCTAGATGCAGGAGATATAAAATTTGGATTATCTTTGTAATATTTAAGCAAAGGCTTTTCCCACTTTGATAATCGAAAAAAATAAGATTCCTCATCCAACCATTCTACAGAAGATTTAGATGAAACTGCTCGTTTCTTTCCATCAATATCTTCAATCTCATCTTCTGAATAAAAGGCTTCATCAGAAACTGAATACCATCCTGAATATTTAGAAAGGTAGATCTCATCATTTTTTTTTAATTCTTTCCAAAGATTTTTTACAGATAATTTGTGGCGTTCTTCTGTAGTTCTTATAAAATCAGTATTAGTAAGGTTAAGAGTTTTTGAAAGATCTCTAAAAGTTTGACTTATTTCATCACAAAATTTTAATGTATCAACTCCTTTTTTTTCAGCTGCTCTTTGTATTTTTAATCCATGTTCATCAGTCCCTGTTAAAAAATAGACATTGTATCCATCTATCTTTTTAAATCTTGAAAAAAAATCAGCAATTATACTTGAATACGCATGACCCATATGAGGTTTGGCAGAAGGGTAATATATGGGAGTTGTTATGTAATAGTTTTTACTCATTTAATATACTATCATTAAACTCTGTTAATAATGACTCTTCATCTAAATTAAATCTTTTTGTATCAGAAGTTTTTTTTAAAAAATAACTATATTTGTTAGAAATTTTCTCTGAAAAAGATAAGTTTATTTTGTTAAAATAAAATTCAATAAAATCGAAGATCATAAATCTAATTAAGTTATCTTTTTTATAGTGTTTATTTTGAATAATATCTTTAAGAAAATGTTTTAAATCGGTGTTCGCTAAATCATAATCATTATTTTTTCCGAAAACAATTAGATTATAAATATTTCCAGGTGTCATATAATAATTAATTAATTCTTTGTTTATATACTTGTCCAATTTATCTTCTAATAATTTACTAGCTACTTCTAAACATTCTTTATTAGATAGAGAAATATTGAAATTTATACATCTAGACAATAATGTTCTTAAAATTTTTTTATTATTATTAATTAAAATAAAATATACATTTGGCAAAGGTTCCTCTAAAATTTTTAATAATGCATTAATCGAATTAGTATTAAGAAATTCAATGTTATCAATTAGAACAAATCTAGGCTTTAAATTGAAAGAAGATTTATTCAAATTTGAAATTAAGTTTCTAATTTGACTTATATCAATAAATTTTTTTTCTGAGTCAATATCAATTAAAATAAAATTTGGATTTGATCTATTTAAAATAGTTTTAAATGAATGGTTTTTTGAGTTAATTTCAAATTTCTCATAATCATAATTATGATCTTCATTTTTTGATAAAATATAATTAATCAAATGATAAGATAAAGTTGATTTTCCAATTCCTTTTTGCCCACTAAGCAATATTCTACTAGGCAATTTCTTATTTTCATATAATTCTATCATTTCTGAAATAAATTTATCCAAACCAAATAGTTTATTTTGGTTAATAGGCTCAATGTATGTCATATTAATTTATTGATCTTTTGAATTATAATGGATTTATTCTCATTGATGTTTAAATTTGAGTCTATTATTAAATACTTTTTTTTGTTCATTTTAGCCAATTTTAAAAAACCATTTTGAACTTTTTGATAAAAAGAATTATTAAACTTATCATATCGATTCAAAGATTTTCTCAAGCTAAGTCTTTTAACCATATTAATTTTATTAACAATATTCAAAAATGTAAAATCTATTTTTATATCTTTTATAAGATGATTATTAATTGTTTTAATCAAATTTAAATTAACACCTAGTCCGTAGTGTTGATAGGATATTGTTGAGTCAATAAATCTATCAATTAAAATAACTTTTTTTCCTAAATATTTCTTTATTAAATCGATATTTTCACTTCTTGCTGATAGATAAAGCAACAAATCTGTATTTTTATTAAAGTTTGATTTTTTATCTAATATTAATTTTCGAATTTTTTCAGCATTTAAACTACCACCTGGTTCTCTTAACTTTATATGGTCAATTTTTTTTTTTTTTAAATATTTTGAAACACTTGATAAGTGATAACTTTTACCACTACCCTCTATGCCTTCAAAAACGATTAAAGGTTTCTTAGACATCGCCCCAAATTAGATAATTCAAAGATTTCATTAATCTAGAAAAGATATTTACTTTTTTAACATCATTAATAGCTAATAAATCATATTCACCTATTAGATTTTGGTCATAAATTATCTTGAGCTTTGCAAGTATTTGATCTTTTGTAATTGGAGCTTCAATTGGTCCATCGTAAATAATTTTAGCTTTTAACTTTTTTTTCTGCCCTTTTTTAATTATTTTGTAAATATCGTCTTTTGTGTAAACTTTAACTTGATCATTTTTTCCCAACCAAACATCAACACTTGAAAATGCTTTATCTTTTATTGAAATTTCAACTAAATCAAAATTCGTAAGACCATAAGTTAAAAGTTTAGCACTTTGTTTTGATCTATCATTTTTTGTTTCAAAACCACTGCCTACAGCAATAAGTCTTCTACCTTTTCTTTCTATTGATGATGCTAGGGAATATCTTTCAACAGCTAAATAACCAGTCTTGATTCCATCAGCACCAATATTTTTATACAATAAGGGATTTCTGTTTCCCTGAGTGATTGGATCACCACCAGTTCTATCCCAAGTAAATTCTTTTTCACTAAACCATTCATAAAATTTTGGATGTTTTTTAATTAAATAATTCGACATAATCATTATGTCTTTTACAGTAGAATAATTATCTGGATCATTAATTCCTGATGAATTAGCAAAATTAGTATTGTTCATACCTAACTCTTTTGCTTTTGAGGTCATCATTATAGCAAACTCTTCTTCCGTCCCTGCTATACCTTCTGCTAGAGCAATACAAGCATCATTTCCAGACGCGACTATTATACCTTTTAATAAATCTTTAACAGAAACTTCATCACCTATCATAACAAACATTGAGGAATAACCTGCAGTTGATAATCTCCAAGCTTTTTCAGAAATAATAAAATTCTCATCTAAACTTAAATCACCAGATTTGATTAAATCAAAAGCAATTATACTGGTCATAATTTTTGTCATTGAAGCAGGATAAATAGATCTATCTGGTTCTTTTTCATATAAAATTTCTCCAGATAAAAAATCTTGTAAAATTGCAGTTCTAGCTTTTATTTCTAGTTCTGCATTCACAATTTGTGAAATGAACAAATTGATAAATAAAATTATAATAAATTTTTTAATCATTTTTTAAAATTTCTAAATTTTCAAAATTAAAAATACTCAAATTTTCAAAAGAGTCTTTTAAACTTTTTATATCATTAAAAGGGCCTATTAATACCCTATATTTTGTTTTTGATAGTCTACTTATTTTCAGTTTTCTAATTGAAGTTTCGTTTTTAATTCTATCTTTCATCATAAAAGCTGTATCTTCATAATAAAAGTCAGCAATCTTAATTGAGTAAGAAAATTTATTTTTTGTAATAACTTTTTTTTGAGTTTTTTTTGAATTCAAATCATTTATTTGAATACCATCAACTGGTGCTTTTTCAGCCACCTCTCTTTCTTCTTCAAACATTTTACTTTTTTTTGCAACAAAGGTTGAATCTTTAAAAATTGAAATTATTTCCACAAGAGGCTCATCGAGATTAAGTTCTAATTCCTCGGCTATTCGTAAACTTAAAACTGAGTTATAAAAATTTGAAAATCTTATCTTATTTGATATTACTTCTGCAATTAAATATTTACCATTAGTTGGGTTTGAAATTTTTACTTTTGATCTTTTTTTTAGAGATTTATGATAAATGCCTAAAGATCTATCCTCCAAAGTTTTCATATTATCCAAACTGTTATTATATACTAAAGCAAATCCAGAATTTTTATAATTATTTTCAGGAATAAATATTGTTTTAGAGGATTTTTTGATATTAGATTGCTCACAAGCAAATAGAAAAGTTGTTATTATTAAGTAAAAAATTATTTTATAATTCATTTTTAATTTTGTCTTTTAAAGTACAAACAGCAAGGGCAAATCTTAAAGATCTATTCCACTTTAATATTATCTCATAGTTATCAAAAACAATATATGCAGGACTCAAAGTTTCTGCATCAGGAACTATATCTTTATCTGGTGTGATTATTGCTACTTTTAAATTTTCATTAACAAAATCTAACTTTTGATAATCATCAATAAATTTTTTAAAATATTTAATTTTTCTTTTATTTATAAGTTTTTTTGCTGATACATTTAAATATTTTTTTGAAATATCTTTATTTAATTTCACCTTATAAAAACAATGAGAATTTCTATCCCAGCCCATATTGTTTAAATAGTTTGCCGCTGATGCATAAGCATCAATGGAATTCTTTAGATCTATGTAATCATTTTTATCATAATCAATGGCATAGTTTTTAATGGTAGAGGGCATAAATTGAAAAAAACCAAATGCTCCAGCCCAAGATCCATACAAAGTTTTGTAATCAATTTGACCTGTATCTATAAGTTTTAGTAAGATTAAAAGTTCTTTTGTAAAAAATTGTGACCTTCTTTTATCATAACTGAGAGTAGCCAATGAAGACAAGATGTCCATCTTACCAACATATGTACCATAATTTGTTTCTATACCCATAAGTGATAAAAGTAATTCTTTTTCAATATCAAATTTTCGCTCAACTTCATTTATCAAATTTGAATTTTGGTTAAAAAAATTGAATCCTTTTTGAACTTTTTTTGTTGAGGTTCTTTTCGAAATGTAAGTTTTTGTATCTTCATAAAATTCTGGTTGATATCTATCATATTTGATTACATTAGGAAGAAACTTGACATTTGACATAACAAGGTCAAAAGTTTTTTCTGAAATATTGTTTTCTAAAGCTAAATTCTTGAAGTCTTTTTTCCATTTAATAAAATCAGAATGATTTTCAGCAAATAAATTTGTACTTAAAAGAGTGAAAATTAAAAAAAATATATTAGTTAGTTTCATAAAGGTCTTTGAGATATATAATTACAGCAATCCAAATAATAATAAAACTTAGAAATTTTACTAAAGAAAATTCTTCATTATAATAAAAATACCCTAAAATGAACTGTAATGTTGGTGTTATATAAAAAATCATACCAGTTGGTCCCAAACCTATTAATTCAACTCCTCTAACATAAAGAAATAAAGGAATCACTGTCATTGGACCTGCTAACATTAAAAACATACTTAAATTTAGATTTGATAAACTAAAATCATTGAAACCATTTTTACTTATTATGTAAAAAGCTGCTATAGCAAAGGGTAAGATATACAAACTTTCTATTAGAAGACCAATATCCGTATCGACATTAATTTTTTTTCTAATCAAATTATAGAAAGCCCAGCTTAAAGCTACAATAATACCTACCCATGGAAGGTCTTTAAGATCAAAAAAAATTAATATAAAAATTGAAACCAATACTAAAGAAATTGAAAAAATTCTTTTCTTATTAAGATTTTCTTTAAAAAAAATATATCCTAGTAAAATACTTATAATTGGCATAATAAAATACCCAAAGCTTGCATCAATAATTCTATCAGTAGCTACAGCATATATCCAAACAGCCCAATTAATAAAAATTAGATAACCTGATATTAACAAATAAAATAAATTTTTTTTATTTGAAATAATGGTTAAAAATAAATTCCACTTTGAAAAAAATGTAGTTGTAAGAACTAACATTATGGTAGTCCATAAACATCTATGAACTACTAACTCGACATGACCAATAAATGATACATATTCAAAATATATAACACCAATAAAACCCCACCAAAAAGATCCCAATGAGGTTAATATTATTCCTTTATTAAATTCTGGTTTCATTGACATTTTAATGAATTAAATAATACTTTATTAAATAGACTATTTTATAGTTGAATTAAATATTTTTAATTATAAAAGCTTCTACAAGGAGAGATGGCTGAGCGGTTGAAAGCACCGGTCTTGAAAACCGGCAAAGGGGCAACTCTTTCCTGGGTTCGAATCCCAGTCTCTCCGCCATTATTTTTTGTTGAATTTAAATTTTTTAAATAAAAGATTAATGTTATTACTCTCAAATTTTACTTCAGTTTTTAGGCCATTGTAAAAATTATAAAGATTATTATCATCAATATCTAAAAGTTTTTCTAGCAAGTAAAGTTCATCTGCATCTAAAGTATCAATATATTTTTTGGTAAAAGCTCCAAGTAATTTATCCATTTCTTTTGTTCCTCTATAATTTGATCTATAAATAATCTTTTTTTTTAATTGATCTATATTGGAACACATTAATAGAATATATATAAACTATTTATGAATATTAAAAGAAATTATCAATATTTATTATCAGATTTAACTTCTTTAAAAGGAGTCGGAATTAAGACAACTAACTTATTAAAAAAGAAAAAAATTAATAATATTTTTGATTTACTATGGAAATTACCTAAATCTTATACAGATAGAAGTTTATCCTCAAAAATTAAAGATTTGAAAATTGGTGAAAATCAAACAATATCAATAATTCCTAAAAAATATTCTTTTCCAAGAATAAGAAATTTACCCAATAAAGTTTTATGTTCAGATGAAACAGGTGAAATAGAATGTATCTTTTTTAATGGATATGAGGGTTATATAAAAAAAATTTTACCTTTAGGTAAAGAAATTATAGTCAGTGGGAAGATAGGTTTTTTTAGGAATAAATATCAAATAACGAATCCAAAATATGTATCTGAAGATTCTACATTAATAAAACAAAAGCATAACACTTATTCATTAACAGAAGGAATTTCCGAAAAAGTTTATAATAAAATTATTAATCAAATAATTGAAAAATTACCTCAATTAGATGAATGGCATTCGAATAGTATAATGGAAAAATTCCAAAATATAAGCTGGAATGATGCAATTAAAGAATTACATAAACCCGAAAATATTGGAAATTACACTAAAATTTTTTATCAACGTCTTGCTTTTGATGAAATTTTTTCAACTTTTTTAGTTAATTCAGAAATAAGAAAAAAAATAAAAAAGAAAAAAAAAGTAAGTAAAATAATAAACTTAATAAAACAAAATGAAATAATAAGTAAGTTAAATTTCTCATTAACTAATGATCAATTAACTGTATTAAACGAAATAAACAACGATTTATGTCATTCAACGAAAATGTTTAGATTGTTACAAGGTGATGTTGGTAGTGGAAAAACAATAGTTTCATTATTGGCAGCATTTAATTCGGTCAGTTCTGGGTTTCAAGTTGCATTAATGGCACCAACAGAAATTTTAGCTAGGCAACATTATGAACTGGCCAAAAAGATATTTCCTCAAAAGTTTAATATTGAGTTAATTTCAGGTAAATTTAATTATAAAGAAAAAAAAAATATTCTTACAAATTTAGCAAAGAATAATATTGATATAATTTTTGGTACACATGCAATTTTTCAAAAAAAAGTAATTTTTAATAAACTTGGATTAATTATTATAGATGAACAACATAAATTTGGTGTTAATCAAAGAAAAAAGTTGTCTGATAAAGGTGGTAAAGATTGTGATGTATTATTGATGACAGCAACTCCTATTCCAAGAACCTTAACAATGACAATGTATGGCGATATGGATTTATCAATTATAAAAGAAAAACCTAAATCAAGAAAACCGATCAAAACATACAGTAAATTAGAAAGTAAAATTGATGATGTAATTAAGTTTATTCAAAATGAAATTGAAGCTGATAATCAAATTTTTTGGGTTTGTCCATTGATTGAAGAATCAAAAAAAATAGACCACTCCTCCTCTGTAAAAAAATTTGAATATCTTAAAAAAATATTTCCAAACCAGGTTGCGCTATTACACGGAAAAACAACTTCTCAAGAAAAAGAGGATATATTAAACGGATTTCTTAATAAAGATTTTAAAATTTTAGTATCTACAACAATTATTGAAGTTGGTATTGATTTTCCCAATGCAAACGTAATTGTTATTGAAAATGCTAATAAGTTTGGTCTATCTCAATTACATCAACTTAGAGGTAGAGTTGGAAGAGGCAATAAAAGTTCAACTTGTATTTTAATGTTTAAATCTAATTTAAGTGAAAATGCAAAAAAGAGAATTGATATTTTAAAAAAATCTAATGATGGTTTTTTAATCTCAGAAGAAGATATGAAAATCAGAGGATTTGGTGATGTTTTAGGATTTAAACAAAGTGGAATTAAAAATTTTAAATTAGCAGACCCCATTCATAATAGTGATCTTTTTTTATTAGCAGAAAGAGAAATCAAAAGAATAGAGAATTCGAATGAAAATATAAAAAGATTCAAACCACTTATAAAATTATATGATCGTGCTGATATAATAAATGATATAGCTTAATTTTTGTTTGATGAGGTGCCAGCTGAAACAATAAATTTAGAAGCTTCTTCAAATGTCATATTTAAGTAAATTACATCTTCTATAGGGAACATTAACAAAAAACCACTGGTTGGATTTGGTGTAGTTGGGACAAATACATTTATTAGCTTTTTATTAGTTTTTTGCGCCATCTCGCCTTTGTTTTCTTTAGTTGCGAAACCAACGGCCCAAACATCTTTTCTAGGATATTCTATTAAGACTACACTTTTTTTGTCATTATCTTTGTTAGAAAATGACTCAGTCATTTGCAAGATTGCAGAATATATAGTTCTTAAGAATGGTATCCTTTTAAACAAGTCATCGATTATTTTTAATATTCTTTTCCCTAAAAAAGATAATGATAAACCACCAACTATAGTGATTAAAGCTATAGAAATTAATATTTCAATACCAGGTATTGCATAAGGTAAATAATTATTGGGATTTATATTTTGTGGTATTAAATTCGATGATAGGCCTATTAGTATTTTGCTTAAATATAACGTAAATCCTATTGGAATTAAAACAACCACACCTGTAATAAAGTAGTTTCTTAAAATTAACGTTAAAGATCTTTTTTTTTTAATTTTGGCCATAAAATTAATTAAAACTTGAATATACTACAAAAGTTATTGCAATTATGAAAAGTACTAATAGAATTTTATTATTAAGATTCATAAATTAATAATATCAATGTTAATAACAAATGGATAGAAGAAAATTTTTAACTTACTTAGGATGTGGATGCTGTGGAATGGTACTAAATTCTTGTACAACAACCCCTATTACTGAAAGAAAACAACTCAAGATTATTCCTGAGGCAAAATTAAATGCACAAGCTGCTGCGATTTATGAAAAAATTAAAGAAAAAGAAAAAATGAGTGGTGATAAAAAAAGTTTATCTCAAATTAAAGAAATTGGAAAAAAAATGGAAAATTCGATTAGTGAATATTTCAACCAATCTAACATGGATGACCCTACAAAATTTTTTGATTGGGAATATATACTTATTGACAACAAAAAAGTTAAAAATGCTTGGTGTATGCCTGGTGGTAAAATAGCTGTTTATACAGGTATGCTTGAAGTGACAAAAAATACTGATGGATTAGCTGCTGTGATGGGTCATGAAATTGCTCATGCTGTTGCAAAACATTCTGTTGAAAGAGCCAGCCGAAACGTTTTACTTAATACAGGAACACAGCTTATTGATATTTTTAGTGGTGGCAAACTTTCTTCAGTAAATAGAGTTACGGGTATGAATACTGTTGGTTTATTGTCTCAAATAGGAATAATGAATCCATTTAATAGAAAACAAGAAAGTGAAGCTGATTATTTAGGGTTAATATTTTCTTCTTTATCAGGTTACAATATTCAAGAGACAGTAAAAATATGGGAACGAATGAAAGAAGCAAATAAAGGTAAGGCTCCACCTGAATTTATGAGTACTCACCCATCAGCTGATAATAGGATTAAAAAAATTCAAGAATGGACTTCAGATATAATATTTAAGTACCCACCAATTAAAATCTAGTAAGTGGTGAGCCGTGATGGACTCGAACCATCGACCCATTCCTTAAAAGAATACTACACAACAGCATAATTTCCAGTTTTAAATAAAAAAACCTTCGTTTAACATGCGTATGAGGGGTTTATAATTAAATAAATGCGTAAAATTTCAAATATAAAACTGTACACTCACTGTACACCTTAAGTTTTAGGAATTTAAAAAAAGTGTTTAGTTTTTGGATTTTCAGAATTATTTTTCAAGTGTTTAGAAAGTGTACAGTTTTTTGTTGTGCAGTTCCTTGCAGGGAATCTGCTCACTGTGTAATTCCCAATAACCCCACTCTAGTCATTTTTTTTTATCAAAATATGCGAATAAAATAACAACAGATATTATAGTAAAAAAAGTGATAGCTACCAGTGGATTAATTGTTAGTAAAACCCAAACTATAAGAATAAAAGAAATTAAACCTACATAGTAAAGTATATCTGTAAGATCGTAAGATGAAAAAAAATTTGGATTTATTCCATATTTCTTTTTTTTTATAACTTTTCCTTTTGTAAGACCTTTTTGCTTAGCAAGATGCCACTGGGTATTTGTTACATAATCAGAGCCACAATATTTACATCCATCTGATGCAAATCTAATACCTTTTTTCCCACAAATTCTACAATGCCTAAGTTTATTCACTACTTATTTTTCTTAATATCCTCTGTAATTTTATCCAAAATTTCTTTATCAATTTTTGGAAGATTATTTAAAGTAGAATTTGGTTTAGTTTCTTTTTTAAACCCATCTCTAAGCACACCAAACTTGAATAATTGCCATAATGCGAAAAGTACAATGAACCAAATCCAAAAATTTGTTGAAGATTTTTTCTTCTTCATCACCCCACCCTAGTTATTTTTTATAAGTCATCACACAATAATTATTTAAGTGTAAAGTCTAATAGATTTATTTTTTGTTCTTAATTTTCCTTTTTTTGTAAGTTTAATCCTACCTTTTTTTAAAGCAATATTTGTAGCTTTTAATAATGTTTTTTTGTAAGTGGGTTTTTCATATTTTTTAATTATTTTTTGTTTGTATTTTTCACTCAGAAAAAAATCATTATTTTCATATTCTTTACATAAAATTTCAGCTGCTTTTTTGGGCCAATATTTGGAGCAAAATTCTCTATTTAATTTTAGAAAACTATTATAGCTAATAACTTTAATCTTAGTATTAATTACTCCATTTTCATTGAAAACTGAAATTTTCATTATTTTATTTGGAATAAAATCACTCATTACATCAGACACATCTTTTATTGTTGTAATTTTTTTATTATTTAATGATAATATTTTATCTCCACTTTGAATTTTGGTATTTGAAGTCCATTTTGGAAGAACTGATGAAAGCATTTGAAGATCAAAAAATTCAACATAGTTGTTATTCTGTTTCAAACCAAAGCCTAAACGTGGAAATTTTTTTTTCCAATTATTAAATGATTTTAATCTAATAGTTACATCTTTCTTTTGAGAATTTCTTATAAAACTAAAATTTACTTTAGAATTCCAACTAAGTTTGTTTTTAATCTTATAAAATTCATACATATTTTTAATTTTTTTTCCATTAATTGATAAAATCTTATCTCCATAAATTAATGATTGATAACTCTCTAATCCCTTGTAAGCACAAAAAACAATTGGTTTGCTGTCAATTAATCCTTCTTTAGTATAACCTTTAATATTTGGGGCTGTAGAAATAAAGTCTTTAGCTTTATCTTTAAACATTAATCCGAATTTTACAGTGCTTCTATTCTTCATTATCTTAAATATTAAAACCGTACACTCACCGTACACCTTTTTGAAAAAATATTTAAGAGTTAAAAGAATGGGGTTTTTTAGCCATTAAATGGAAATTTAATGGTGAGCCGTGATGGACTCGAACCATCGACCCATTCCTTAAAAGGGAATTGCTCTACCAACTGAGCTAACGGCCCACATTTTTTACTGAATGACATCGTGTATACATAATTATTCAAATAATTCAAATAGGAATTTATGAGACAAATAGTTTGTATTTACAACTTATCAATGTATTTATCATGAAAATCATCAAATGTTCCATTCTTAATATTATTTCTTATCGCTGACATTAATTCCTGATAAAAGTTAATATTATGAAGAGTCAAAAGCATAGATCCAAGAATTTCATTTGTGTTAAATAAATGATTTAAATAATTCTTAGAATATTTGTTTAAATTAAGATTTTTACAATTTTCATCCAATGGTGAGTTATCATTTTGATATTTATGATTTTTTACATTTACTCTCCCACTCCATGTAAAAGCAAGACCTGTTCTTCCTGATCTAGTAGGTAATACACAATCAAACATATCAATTCCCCTTTTAACTGCTCCTAAAATATCTGATGGTGTGCCTACTCCCATCAAATAATGAGGTTTATTAGAAGGAAGATGATTTTTAATATTATCTAAAACTTCAAACATTTCTATTTGAGATTCTCCAACAGCTAGACCACCCAAAGCATAACCATCAAAACCAATTTCGATTAAACTTTCCAATGACTCAATTCTTAAATCTTTAAAGAGACCACCTTGAATAATACCAAAAATAGCCTTATGAGGATTATTTCCAAATACTTTCTTTGATCTCTTAGCCCAATATAATGATAAATGCATAGATTTTTTTATTAATTCATAATCTTGAGTTTTTTTTGGACATTCATCCATGATCATTACAATATCAGAATTTAATTCTAGCTGAATTCTTATACTTTCCTCTGGACTAAGATAAAATTTTTTTCCATCTACATGTGAATTAAAGATAGCACCTTTCTCTCTATCAATTTTATTCAATTTAGATAATGACATAACTTGGAAGCCTCCAGAGTCTGTTAAAATCGGTAGATCACAATTCATAAATTCGTGTAACCCACCTATTGATTGAATTCTCTCAACACCTGGCCTTATCATTAAATGATAAGTATTACTTAAAATTATTTCTGAACCTGTCTTTTTAATATCATCTATTGTGCAAGCTTTAACAGTAGCTTGTGTACCCACTGGCATAAATGCTGGTGTTTGAATATTGCCCCTGTGAGTTTCTATAAGGCCATTTCTTGCAAATTTATCTTTATGTACAATATGAAAGGCAAAATCTTTCAATAACATTTATAACTCTAAAGAGGTTTAAAACTAATTATCTTGTCAGGATCATCAACAGATCCATTATTGTTTTCATCACCTCTTTTAATTTTATCTACATATTCCATTCCCTCAATTACTTTTCCAAATACCGTATATTGTCTATCCAAAAACGGAGCAGGCTTAAAACAAATAAAAAATTGACTATTTGCACTGTTGGGATCTGAAGATCTTGCCATAGATAAAGTACCTCTTTCATGTGGTAAACTACTAAACTCTTGTTGTAAATTTGGCAGATCAGAACCACCCATGCCAGCCCTACTTAAATTAAAATTAGCAGATTGAGAATTTCCAAATTTTACATCTCCCGTTTGAGCCATAAAACCATCGATAACTCTATGAAAAACAACATTGTCATATTTTCCTGAATTTGCTAATTCTTTTATCCTTTTTACATGATTTGGTGCCACATCATCAAATAATTCTATTTTAACTTCTCCGTCTTTTAATTTTAAAATCATAATATTCTCCTCAGACATTGTTAGGTTGGTTGTTAAAAAAAAAATAATTATAAAATTAATTAAAATTTTGTTCATACTTTTTTTTTAATGATTTAATTGTATTTTTTGTAGTAAATTTTTTGATATTTCCTTTTAATTTTACAATTTCTTTAACAAATTTTGAAGATATAATTTGATTCTCTACATCAGACATTAAAAATAAAGTTTCAATATTACTGTTTAATTTTCTATTCATCCCAGCTAATTGAAATTCATATTCGAAATCTGATGCAGCTCTTAAACCTCTCAAAATAATATTTGATTTGTATTTTTTACATAGATCAGTTGTTAATGATGAAAAAGAAATTATTGATATTTTTTGTTTATTCAATTTAAGATCTGAGAATAACGCTTTTTTTACTATTTCTATACGCTCATTTGTGTTAAATAAATAATCTTTATTATTCACATCAGAAACTGCTACAACTATCTTATCAAATAGCTTTAAACCTTTTTTAATTACATCAATATGACCAAAGGTGATTGGATCAAACGTGCCAGGATAAATAGCAACTTTATTCATTAAACTAAGTTATCATCAATTTTATCAGCTGAAACTACTTTTTCTTCTCCGGTTAATTTAATAATTCTAACACCTTGAGTATTACGTCCTGCTGTCCTAATTTCTTTAACAGCTACCCTAATTACTCTACCTTTATTTGTTGAGATTAAAATTTCATCACCTTCAAAAACTGGAAATGATGATGAAATATTTCCATTTCTTGGAGAATTTATTATTCCTATTATTCCTTTTCCACCCCTATTTGTAACTCTATAATCTATATGTGGTGTTTTTTTTCCAAATCCGTTTTCTGTTATAGATAAAATAAATTTTTCTTTAGCTTTTAACTCAGATTTTTCATCTTTATTTTTTTTCCCGTTTTTAGAATTTTTATCGTTATCAATAATTGATAGAGAAACTATTTCATCATTAGAAGCTAATTCAAGACCCTTAATACCTTTTGAAGATCTTCCTTTAAAAACTCTTAATTTTTTTAACTCAAATCTAATACATTTTCCTAGTTTAGTACTTAAAATTATATCTTGATCATCTTTACAAATTTTCACACCAATTATCTTATCATTTGTATCAAGTTTCATTGCTATTTTTCCTGCTGAATTAATTGATGAAAAGTCCTCTAGACTATTTTTTCTAATTTTACCTTTAGACGTAGCAAAAACAATCTGATAGTTTTTTAGTTCAGAGTCATCATCGGGAAAAGGCATTATAGAACTTATAGATTGATGATTTTTTAGCGGTAAAATGTTAAATAACGACTTACCTTTGGAAGCCGAAGATCCCTCAGGTATTTTCCATGCTTTAATACGATAAACTAAACCCTCTGTAGAAAAGAACAAAACTGAAGTGTGGGTATTTACTGATAAGGTTTGAACAACAGAATCCTCATTTCTAGTGGTTATACCTGTTTTTCCTTTTCCACCTCTTTTTTGTGTTTTTACATTATTTAGTGATCCTCGCTTAATATATCCTTGTAAAGTTACAGTTATTAAAACAGATTGTTTTTGAATCGTTTCTTCAATATTGTAATTAAGTACTGCATCAATTATTTTTGTTCTTCTTGGTACTGAATACTTATCTTTAATATCTTTTAATTCTCCACTAATTACTTTTAGTAATTCTTTTTTTGAAGAAATAATTTTTTTATATTTTGTTATAAGTTCAGATAATTTTTTTATCTCTACTTCAATTTCATTAATACCTAAGGCTGTTAACTTTTGTAGTCTTAATTCCAAAATAGAATTAACCTGTGGGTCAGAAAGTGAATACATGGACTTATTTTTTTTTCCCTCAACTAAGGAAATCATTTTTTGTGTTTTGTTAATTTTCCATTTTGTTTTTAAAATAGATTTTTTTGCTTCATCAGGGTTTTTTGAAGCTCTAATAATTTTTATAATTTTATCCAAATTTTCTACTGATACAGATAAGCCTATAAGTATATGAGCTCTCTCTTCGGCTTTAATCAAGTCAAATTTTGTTTTTTTAGTAACAACATCTTCTCTAAATTTTAAAAAATTTGATAAAAAATCTTTTAGACTACAGGTTTCAGGTTTACCATCAACTATTGCTAACGAATTAAAACCAAAAGAACTTTCTATTTGGGTATTTTTATATAGTTGTCTTTTAATGGTTTCTGGTTCAACACCATTTTTAAGATCTATTGAAACTCTAATACCTTCTCTATTAGATTCGTCTCTTATATCTTTTATGCCTTCTATTTTCTTTTCTCTAACTAATTGAGCTATTTTCTCATTTAAAACTGATTTGTTGACCTGGTAAGGTATTGATGTGATTACAAGTCTTTCTCTTCCGTTTTTTAAACCTTCAATTGTAACTTCACCTCTTATCTTAAATGAACCTCTGCCCTTATTATAGCCTTGTTTTATTATATCTTTACCAATTATTACCCCACCAGTTGGGAAATCAGGTCCAGGTATATGTTTCATCAGATCTTTTGTTTTAATATCTTTGTTTTCTATTAAAGCTAAAGTTCCATCAATAACTTCTCCTAAGTTGTGTGGTGGTATACTTGTGGCCATACCAACAGCAATACCTCCGGCACCATTTACTAATAAATTTGGATATTGAGCTGGTAATACTGACGGTTCTTTTTCAGTTTCATCATAATTGCTTTTAAATGTAATTGTATTTTTTTCTATATCATCAATAAGAAATTGTGATACTTTTGATAATCTTGTTTCTGTATACCTCATTGCAGCAGCCGGATCACCATCTATAGAACCAAAATTACCTTGGCCATCAACTAAAGGTAAGCTCATTGAGAAATCTTGAACCATACGCACAAGAGCATCGTATACAGATTGATCTCCATGGGGATGATATTTACCGATAACATCTCCAACTATTCTTGCTGACTTCCTAAATTGTTTTGACCAATCATAGCCACCTTTGTACATAGCATATAATATTCTTCTATGAACTGGTTTTAATCCATCCCTAACATCAGGTAGTGCTCTACTTACTATGACACTCATTGCATAAGAAAGATATGATGAGCTCATCTCATCATGCATTGAAATCATTTTGATATTATTATCTTCTGGTACTTCAGTTTTTTGCATAGATATTAAAATGGAATTTCATCATCCATATCATTGGATATTTGAGACAAATCTTCATTGTTATTAGATGATTGTGTATTATCACTCGCAATTCCACCACCAGAATTTCCTCCACCTAACATAGTTAAGGATGAGTTGTAACCCTGAATAACAATTTCAGTTGAATATTTGTCTTGACCTGATTGTTCATCTTTCCATTTTCTAGTAGTCAATTGACCCTCAACATAAATCTGGGCTCCCTTTTTAAGATATTGTTGAACAACGTTAACCAAACCCTCATTAAATACAACTATACGGTGCCATTCAGTTTTTTCTTTTTTTTCTCCCGTATTTTTGTCTTTCCAAGATTGACTTGTAGCAAGACTTAATCTAGCTACACTTTTACCATTCACCATTTGTTTGATTTCTGGGTCTGCGCCCAAACGACCAATTAAAAGTACTTTATTTAAACTTCCAGCCATAATATTTATTATTTGTTAAATTAATTAATTAGATTTATATCACAATTTACTCTGAATATTAATTTTATTAAGTCAAAGCAACTAAAATTATGATTAAAAAGATAGTTATTAAGGGCGCTAAAGAACATAATTTAAAGAATATATCTTTAGAAATTCCTAAAGATAAATTCGTTGTAATTACTGGCCTATCTGGCTCTGGAAAATCGTCACTCGCCTTTGATACTGTTTATGCAGAGGGTCAAAGAAGATATGTAGAAAGTTTGTCGGCTTACGCAAGACAATTTTTAGATAAAATGAAAAAACCAAATGTTGACTTAATAGAAGGCTTAAGTCCTGCTATATCGATTGAACAAAAAAATACATCTAAAAATCCAAGATCGACAGTGGCAACTGTTACTGAAATTTATGATTATATGCGAGTTTTGTATGCTAGAGCTGGTATTCCTTATTCTCCATTTACTGGTAAACCAATTGAATCTCAAACTGTTACTCAAATAGTTGATAAAATTAAACAACTTCCAAAAAAATCTACAATATATCTTTATGCCCCAGTTGTTAGAGGGCGTAAAGGTGAATATAGAAAAGAAATATTAACATATAAGAAAAGAGGTTTTAGAAAAATTAAGATTGATGAAGTTTTATATGACATAGAAAATATTCCAGATTTAAATAAAAAAATTAAACACGATATATCTATTTTAGTTGATAGAATAATTTTGAATTCATCTTTAGGAAATAGACTTGCTGAAAGTATTGAAACTTCAATTAATTTAGCAAATGGTCTTTTATTTGTTGAATATGAAGATGAAACATTACCTAAAAAATTTCGAAAATTAGAAAAATTGATATTTTCGACTAAATTTGCTTGTCCAGAAAGTGGTTTTACAATTGAAGAAATTGAACCAAGGCTTTTTTCATTTAATAGTCCATTTGGAGCCTGTGAAGAATGTGAAGGTATAGGTATAAAACTTAATGTTGATCCAAATTTGGTTATACCTAATGAAAAAAAAAGTATTATTGATGGTGCAATAGAGCCCTGGGCAAAAACAACGACTTTATATTATGCGCAAACTTTAGCTTCTTTAGCCAAACATTACAAATTTTCACTAGAAGAAAGATGGTCTAAACTATCAAAAAAGATTAAAGATATAATACTTTACGGATCAGATGATGAGGAAATCAAATTTAGTTATGATGATGGTTATGAAAAATACTCTCATAAAAAAACTTTTGAAGGTGTTATTAACAATTTAGAGCGAAGATATCTAGAAACAGATAGTGACTGGAAAAGAGAGGAAATTTCTCAATATCAATCAGATACAAAATGTGAAAGATGTAATGGTTACAGATTAAAAGACGAGGCTTTATGTGTTAAAATTGATGGCTTGCATATTAGTGAGGTTACTGAAAAATCAATTTTAGATGCTGCAGTATGGTTTGAAAATCTCAAAAATAGTTTAGATAAAAGACAAGTCAAAATTGCTGAACATATTTTAAAAGAAATTAATGAAAGATTAACATTTTTATTAAATGTTGGTCTTGATTATTTAACTTTATCGAGAGAGTCTGGCACTCTTTCAGGGGGGGAAGCTCAAAGAATTAGGTTGGCATCTCAAATAGGATCTGGTTTAACTGGTGTTTTGTATGTTTTGGATGAACCTTCAATCGGATTACATCAAAAAGATAATGTAAAACTTATAAATGCATTAAAAAGATTAAGAGATTTAGGTAATACAGTTATTGTAGTTGAGCATGATACTGAAACTATGGAAAATGCTGATCATATAATTGACTTAGGACCTGAAGCAGGAAATAATGGGGGTCAAGTTGTTGCTCAAGGAAGTTTTAAAGAAATTAGTCAAAACAAAAATAGCATCACTGGTAAGTATCTTTCAAACAAATTAAAGATAAATATTCCAACAAAAAGAAGATTAGCAAAAAATGGTAGGTTTTTGGAAATTACAGGTGCGACAGGAAATAATTTAGATAATGTGAACTTAAAAATACCTTTGGGGAGTTTAACTTGTGTTACTGGTGTTTCTGGAAGTGGTAAATCAACATTGGTATTACAAACTTTATATAATGCATTAAACTTAACGCTGAATAATAATAAATCCAGAAAAATTCCTAAACCTTTCAAAGGTTTCAAAGGAACTGAGCTAGTTGATAAGATTATAGATATAGATCAGTCACCTATTGGACGAACTCCCAGATCAAATCCAGCGACATATACGGGTGCTTTTGGACCAATTAGAGATTGGTTTACAAGTTTACCAGAATCTAAAACGAGAGGATATAAACCAGGTAGATTTTCATTTAATGTTAAAGGTGGTAGATGCGAGGCTTGTGAAGGTGATGGTGTTATTACTTACGAAATGCATTTTCTACCAGATGTTTATATACAATGTGATGAATGTAAAGGAACAAGATATAATCGAGAAACTTTAGAAATAAAATTTAAAGATAAAAGTATTGCAGATGTTCTTAATATGACTGTTGATGAAGGATGCAAATATTTTGAAAATATTTCTAATATAAAGACAAAATTACTAACGTTAAAAAAAGTTGGTTTAGGTTATATAAAGATAGGTCAACAAGCTACAACTCTTTCTGGAGGAGAGGCTCAAAGGATAAAGTTAGCTAAGGAATTATCAAAAAGATCTACTGGTAGAACTATGTATATTTTAGATGAACCTACAACAGGATTACATCAACATGATATCAAGAAATTGTTGGAGATACTTCATACGTTTGTCTCATTGGGTAATACTGTGGTAGTTATTGAGCATAATTTAGATGTTATTAAAACTGCTGATTATATTGTCGATATGGGACCTGAGGGTGGTATTAAAGGTGGAAAAATTATCGCAGAGGGCAAACCTGAAGAAATTTGTAAAATAAGTGCCAGTTATACAGGAAAGTTTTTAAAGTCCCTTTTGTATTGAAAAAATATATTGTTAAATAACGTCTTAATTAGTATATAAATACACTATGGGGAATATGCTTTCATCTTTATCAAAAACTATACATGCTTCGTTAGCACTTGCTATAATTCTGTTTCTTGGGTTATTTTATCAAAACGATGGATTTAGTTTTGATAGACTTTTTTGGAGTTGGATCGCTAGATATACACATGTAGTTGTTGGTATTATGTGGATAGGTTTACTCTGGTATTTTAATTTTGTTCAAATTCCAAATATGGGAAAAATTCCAGATGAACAAAAACCTGCTATAGGAAAAGTTATAGCTCCTGCAGCTCTTTTTTATTTTAGATGGGCAGCAGCATTTACAATTTTATCGGGATTAATATTGGCGGCATTGAACGGGTATTTACATGATGCAATGACGCTGAGTATTGGTTCAGGTATACCAAAACATACAGCCATTGGAATTGGTATGTGGTTAGGTGTTATTATGGCTTTTAATGTTTGGTTTGTAATATGGCCAAATCAAAAAAGAGCATTAGGAATTGTTGAATGTGAACCAGAATTAAAAGCTAAATCTGCAAGAACAGCAATGTTATTTTCAAGAACTAACACTTTGTTATCATTGCCAATGCTGCTAACTATGGTAGCTGCTCAAAATTTATATTAGTTTTTATCCTCTTCTTTTAAAACTGTTCTTTGTGAAACTTTTAGTCTAACTAAAACTGTATTTGCTATATAAATTGAAGAATAAGTTCCAAAAATTACACCAAAAATCATTGCTAGAGAAAATCCTTTTAAAATTTCACCACCAAAAAAAAATATAGAAAGCAATGCCAATAGAGTTGTTATTGATGTGATCAACGTTCTTGATAAAGTTTGGTTAATTGAAATATTTGTTAAGTCAAAAATCTTTATGTCAGAATATTTTCTTAAATTTTCTCTAACTCTATCAAATATCACAACTGTATCATTCATTGAGTATCCAACTATAGTTAAGACAGCAGCAATTATTGATAAATTAATTTCAAGACCAAGTAACGAAAATAATCCTAACGTAACTATAACATCATGAAAAAGAGCTAGAATAGCACCTAAACTAAATTGCCATTCAAATCTAATCCAAATATAAATTAACATTAAAGTTAGGGCCACAGATATGGCTATAATACCTGATTTTAATAATTCAGAACTTACCTTAGGTCCTACATTTTCTACTCTTCTAAAATTAAAATTATTTCCAAAAGATTTATCTAAATTTTTTTTAATTTCCTCTATGACATTTTTATTATTATTATTTTCAAATTTTATTAAAAAGTCTGTTTCATTTCCAAATTTTTTTACAGAAATATCACCTAAATTCATTTGATTAAGATTGTCTCTCAAAGATGAAACATTTATTTTTGTATCATTTGATCTTAATTCGATCAATGTTCCACCTTTAAAATCTATTCCAAAATTTAAACCTTTAAACGCAAGAAATAGTAAAGAAATAACAACAAGTGAAATTGAGAGGATATTGAATTTATTGTAATATTTATTAAATGCTATCATTTAAATTAATCCTTCTTTTTCTTTATTTTTAGAAACATATAAAACGGTTAAAAGTCTTGCTATATAATATACAGAAAAAAGAGTGGTAAAAATCCCAACACCTAATGTCAAAGAAAATCCTTTAATTGGACCCGATCCCATAAAAAATAAAATTATTGCAGCTAATAAAGTTGTTATATTTGCGTCTAGAATAGCTGTTTTTGACCTTGTATAACCACTATCAAATGCAATCAGGTTATTTTTTTCATTTTTAAGTTCTTCTTTAATTCTCTCAAATATCAAAACATTAGCATCAACTGCCATACCAACTGTTAGTATTATTCCTGCTATACCAGGAAGAGTTAAAGTTGCCTCAAACATTGTTAAAATACCAATTAAAAGAAATAAATTTATAATTAGTGCAATATTAGTTATCAGACCAAATATCTTATATTTTATAAAGATAAATAGAATAACAAGTGAGAAACCAATAATTAATGCAATCATACCAGCATTAATTGAGTCTTGTCCTAAATCTGGACCTACTGTTCTTTCTTCAATAATATTTAGGGGTGCTGGTAATGCACCAGATCTCAACAATAAAGCAAGATCTGTAGCAGATTGAAAAGTAAAACCACCACTTATTTGTCCTGATCCACTAGCAATCGTATCTCTAATAACAGGAGCACTAATAATTTTTCCATCTAAAACTATTGCTAATTGTTTTCCAATACCAGTAGAAGTAGCTTTACCAAATCTTTTTGCTCCTACTCTATCAAGTGTGAATGAAACAACAGTTTCGTTGGTTTCATTATTCATTCTAGGTTGTGCGTCAAGAAGATTGTCACCACTAAGAATTATCCTTTTACTGACTATTGCTTCTTCTGTACTATCTTCATATTTTAATTTTTCAGCTCCAAAAGAATCTTCATTATTATTAGTAACAAATCTAAATGTTAAGTTGGCAGTTTTACCAAGTAAGGATTTTATTCTCATGGGATCATCAAGACCTGGTAGTTCTACTAAAATTCTGTCATTACCTCTTTTGAGAATATTTGGCTCATTAGTACCAATTTCATCTATTCTTCTTCTAACAATTTCTAAAGCTTGATCTTGGGATGAGGTTTTAAGTTCAATAATTCCTTGTCTCGAATAACTAATGATAAAAATATCATCTTTTTCTACTATATCAAGTTGATGTGATTTAAACCTTTGATAGTAAGGATTTAGATCACTTTCCTCACTGGTAAATACATCTAATATAGTTTGTTTAAATTCATCTTCTACAGAAAATGAAAGTTTCTGATCAAGTAGTTTGACATTGGTAATTCTAATATTTTTTTCTTTAAAATAATTTCTGATAGTTGTTGTTAAGTTTTGGAGTTTTTGCTCTATTACAGGAGTATTATCAATTTCTAATAAAAGGTATGATCCACCCTGCAAATCTAAACCAAGATTAATTTTTTTATCAAATAGTTTATTAGTAAATTTAAAGATATTTGAGGAAGCAAATAAAATAAAAAATAAAGATATTAATAAAATAATAATTATTCTAAATTTTGAAAAGTATAACACTTTATATAAATGAAATTTATTTCTTTATATCCTGAGAATTCATTAAACTTTGAATTCCTGTGCCTCTAACAATTTCAACAGTGACATTATCTGCTATCTCCACTTCAACTTTATCATTATCTATAACTCTTGAGATGGTTCCTGTTATTCCTCCAGAAGTAACAACTTTATCTCCCTTTTTTAAGCCTTCAACCATTGCTTTATGTTCTTTAACTTTTTTTTGTTGAGGTCTTATCAAGAAAAAATAAAAAATAACAAAAATTAATATTAACGGTATAAACTGGCCTATTCCTGAACTTTCCATAAAACTCCTTAATTAAAAAAGAATATTTATACTATCTGTTGAGTTAAAACAACTTTAATTGACTAAAATTTTTTCTAAATTGTTCATATAGGGTCTTAGAACTTTTGGAATTGTTATGGAGCCATCTTTTTGTTGGTAATTTTCTAATATGGCAATAAGTGTTCGACCTACAGCTAAGCCACTGCCATTTAAAGTGCCAACATAAAGTGTTTCTTTTTTTTGATTTTTGTATCTGGCTTTCATCCGCACAGCCTGAAATGTAGAGCACGAAGAACATGACGATATCTCTCTATATTTATTTTCAGAAGGTAGCCAAACTTCTATATCGTAAGTTTTTTCAGCACTAAAACCCATGTCTCCACTACATAAAATCATTTTTCTATAAGGTAATTTTAATAGATCTAAAATATTTGTTGCACAGTTAGTCATTCTTTCTAATTCTTCAAAGCATTTTTCCTGCTCAACTATACTTACCATTTCAACTTTATAAAACTGATGTTGCCTAATCATCCCTTTTGTATCTTTGCCATAACTACCTGCTTCTTTTCTAAAACAGGGTGTTGATGCAACAAATCTCATAGGCAGAGATTTTAAATCTATAATTTGATCTTTTACAATATTAGTTAAAATTACTTCTGCTGTTGGTATTAAAAATTTTCTATCACTCCCCTTTTCTATTTTTACTTCAAATTGATCATTTTCAAATTTAGGAAGTTGTCCTGTTCCAAACATTGTATTTTCAGAAGCTAATAATGGAGGTGAAATTTCCTCGTAATTATTTTTCAATATATGTGTGTCTAACATAAAGTTTGAGATAGCTCTTTCTAGTAAGGCTAGTTTATTTTTAACAAAGACAAATCTTGAACCAGTGGTTTTAGTTGCTAAATCAAAATCAAGCATTCCTAAATTTTCACCTAATTCATAATGAGATTTTGGAGTGAAATCAAATTTGGGTATTTCTCCAGATTTATTGATTTCAACATTATCATTTTCATCTACACCATTAGGTACATCTTTGTGAGGTATATTTGGAATATTTGATAAAACATTTTCTAGTTCTTCTTTAACTGATTTTTGTTGTTCATTAATTTTTTCTATAGCAGAGGAAATTTCTTTAGATTTTATGAAAAGAGATTTGTCTCTAGTTTTTGAAATATCTTTTTTTTCTTTTTCTAAAGCTTCTTTTTTTTGAATAAACTCTCTATTTTTTTTATCTAAATCTCGAAGTTTATTAAAATCTATATCTACTGATCTTTTTTCAATAGCTTTTTGAAAAGCATTAAAATCTTTTCTTATTTCTTTTAAATTATGCATCAGAATCTTTTAAATTTTTATTTTCTATAAATTTTACTGAAAATATTGATAATTCATATAAAATTAATAATGGTATGGCCAAACCAATTTGTGTAATAGGATCAGGTGGCGTTAAAATTGCAGCAGCTGCAAATATTATTACCACAACATATTTTCTTCTTTTTTTCAAAAATTCTGAATCAACAACTCCTACTCTTGCTAACAAGCTTAAAACAACAGGTAATTGAAAACTGATTCCAAAAGCAAAAATAAGTTTCATTACTAATGATAAATATTCATTCACTTTGGCTTCTAATTGTATTGGCAAATTAGTTGACAAACCTGTACTTTCAAAAGATAAAAAAAACTTTATTGCCAACGGCATTATTAAATAATAAACCAACATTCCTCCTAAAAGAAATAAAATTGGTGTTAAAATTAGATATGGTAAAATTGCAATCTTTTCATGCTTATAAAGACCAGGAGCAATAAATTTCCAAATTTGCATTAAAATAAAAGGACAAGTTACAAAAAAAGCAGTGAAAAAAGATACTTTTAAATATGTTAAAAAAGTTTCTTGAAGAGCTGTGAAAATTAATCTTCTTTCAGATCCATCATCTTTTACTGCCTTTGCATACGGTTCAACTAAAAAACCATACAAACTTTCAGCAAAAAAATAACAAAATATAAAAAAGATTATTAAAAATACAAAACTATGAATTAATCTTTTTCTTAATTCAGCCAGATGACTTATAAAGCCACCTTCTTTCTCATCATGACTCATCTTTTTTATCTTCTTTTTTTTCAATATGATTATCTTCAATATCGATATTTGAAACTTCGTTTTGAATATTGTTGATTTGTTTCTTTGCTGTACCTATCCATGAACCAACCTTTTTCAACATTATAGGAAAGTCTTTAGGACCAAGAACAATAATAGCAATCGTCACCACAATTAGAATCTCAAACCAACCAATAGTAGGCATGTGATTTATTCTTTATTGTTAGAATTATTGGAATCTTTATTATCTTCGGAAATATTTTTAGTTTCAGACTCGTCAGTCACATCAGAAGCCATTCCCTTTTTGAAACTTTTGATACCTTTTGCTAGATCACCCATTAAGCTTGAAATTTTGCCTCTTCCAAATAATAAAACAACTATAATAACTACTACAGCAATTTGTGTTAAGCTTGGCATCATAATAATAGTTTTATACCCTTTTTATTCAAAAAATAAAAGTGAGTTTTTACCTATCTTCCTCACTCTCAAGTGTGCCACTCAACATTTCATCAATATTTGAGTAAATGTCCTCTTTTTTATCGTCTTGTTTTTCTTTATAAAATTTTCCTGTTCCAAAAATAGCATTATCAATATTGCTGCTATCAATTAATCCAGCGGCCCCTAGCTCATCTACAGTAGGTAAATCAGATAGTTTTTGAAGATTAAAATGACTTAAAAAATCGTCTGTTGTTATATATTGAATTGGCTTTCCTGGAACATCTTTTCTACCACCTGGTTTAACCCAATTAAGCTCCATTAATATTTCAAGAGTATTTGTGCCGAAAGCAACACCTCTAATTTCCTCTATTTCTGCCCTTGTAACTGGTTGGTGATACACAATAATTGCCAAAGTTTCTATTGCCGCTCTAGATAATTTTTTTTCAACAGTTTTTTCTTGAGTCATTAAATTTGATAAATTAGGAGAAGTTCTAAATGACCATTTCTTAGAAATGCAAACTAAATTAATACCCCTATTTGAATATTCAGTTTGTAATTTTAATAATATTTTTTCAATATCAGCTTTTTTTGAAATTTTATTTTGAATAGTTTCTAAATCCAAAGGTTCTGCTGCCGCAAAAATTATTGCCTCAATCTCTTTTTCAATTGATGACATTTTTGGAGGAAAATTGATAACATTGTCTTTTTTTTTAATTTTTTTTTTAATCATTTATTCTCTCTAATATAAACTTCATCAAACAGTTTTTCTTGTTTTATTTTTAGGTTACCTTCTTTAACTAATTCTAAAGAACCAGCAAATATGCCAGCCTTTCCTGTTCTTTTATATCTATTTCCTCTTTTGAAATTTTTTGGTATTAAATCGTCCAACTTTTTCCAATCCATTAATTTTCCAAAAAAGTCTTTAATTGTTTTTATACCTTCTTCTGTTGTAAAAACTGGCAACTTAGGAATATTCATTTTTTGAAAATCTTTTGTCATAATTATTGTTGAATATGTTTTTAATAATTCAAATAAATTTAATTTATATTCACTATTGTAAATAGGTCTTATTCCAGCCTTGCTTCCCCTTGTTCTGATTTCTCTACCCAATCTTTTTCTTTTCAACATTTGTTCTGATAATAACCGAATTAACTCTAATTTCTTTAATTGTAATTTCAATCTTTCAGCTACTTCTTGAACTTTAAACTCTTCATCAGGGGTACCTGGCAATAATAATTTAGATTTTAAATAAGCTAGCCATGTAGCCATCAATAAATACTCAGAAGCAACTTCTAAATTTAAATTCTTATCTTTTGTTATGAAATCATGAAATTGGTCAGCTAATTTTGTTATGGATATATCTTCTAAATTAACTTTTTGAGCTTTAGCTAAATCCAGCAAAACATCTAAAGGGCCATTATAATTTTCAACATTTACTTTAAATAATGAAGAATCATTTTCAATCATCAGAGGATATTATCTTAAAATTTTATAAAATTGTGATGTTTTTTTAGATATAAATTTATTAATTAATGGAGAGTTTTTTCCAACTATTTCCATCTCTTTTAAATTTCCATTGCAATGTAAAGCTAGATTACAGCCAGCATTAAACGTTTTGATTGTATTCTCTTTAAGTGTTCCTTTTAAACTTTTCATAGATAAATCGTCAGAAATTAGGATATTTTTAAAACCAATTTTTTTCCTAATTAAATTGATTAATTTTTTTGAATGAGTAACAGTATTAACGTTATCAATCTTATTAAAAATAACATGTGCTGTCATAGCAAAAAAAGTTTTTTTGTTTTTAAAAGCAAGAAAATCTTTTTTTAATAAGTAGTTTTGTTTTTTACTTATAAATGGCGTAAAAAAATGACTATCTACTTTTGCTAATCCATGCCCTGGTATATGTTTAATTACTGTTCCTATGCCATTATTATTAAAATATTTTATACAGTGGTCACCTATTTTAGACACTACTTTAGGGTCTTTTGAAAATGATCTATCTCCAATAACATTAGAGCTTTTTTTAAATCTTAAATCTAGAACAGGAACAGTGTTGATATTTGCTCCTATTAATTTTAATAAATATGAAGTTTTATCAATAAAAAACTTATACGAAAATTTAAATTCTTTATAATTTTTAACAAATTTTTTTCCAAAGAAATCAGAAGTAAGATTATCAAAAGAAATTATATTTTTTAATCTATTAATTCGTCCACCTTCTTGATCAATTAATATTGGATAGTTTTTATCGTTAAAAATTTTTCTAATTGACGATGTTAATTTACGTGATTGGTTAATATCGTGAATATTCCTAGTAAATAAAATTACGCCCCAAGGCTTATATTTTTTTAAAAAAATTTTTTCTTTAGTAGAGAGTTTTACTGATTTTAAACCAATAATAAATGATCGACGATTATTCATCTGATTCTAATAATTTCCAAAAATTAAATTTTTTATTTTTTTTTTTATTTGATTGTTCAACATATTCTATAATATTTTTGGTATCATCCTCTAAAATAGGTAATTTTTTTGCATAGTGATTAATTTTTTCATCAATCGATTTTAATGATCTGTATGAGTTTTTTTTATTATTATCTGAAAAATAATATTTACCAACAAAAAATAAAAATAAACAAATAATAAATGTAAAAATCAAATATTTAATTTCTTTAAGCATTACATTTTATCAGGAACAGCAACTCCCACAATATCCATACCAGATTTGATTACATTTGAAATTACTTTTAAAAAAATTAATTTTTCATCTGCAATTTTTTTTTGTTCATTTATAAATCTTTTGTCTGAGTTGTCTTTTCCTAAATTCCAATATGAATGAAATAACGACGAAAGCTCATATAAATAAGTAGGTATTCTGTGAGGTTCAAGTTTATTACAAGTAGCTTCAATACATTTTGGCCATTCAGATATCTTTTTTAAAATATTTATTTCATCATCCGAATACAAAAAATCAAATCTTTTAATCTTAATGTCATTTTTAATATTCTTATCAAGATGTCTAAAAACAGATGCGATTCTAGCATAACTATATTGGACATAATAAAGTGGGTTGTCTTTAGATTTTTCAATTACATTATCAAAATCAAAATCTAACTCAACATCACTACTTCTATTTAACATGATGAATCGTGTAGCATCTTTTCCTACTTCATTAATAAGATCATCTACAGTTATATAATCCCCTTTTCGTTTAGACATCTTAAAAGGTTTTTTATCTTTAATAAGTTTAACTAATTGGCTTACTTTGCAAATCAACTTTTCTTTTGAGTTTGATAAAGCTTCAACTGAAGATGAAATTCTTTTAATATATCCAGCATGATCAGCACCTAAAATATTTATCAAGTGATCAAATTTTCTATCTAATTTATTTTTATGATAAGCAACATCACTTGCAAAATAAGTCCAGGCTCCATCGGATTTCTGTAAAGCTCTATCTTTATCATCACCAAAATCAGTTGATTTAAAAAGTAATTGCTCTCGTTCTACCCACTTTTCACTATCTTCACCTGCCGGAGCTTTAATTTTTCCTTTATAAACAAATTTACTTTTTTGAAGATAATCAATAACTTTTTCAACTTCTTGATTTGTAACTAATTTTTTTTCACTAATAAAATTGTCATGTTTTATACCCAAACTATTAAGATTCTTTTTAATCAATTTTAATGCTTCTTCGATTGATAAAGCAGTTAATTCTTCAGATATTTTATTGAAATCTTTAAAATCTATTTTTTTATTTGAATTTATTATATTTTGAGCAAAATTAATTAAATAATCTCCGGGATATAAATCTTCATTATCAGAAGGAAATGGTTCTTTAAAAGCTATTTCTCTAATTCTAAAATATACAGATTTTGTAAAATTAATAATTTGATTGCCGTAATCATTTACATAATATTCTTTTACTACTTTATGTTTGTTAAATAATAATACATTAGTAATTACATCACCTAAAATAGCACCTCTACAATGACCCACATGCAAGGGTCCAGTTGGATTAGCCGAAACAAACTCAACTAAATAATTTTTCTTTTTTTCATTTGTATTTATTCCAAAAATTTTAGAATTTTTAATTATTTCTTCAATAAAATTGGTCCAAAAAATTGGTTTAAATTTAATATTAATAAAACCTGGATTTACTATTGATATATCTTCAATTAATTTATCATTTTTTTTTAGAGCATCAGCTAAAGTAGAAGCTAAATCAATTGGAGCTTTTTTATTTATCTTAGATAAAACCATAGCAACATTAGTTGAAATATCACTTTTAAATTTTGAAGGTGGTATTTCAGCAGTTATACCTTCTAAGGTAGTAGGTAAAATCAAATCACCATTTTTTGATAAATCGAACAAAATTTTTTTTATCTTAACTAAATATTGAGCAAAAATATTCATTTAATACTATTGTGAAGGTTAATCGCATATCGATCAGTCATACCTGATACAAAATCAGAAATTGCTCTGTATTTGTTTGTAGAAAGGTCATCTTTTGAAAGAAATTTTCTAGGATTTTGTATAATTTTCTTGAATAGTTTTTTAACAATTAATTTACCATTGTTATTTTTCTCCAATACTTTTTTATTATTGTACATTTTGGTTTTTAAAAAATATCTTATTTCATTTTCAGAATTTTTAATTTTATCAGAAAAATCAACCATTAAGAAACTTGTTTTGTGAATATCTTTAAATGATTTTATTTTATTTTGAACTAAATTATTTTTTGTATTATTTATTAAATCTTTAATCATTTGATCTATTGAATCTCTTATAATCTGATATGTGACTATTTTATAGTTTTGTTTATTTATTTTTTTCTTATATTTTTTGTAGATATCTCTAAAAAATTTAATTTCAACTAACTCCTCTAATCTAAACAAATTTGCGTTTATTCCATCTTGTATGTCATGATTATTATAAGCTATATCATCAGAAATTGCAGAAATTTGAGCCTCTATTGATGGATATGTTCTAAAATTTATCATCTCTTTAAAATTTTTAACTCCTATTAAACTATCAACTAAATTAAGATCCTCCACTGGGCCATTATGTTTTAACAATCCTTCTAATGTTTCAATCGAAAGATTTAATCCATTAAATTTTAAATACTTATTTTCTAAAAACATTATAATTCGCAAAGTTTGTAAATTGTGGTCAAAACCACCATAATCATCCATGCATTCATTTAAAGCATCTTCACCTGCATGCCCAAAAGGGGTATGTCCTAAGTCATGAGCAAGACTAAGAGTTTCCGCTAAGTCCTCGTTAAGATTTAAATATCTAGCAATAGATCTTGCTATTTGAGCAACTTCAATTGAGTGAGTTATTCTTGTTCTGTAATGGTCCCCTTCTGTATTAACAAAAACTTGCGTTTTGTGTTTTAATCTTCTGAATGAAGCACTGTGGATAATACGATCTCTGTCTCTTTGAAAAGGAGTTCTGTATTTTGATATAGATTCTTTATAAATCCTACCTTTGCTTTTAAATAGACCAATCTTCGAGTATTTTTTCATCCTTTAAAATTAAATATTAAGTATTATATTAGTAATACCAGTGATCGATAATGATAAAAGAAATTAAATTTACTGATAAAGCACTAAAACAGATCAATAGCCTGTTGTCTAAAAAAGATAAAGGCTCATTTTTTAGAATCGCTATCAAGGGTGGTGGTTGTTCTGGATTTCAATATGAATTTACTTTTGATCAATCTAAATCAGAAGATGATTTAAATTTTGAAAAAATTCTTATTGATAAAACATCTGCTGATCTCTTGAAAGGATCAGAAATTGATTATGTTTCAGAATTAATAGGTGAACAATTTAAAATAACCAATCCACAAACCAAATCTTCTTGTGGTTGTGGTGTTTCCTTCTCTCTTTAATGCTCATTTCATCATGGAATGTGAATTCAGTACGTGCTCGTATTGAAAATATTAAAAGTTATCTACTCAAATATAATCCAGATATATTGATGATGCAGGAAATTAAGACAGAAGATGTAAATTTTCCTTACGATGATTTTTCCTCAATGGATTATGAAAGTCATGTATTTGGTCAAAAAAGTTACAATGGTGTTGCAATTATCTCTAAGGGAAAATTAAAAAATATTAGAACTGACTTAATTAAAGATAAACTAAAACAATCAAGAATTATTTCTGCTGAAACCGAATATAAAAAAAAAATTGTTCAATTAATAAATATATATACACCTAATGGAAATCCAGTTGATACAGAAAAATACGATTATAAAAAAAATTGGATGGATCAATTAATTAAACAATTAAATACCATGTCTAAAAAAAATTCTAATATAATTCTTGCAGGTGATTTTAATGTAATTCCAGCTGCAGAGGATGTTTATAATGTAAAAAGTTTTGAAGATGATGCTTTATATAGATTAGAAATAAGGAAAAAATTTAGAGAGATGCTTAATTTAGGATTTAGTGATGTTTACAGACACTTTAATGAAACAAAAGAAGGCTATACTTTTTGGGATTATATGAGAGGGGCTTGGCAAAAAAATAATGGTATGAGAATAGATCACTTCTTAGTATCAAATTCTTTAATCGATCAAATTAAGTCTATAAATATTAATAAAGATCCAAGAGGAAGAGAAAAACCCTCTGACCACACTCCAATTGAAATTAAATTAGCTTAACGATTTTATTTTATTAACTAATTCCTCATTTATATTACGAGGACCTTTGTCTAATCTATTCTTGTGTCTTCTTTCACCTGGCAATCTTACTTCACCCATTGATTTCATTTTATCAAAAAATTCATCAGCATGTTTTTGCCAATTTGTTCCTGCAGTTTTATCTGGTGATATAGCTAAAATAAATTCACCTCCACTTGGTGGACCACCATCATTGTTATCTTTGGCAGCTGTTTCAAAACTAAAATTATCACCAACTAAAGCACCAGCCATTAATTCAACCATCATTGCAATTGCAGATCCTTTGTAACCACCAAAAGGAAGTAACACACCACCATCAGCTATTGCTCCTGGATCAGTAGTCTCCTTGCCCTCTTTAGTTAAACCTGTTCCAAGTGGAACTTTGTGCCCTTCTCTTTTAGCAACTTGTACTTCACCCATTGCCATTGATGCAGTTGCCATATCATAAACAACTGGAGTTTTGCCAGGTCTTGGCCATGCAAATGAAATTGGATTTGTTCCAAACAATGGTTTGATTGCTCCAGCAGGTGCTACAGCGGGCTTATAAGATGTGCATGCAAAAGCAACTAAACCTTCTTCTGCTAATTTTTCTGTTTCAGGCCACATCGCAGCCATATGGTGAGAATTATTTATTGCAAGAACTGCTACACCATTTTCTTTTGCAGCTTTCGCTAATTCAGGCAAACCTTTATTTAAAACAACAGGTGCTAAGCAATTGTTACCTTGAACTTTAATTACTGATGCTGAAATCTTTATAACTTCTGGTTTTCCTTTACCATTAATTTTTCCACTTTTTAAACCACTTACATAAGCTGGTAACCTGAATAAACCATGAGATAACGAACCATCTCGTTCAGCATTTCTAACTAAATCAGATAATATAGATGCTGTTTCATCATCACAGCCATTAGCTAATAAAGTTTTTTTAGCTAAATCGAAAATTTCATCTAATGAAAGGGATACTGTACTCATCCCTTTATTAGATATTATTTATGACCAAAGATCAATTTTAAATTAACAGCCTTTAAAAGATTTTGACATGTTGCTGATTAAATCAAAATATAAATCTTTGCCTGGGTCAAGAGTAGCTCCCAATGGATCTAAAACACCCGTACTAATATTCATATCTTTTGCAACTGCATTGATTATATCAGGATTAAATTGTGGTTCAGAAAACACACAAGTTACTTTGTCATGTTCAATTATTTCTCTAATTTCAGCTAGTTGTTCTGCTCCTGGCATTACATCTGTATTTACAGTGAAAGCACCTAATACATTAACATCAAATCTCTTTTCAAAATATTGATATGCATCATGAAAAACGATCGACTTAAAATCTTTTTTTAGTTCAGATTTTACTTTTTTAGTCAATTTATCTAAATCTTTATGTGCTTTCTTTAAATTAGCTTTATATTTAGAAGCATTAGCTTGATCATTTTCGATTAAATGTTCAGTCATTTCCTCTAATATTACTTTGGCATTCATTGGATCTAGCCAAATGTGTGGATCATGTTCACCGTGAGCGTGACCTTCATGTCCGTGGTCGTCGTGATCATCTTCTTTGTGGCCATCCTCATCATGTCCATGATCATCGTGATCATCTTCTTTGTGACCTTCTTTATCGTGATCATCTTCTTTGTGGCCATCCTCATCATGTCCATGGTCATCGTGATCATCTTCTTTTTTAGCATGATCATCGTGTCCATGATCATCATGTTCATCAAATATGTTTCTTTCTCTAAATTTTAATTTATTTAATCCCTTAATTTCCATTAATTCTATTTTTTCAGCTTTTTTTGCTATTGATTTTAATGGCTTTTCTAAAAAGCTTTCTAAGTCTTCACCAACCCAAAATATTAAGTCAGCATTTTGTAGCATCTTTGCATGTGAAGGTTTCAGTGCAAATCCATGTGGAGAAGCATAACCATCTACTATTAAATCTGGTTTACCTACCCCATCCATCAAATAACTTGCTAATGAATGTATAGGTTTTATTGATGTAACTACTTTGACATCAGCATTTGCTGGTGCAAAAATAGTTAATAAAGATAGTATTGATAGTATAAATGGTAACTTTTTAATGTTTTTCATAATAGTAATATTTTAAGGTTGTTATAATATAACACTATGTAATAATATAACATTTATAAGTCAAGTAATTTAATGAGCTCAAACCAAAATATATTAGTTAAATTAAAAGAAGCTGGTTTTCGTATAAACGACAAATGGCTAGTTAAAGGTGTAACTTTACAAATTGAAAAAGGAAAAATAGTTACTCTAATTGGCCCAAATGGTTCTGGAAAAAGCACTACTGCTAAAATTGCATTAGGAATTTATAAAAAAATAGACGGAGAAGTTGAAAAATATACAAATAAAGTTGGATACGTTCCTCAAAAAATTTCAATCGATTGGACATTACCACTTAGAGTTAATGATTTCATGACACTAACTGAAAATCTTAAAGCAGACGCTATTAATGAAGCTTTATCATTAACAGGTGTAATTCATCTTAAAGATAAAAATTTAGGTGATCTTTCAGGTGGAGAATTCCAAAGAGTTTTGCTTGCAAGAGCTATTTCAAAAAAACCAGAATTATTAGTTCTTGATGAGCCAGTACAAGGAGTAGATTTTACAGGGGAGATTGCTTTATACGAACTTATAAAAAAAATTTCTGATGAATTAAATTGTGGAATTTTATTAATCTCTCATGACTTACACACTGTTATGAGTGCAACAGACCATGTTGTTTGTTTAAATGGTCATGTCTGTTGTTCGGGAACTCCAATAGATGTTGCTAAAAATAATGAATACAAAGCTTTATTTGGTGAGCAAGCTTCTCAAATATTAACAAGATATGAGCATAGACATGATCATATTCATACAACTGAAGGTGAAATAAAGAAAAATTAAATGCTAGATGACTTTTTTATAAGAGCTTTGTTAGCTGGACTTGGTGTTGCAATTGTAACAGGACCTCTTGGATGTTTTGTAATATGGAGAAGATTATCATATTTTGGTGATACACTCGCCCACTCTGCATTACTTGGAGTGACTTTAGCTTATACTATGGAATTTAATATTGCTTTTTCTGTATTCATAATTTCATCATTAATTGCATTAATTTTAATACAACTTCAAAAAAGGACCAATCTTCCTGGTGATGCTTTGCTAGGTCTTTTAGCACACTCTTCTTTAGCAGTTGGACTTGTTGTAATAGGTTTTTTAACATTCATCAGGTTTGATATCATGGGATTATTATTTGGAGATATATTAGCTGTTACAGTTGATGATTTATTAATCATATGGATAGGTGGACCATTAATACTCTTAGTTTTAAAATTAATTTGGAAACCTTTATTTGCATCAACAGTAAATTATGAGTTAGCAGAAGCTGAGGGTTTAAACCCTGATAGAGCAAAAGCAATTTTTACAATATTAATGGCTGGGATTATTGCAATATCAATTAAGATGGTTGGCTTATTATTAATTACAGGAATGTTAATTATACCAGCAGCGATGGCTCGAAACATTTCTGATAGTCCGCAGAAAATGGTTGTCTACTCAATTATTGGAGGTGTGTTGTCAGTAATATTAGGATTATTCTCATCATTAGAATTTAATACATCTTCTGGACCTTCAATTATAGCGGCTGCCTTATTCCTATTCATTCTTTCTTTATTAAATATAAAACAATCAATTAAATTGAAAAACTAAATGGGAATCAGTAAAATAGATAAAATGCACAGTCTTTCAAAAAATCAGCAAATTATTTTTGATTTAATAGATAAATCATCTGAACCATTAAAAGCATACACAATACTTTTTAATGTTCAGAAAAAAGGTATTAAAGCACCATTACAAGTTTATCGAGCGTTAGATAAATTAGTTGAAATAGGAAAAATTCACAAAATTGAAAGTCGAAATGCCTTTATTGCCTGCCATAATTCGAGTTGTCAGGTAGCTAAAGCTACTGCGTTTTCAATCTGTGAGATTTGTGAAAAAGTAACAGAAATAAGTAGCGCAGGTCTTTCTAAATACTTAGCTAATTTCAAAGACAAAGATGGTATGAAATATAGTAAATACAATCTTGAGTTTTTTGGATTATGTAAAAAGTGTAGATAAGTTATTATCTAAAATCAAAATAAAATAAGCTGAAAGGAAAATGTATGTTTATTAAGAAGTATCTTAAATGGATAAGCACATTTCTAGTTTTAGTTGGTATTCTATTAACAAACCTAAATATATATCCTTTAAATATATACTTTCATGGATTAGGAGTTGTTGGATGGACTATCGCTGGATTTGTTAGCAAAGATAAAGCGATACTAACTAACTTTGGTCTACAAATACCATTGTTCTTAGTAGGGATTTATAAAATAATTATTTAAATTAAAGAATAACCTGAGGCTCTAACTGTTCGAATTAACTCTTTTTTACCTTCAATATTAATTGATTGTCTTAGTCTTCTTATATGAACGTCAATAGTTCTACTTTCTACATTTACATTATTAGGCCAAACAATTTCTAAAATTTGATCTCGTGAATAAACTCTTTTGGGATTTGTTAAGAAAAATTCTAATAATCTAAATTCTGTAGGGCCAAGTTGAATTTCTTTATCTGATCTAAAAACTCTTTTTTCTATTCTATCTAATTTTAAATCTTCAAATATTAATTCATTTGCAACAACTTTAGGATCAGATCTTCTTAGAACAGCTTTTATTCGAGCAGACAGCTCATTAAAACTGAATGGTTTTGTGACATAATCATCTACACCACTTTCAAGACCTTTTACCTTATCTTCTTCCTCACCTTTGGCTGTAAGCATAATGATAGGAAGGTTCTTAAAATTACTGTCTCTTCTAATATTTTTACAGATATCTATCCCTGATAAATCTGGTAGCATCCAATCTAATAAGAGTAGATTAGGTTCAAATTTTTTTAACTCTTTTAAACCTTCATTTCCATTTAATGATGAAGAGACAACAAAACCTTCTTTTTCTAGATTATGTTGGACTAATTGAACTATTGAAGCTTCATCTTCAATAATAAAAATTTTTCCTTTCATCAAATTATTCTTGGATTACTTTACCCTTTGGTCTACTACCTTTAAGATATTCACCCTTTACTAAATAACATACTGTTTCAGCGATATTCGTTATATGATCGCCTGCTCTTTCCAAATTTTTTGTAGCAAAAATTAAATGCGTTGAAAAATCTAAGTTTTTTTTATCTTTAGATAAAAAATCTATTACACTTTCCATTGCGATATAAGTTAAGTCATCAACTTGTTCATCTTTTTCCCAAACTTCTTTAGCTTTATCAAAGTTTTTGTTCACATAACTATCAAGAACCTCAGTTAATTGTTTCATAACAAGCTCTCCAAGTCTTTTTAAATTTCCTAATAATTCATCAGGTAAATCTAGTGGTAAAGGTTTAACTTTTTTTGCATTACTCTTTGAAAGATCTCCTATTCTTTCTAAATCTTGAGAGATTTTTAATGAACTTATAGTTTCTCTTAAATCAATTGCCATAGGTGCTCTTTTAACTAGTAAATTCATTATTTGAGTATCTATCTTAGATCTAAATTTGTTAATTTCTTCATCACTTTTAATAATTTTATCAATTGAGTCCTTATCAACTTTAATTACCGCATCCATTGCATCACTTAATTGTGACTCGGTTAAGCTACCCATTTTAATTAACGAGTCTTTAAGGAACTGAAGTTCTTCTTCGTAAGACTTTACTGTATGTTCATTGCTCATAATTTATCCAAATCTACCTGTAATATAGTCTTGTGTCATTTTATTGTCAGGATTTTTAAAAATTTTCTCAGTTTTTCCAACTTCAATTAACTTTCCTAGGTGAAAAAACCCTGTTTTTTGTGAAACACGTACAGCCTGAGCCATTGAGTGTGTCACTATAACAATCGTATAAGTTTTTTTTAATTCATCAATTAATTCCTCAATTTTTGCAGTAGCAATTGGGTCTAATGCAGAACATGGTTCATCCATTAAGATCACTTCAGGATTAACAGATATAGCTCTCGCTATACAAAGTCTTTGTTGCTGCCCTCCAGATAAACTTGTGCCTGGTTCATCAAGTCTATCTTTAACTTCTTCCCATAAAGCAGATTTTTTTAAACTATTTTCAACAATTTGATCTAATTCGCTTTTAGTTTCACCTTTTCCATGAATTTTAGGACCATACGAAATATTATCATATATACTTTTTGGAAAAGGATTTGGCTTTTGAAAAACCATTCCAACTCTTTCTCTCAATGAGACAACGTCCAAATCTTTATCATTAATATTCATACCATCCATTTCGATATTTCCAGTAACTTTACAAATATCAATAACATCATTCATTCTATTAATGCATCTTATGAAAGTTGATTTACCACATCCTGATGGACCAATTAATGCAGTTACCTCTTTTTCATTCAAATCTAAATTCACATCAAATAATGCTTGTTTATTACCATAATAAACATTCAAGTTTTTTGATTTTATTTTAATGTTGTTCATTTAGTTCCATCGTTTTTCAAATTTTTGTCTCAAATAAACTGCAATAAAATTCATTACAATTAAAAAGCTTAAAAGCATCATAATAGTTGCTGAGGTTTTTTCAACAAAACCTCTTTCTGCAGACTCAGACCATAAATACACTTGAACAGGTAAAGAAGATGATGGATCAACTGGACTTGACGGTATGTCAACAACGAATGCTACCATTCCAATTAATATAAGTGGTGCTGTTTCACCTAATGCTTGAGCTAATCCGATTATAGTTCCTGATAAAGTGCCAGGTAGTGCTAACGGCACTACATGATGAAAAACAGATTGAAATTTAGATGCACCAACTGCTAGAGCGCCCTCTCTTATTGAAGGTGGAACAGCTTTTAATGAAGCTCTACATGGAATAATAATTCTTGGTAAAGTCATTAGCGCTAAAGTTATTCCAGCAACTAATGGTGTTGATCTCGGTAATTGGATAGTTGCAAGTAAAATTTGTAAAGCAAGCAAACCGTAAACAATAGATGGCACTGCTGCTAAATTATTTATATTAATTTCAATAAAATCTGTGATTTTATTTTTTGGAGCGAACTCTTCCAAGTAAATCGACGCTAGAACAGCCACTGGAAAAGCTAGTAATAAACAAATTAAAATACTATAAAATGATCCAACTAAAGCTCCACCTATACCTGCTAATTCTGGATCTCTAGAGTCACCATTGTTAAAGAAATAATTGTTAAAATTTTTACTTATCTTTTTATTTTCAACAAAATAATCATAAATAACTAATTGAAAGTCAGAAATTCTTCTTCTTTCTTCGGGTAAATCTCTTGGATAATTACCTTTATGTAATTGATCAATGTCATCAGAAGCTGTTAAATCTAATGTGATTGTTTTTCCTATTAAGTTATTATCATTTAAAAAAGCTTTTTTAATCTCAATTTCAGAATCACCACTAAATAGTTTTAATAATTCATCTTCCTCATCTCTATCTTTTGCTGGATAAGCCTTTATTAAATTTTCGATCATTATATCGTAAAAATCAGCTTCCATTATTTCTTCTTGGGATGCACCATTTTGAATTTCTAGTAATTCCTGATCAAAGAAAACTTCAGTGGTAATTACTGTTTTTTTAAAGGCTGAACTTCCTTTTGAGAAAATATTTTGAACTAGAATAACAACAAACAACAAAGCAACAAAGATAGATGTTAATCCGTAAAATCTAAACCTTTTTTCTGCTCGGTGTCTTTTTTTTAATCTTTCTTCTTTAGTCATACTTCTCTCTATATTTTTTGACTGCTCTTTGAGCGATATAATTCAATATTAATGTTGCTATGAATAATGTAAGTCCTAAAGCAAAAGCAGATTGAGTTTTCGGACTATCAAATTCTTGGTCACCAACAAGTATCATTACAATTTGAGTTGTGATTGTTGTAGTAGACTCTAAAGGATTAATTGTAAGATTTGCAGCAAGGCCAGCTGCCATGACAACTATCATTGTTTCACCTATCGCTCTTGATACTGCCAATAGAACTGATCCTATAATCCCTGGAAGAGCAGCAGGTATTACGACTTGTTTAATAGTTTCTGATTTAGTGGCTCCTACAGCATATGAACCATCTCTTAATGATTGTGGGACAGAATTAATTACGTCATCAGATAAAGATGAAACATAAGGAATAATCATTATTCCCATAATTAATCCTGCGGCTAAAGCACTTTCAGATGAAACAGTTAATCCTAAATTTTCACCTACTTGTCTAAAAAAAGGTCCAACAGTTAATGCAGCAAAGAAACCATAAACTACAGTTGGTATTCCTGCTAAAATTTCAATAATTGGTTTTGAAATTCTTCTTACTTTAATTGAAGCATATTCAGCCATGTAAATTCCTGAAAATAGACCAATAGGAACAGCTACCAACATTGCAATAAAAGCTATAAAAGATGTCCCTGCAATTAATGGAATAAAGCCAAAAGCATCTTTTAACTCTTCAAATTCAGCTGCGGTTATTGATGAGGCATCTCTAACAAAGGCTCTTTGAGGACTCCAATTTGTACCAAATAAATAATCAAAAACATTAATGACTGAAAAAAACTTTATACTTTCAAAAAGTAGTGAAAATATTATTCCAAGAGTAGTTAGAATTGCTATTAGGGAAGATACAAACAATAAACCCTTTAATATAACTTCCACATCGTCTCTAGCTTTATTGTTATTCTTTATTTTTTTTAGAGAGTAAATAACTGAGGCTATAATTATACCAAAAATTAAAACTACTTTTGAATTTGTAAAAAGATTTATAAATTTTGCATACGCAAGAGCGCTTTCTCTCAATATGCTGTCTATATCTCCAAAATAAGTACCTAAATGAATAGCTTTAATTTTTTCATATATTAAATTTGCTTCATTTTTATCGCTAAAAATTGCACCTTGATTTGCAGCTGTTTCAATAATTATAGATTTAATAATTACAGGTTCAAATAATGACCAAACTAATAAGAATACTAATGCTGGTATTGAACACCATAAAACAAGATAGTATCCATAAAATTTTGGTAGTGCATTTAATTTGATATTATCTTTGATAGAAATAGTTTTAGTTTTTGATTTTCCATAGAAGAACAAAGAGATGGAAAATATAGTAATTAAAAATATTAGAACGATGTTCATTCGTCCTGAGTGGTATATTCTTAATGTTACAGAAATATTACAAATTAAATCTAAGATTGAATCAATAAAAAGGCCAGTTATTACTGGCCTTTTTATTGGGGATAAATTGAAGTTATTTTAACTTGATTGTATTCAGATCTACTGCAGCGGTTCTAGTAACTTTATATTTATCTGAAGCTAAAGGAACAAGTCCTATTTCAGCTAAATAACCTCTATTACTCATTGCTTTTTTAGAAGTAAATTCTTTAAGAAACTCTTTAATGCCCGGAATTACACCAATGTGAGCTTTTTTTACATAAAAGAACAATGGTCTTGCAATTGGATAAGAGTAATCCTGAATACCTTCTAATGATGGCTGAACACCATTAACAGATGATGCTTTGATCTTATCTTTGTTGGCTACTAAGTAACTATAACCAAAAAAACCAAATGCATCAGGATTAGATGAAAGTTTTTGTACAATTAAAGTATCATTTTCACCAGCTTCAACAGCGTATCCATCTTCTCTAATTTTAGCACATTCCTTTTTAGCTTTTTTACCTTCAGCATCATAAAGAGATTTGGCTGTTTTAGTGCATCCTTTAACCATAACTAATGAATTCCATGCATCTCTAGTACCTGACGTTGGAGGTGCAACTAAAATTTCAATCTTTTTATTTGGAAGACTAGCATCTATATCACTCCATTTTTTATAAGGATTTTCAACAAGTTTTCCATCAAAGTCTACTTTAAGTGCTAAAGCTCTCCACAATTGTTCTTTTGTAAAATCTGCATCTGGAGCATCCACTGAATGTGCAAATGAAATACCATCATTACCTATTACTATTTCAATAATTTCAGCAACTCCATTTTTCTCACATAAAGCTTTTTCTTTTGTTTTAATTGCTCTTGATGCATTTGTTATATCAGGATGATTTGCTCCTACACCTGCGCAAAACAATTTCATTCCTCCACCAGTTCCTGTACTTTCAATTACTGGTGTTTTGAATTTTCCACCCTTACCAAACTTTTCAGCTACAACTGTAGCATATGGGTAAACAGTAGAAGAACCCACAATTTTTATTTGATCTCTTGCGTAACTAGTTGTTGTAAAACTAAGAACTAAAAGAAACCCTAATAAAATTTTTACTAATCTATTCATATTTCTCCTTTTTTAGATTCGTTATGCATCAATAATTAAATCTAAATCTTAAATATTTTATTAAAGGAAAGTTAAAGTTTTGTTACAAAGACTAACTTTTTAGTTGAATCAAATTGAATTGAATTTCAGATCTATTGTAGTCCCTTGATTTTCTTCACTATTAATAATCATTTCACCTCTATGTTGAGACACAAGGTGCTTAACAATAGCAAGACCTAAGCCTGTTCCACCAACACTACGACTTTTGCTAGGATCAACAGTGAAAAATCTTTCAGTGATTCTATGTATAAATTCTTTAGGAATTCCTACCCCTTGATCTGATATCGAGACAATATTTAAATCACCCTCTTTTTTTGTAGCAATTTTAATTTCTTTACCCTTCTCACTATATTTAATTGAATTATCAATGAGATTAGTAAAAATTTCTATTAATTTATCTCGATCACCAATGATTTTAAAATTATCAGTTTTTTGTAAATTTAAATTAATATTGTTTTTTTTAACAATATTTTCATAAGTCTTCATTACATAGTTAAGTACTTCAATTAAATCTATTTCATGAGTTGGTCTTATATGCTCTTGCAACTCAATCTTTGAAAGAGATAATAAGTCTCTGATTAAATTTTCCATCCTTTCTGATTGGGAGGTCATTACTGGTAATAAATTAGTAACTTCAGAGTTCTTTTTTAAATCAGCATTATTTTCAAATGTCTCAAGTCCCATTTTAATAGATTGGAGTGGAGTTCTTAATTCGTGAGAAACATTTGCAACAAAGTCTGATTTCAGTTGTTGAAATTTATGAAATTCAGTTAAATCTCTCATAAAAAGCAAACAAGATGGCTCATCAAAAAATAAATTATGATTATCTTGGTAGATTGTTACGTTCATTCTAAGAACTGAAGGGTTTCGTAGCTCTATTTCTAGATCATTAGAATTTTCTCCATTAAAAGCTTTTTCAATTGAACTTAACAAGTCAGGATTTCTTAAAAATCCACTTATATTTTCGTTCAACTTTGTTTGAAATCTTTTACTGGCTGAACTGTTGCTGAATATTATTTCCTTAGATTTATTTAAAATTATAATTCCTTCTGGAATGTAATTTAAAAGATTATAAATAGTTTCTCTATATTTTTTACTTTCATCTTCATTTAACTTATTATCTTCAATTTTAACTTCAGTATTAATACCTAAGACTCTTTCTTTTTTTAAAAGAAAAAATAACAAAATAGCTATTATGATTAACAAAACAAATGTTAAAAGTTCCATAAACTACTTTACTCTTCCGTATACATCCTGAAATCTTACAATATCTGTTTCTTTTAGAATTGATCCTACTTGAGCTTCAATAATTTTTACTGGTTTTTTATAAGGATTTTCTATTCTATGGATTGCTCCTAATGGAATAAAGATAGTTTCATCAGGTTTCATTGTAAAATATTTTTTGTTTAATGTAATTTTAGGTTTACCATGAGTAACTACCCAATGTTCAGCTCTATGATGATGTTTCTGTAGACTTAATATACCTTTTGGTTTTACATATAATTCTTTAATTAAGAATTCCTTACCATTGAATAGATTAACATAACTACCCCAAGGTCTATGAAATACATTCTTCTTTTTATAATAATGTCTTTTATTTCGTCCGTACATCTTACAGATTTCTTTCCAAGAACCTAAATCAGACCAAGGAATATCTAATTTGATCGCGTTTATATCTTTAGTTTTTTCTAATATTGCATAATCAAAAGACTTGGCTGTTGCTTTGGTAAATGCATGTTTGTTTAAATAATACACATTACTTTTATATTTTGCTTTTGTTACAGCTTTGTTACAGTTTCGATAAATATTTGGCTGATATTTCTTGAAATTATTAATTATTGAATCTTTTCTCAAATAAAACATTCCAGAATTCCAATAACCTTTTTTACTAATTATTTGTTTAGCTTTTGCCTGTTTGGGTTTTTCTATAAATCTAGTTACTTTGGTATTTTTTGTTAAAAAATATCCAAATTCACTAGAAGGCATTGTGGGTTTAATCCCAAATATAAAGATATTATTTTGAGTGAGTTTCTTTTGATTTTTTTTGATAGCTTTATTGAATAAACCAACCTTCTCTATTAAATGATCTGCTGCTAAAAACATCAAAGGTTGCTCATTTGGAATATCTTTGATTAATGCCGTACTTAATATTGCTGGTGCTGTATTTCTTTTAGCTGGTTCTAAAACTATTTTAAATTTTCTTATTTTGTGTTTCTTTAGGTGTTGTTTAACTTGTCTTAAATATTTTGCATTAGTGCTTATGATTGGAGCATCAAATATAGATGCTTTAACTCTCTCTAAAGTTTTGCCTAATAAAGTCCAATTACCAAAATCTATAAACTGTTTAGCTTGATGTTTTTTGGCATTTGGCCAAAGTCTCGTTCCCGCTCCACCACATAAAATAACTGGGCGAATTTTCATTAAATTTTTGAGTAATCCTTAACTTCTTTTTTCTTACCAGGATGGGTTGGTGCTCCTAAATAAGCAGGTCCAACTGTTTGAGCGTATTTCCAAAGGGTACCTGATCCAAAATCAGATTTTCTAGCCTTCCATTTTCTTTTTCTTGAAGCTAATTGAGCCCTAGTTAATCGAACATTTATAGTTCCCTTCTTAGCATCGATATCAATCATATCTCCATTACGTAATAGAGCGATAGGACCGCCTAATGCTGCTTCTGGTCCAACGTGACCTACACAAAATCCTCTAGTTGCTCCTGAAAATCTTCCATCAGTTATTAAAGCAACCTTCTCTCCTTTACCTTGACCGTAAATAGCACCTGTTGTTGAAAGCATTTCTCTCATACCTGGTCCACCTACCGGTCCTTCGTATCTAATAATAATTACATCACCATCTTTATATTTTTTACTTTGAACTGCTTTCATTGCACTTTCTTCATTATCAAAACATCTTGCTCTTCCAGTAAATTGTAATTTTTTAAGACCTGCAATTTTTACAATTCCTCCATCTGGAGCTAAATTACCTTTAAGCCCAACCACACCACCATCTGGTGATAATGGTTTATTATATGCTCTTAAAACTTTTTGTTTTGGATTAAACTTAATTCCTCTTAAATTTTCTTTCATAGTTTTACCAGTCACTGTCGTGCAATCTCCATGGATATAACCACCATCATAAAGAGTTTTTAATAACATTGGTACACCACCTGCTAACCACATGTCTTTTGCAACATATTTTCCACCTGGTTTTAAATCAGCAAGATAAGGAGTTTTTTTAAATATTTTTGCAACATCCATTAAATCAAATTTAATTCCTGCTTCATTTGCAATTGCTGGTAAATGTAAAGCTGCATTAGTTGATCCTCCAGTTGCAGCAACTATTGTTGCAGCATTTTCTAAAGCTTTTCTTGTAACAATATCTCTTGGTTTAATTTTTTTAGCTAATAATTCCATTACCATTTTACCACTTAATTTTGCATATTTATCTCTTTCTTCATAAGGAGCTGGTGTTCCTGCTGAATAAGGTAAAGCTAAACCAATAGCCTCTGATACACAGGCCATTGTATTAGCGGTGAATTGACCGCCACATGCTCCCGCACTTGGACATGCAACTAACTCTAATTTTCTTAATTCTTTTGCTGACATTTGTCCTGATGAATGTTTTCCAACCGCTTCAAAAACATCTACAACAGTTACATCTTTTCCTTTGTATCTTCCTGGTAGTATTGATCCCCCATAAATAAAAACACTTGGAACATTTAATCGAACCATAGACATCATCAAACCTGGTAATGATTTATCACAACCTGCAATACCTACTAATGCATCATAGCAATGACCTCTAACAGTTAATTCAGCGCTATCTGCTATTACTTCTCTAGAGATTAATGAAGATTTCATACCTTCATGGCCCATTGCAATACCGTCAGTAACAGTAATTGTACAAAATTCTCTTGGTGTTCCACCAAAAGCTCTAACACCCTTCTTCACCGATTGTGCTTGTCTCATAAGAGCAATATTACACGGAGCTGCTTCATTCCACGTAGATACAACACCCACAAATGGTTTTGATACATCTTTCTCAGTTTCACCCATTGCATAGTAAAATGATCTATGTGGAGCCCTGTCAGCTCCTAAAGATGTATGTCTGCTAGGTAATTTCTTCTTATTAAACTTCCGCATTATAAACTTTCAATTGTTAATGATATTTTTTTGATATCATTTTTTAAATTACTATAGTTAGTTTTTTCTTGTTCAACAATATTTTTTGGAGCTCTATCGGTAAATCCTTTGTTAGATAATCGTTGAGATATTTTGTCCATTTCCTCTTGATATTTGTTCTGTCTTTTAACTAAGTTTTCTTTAATCAGATTTAAATCTACATTTTCGTCAAAATAGATCTTAAATATGTCACCAGATATAACCAATGTAGCTGATGGCTTTTCTTGGTCTTTATCATAAAAATTATTGATACGACCAAGCTTTTTAAGAATAATTTCATTATTGGTCATTAATGTTTTATTTTTTTTAGCAATTTTATTAATTGAAATATCAATAAATGAACCTGGGCTAACATTTAGCTCATTTTTAAAGGATCTAAGTTCAGAAATAACATTAATAATACTTTCTACATCTTTCATAGATTGATCTTTCTTGGCTTTTCCTGCTGGCCAATTAGCGTGCATTAAGAAATTCTTATCTGATTTATCAAATTTATTTTTTAACCAGATTTTCTCAGTAACAAATGGAATAAATGGATGAAGAATAACAAGTATTTGTTTAAATATATAAGCTGATACTTCTTTTACCTCTTTTTTAGATTTTTCATCATCTGAAAATAAAATAGTCTTTGAAAGCTCAATGTACCAGTCGCAATAAGAGTGCCAAGCAAACTGGTAGGCATTTTTAGCTGCTTCATCAAATCGATAATCTTTAAGATTTTTCTCAATTTTATCTTTGGTTTGAATTAATTCTGAATAAATCCATTTATTTATATTTAATGTAGTTTTGGGAACTTTATCATTTTTGTTAAAATCACATTTATTGGTAATTAAAAAATTATTAGCATTCCATAATTTATTTAAAAAATTCCTATACCCCTTAACTCTATCTTCTGAAAGTTTAACATCTGTTCCTGGTGATGCCATTGAAAGAAGAGTAAATCTTAAAGCATCTGCACTATACTTTTCAATTAAATCTAATGGATCAATTACATTCCCTTTAGACTTAGACATTTTTTGCCCTTTTTCATCTCTAACTAAAGCATGAACATAAATATCCTTGAAAGGTTCTTTATTTAAAAATTCCATTCCAAACATCATCATTCTTGCTACCCAGAAAAATATAATATCAAAGCCAGTAACTAAAACAGTTGTTGGATAAAATTTTTTAACAAAATCTTTCTTATCAGGCCAACCTAATGTTGCAAAAGGCCATAAACCAGATGAAAACCATGTATCTAAAACATCAGGATCTCTGGTAATTATTACATCTTTTTTATAAAACTTTTTAGCTTGTTTTTTTGCATCACTTTCATCTATTGCAACAAATATCTTTTTATCTGGTCCATACCAGGCTGGTATTTGATGACCCCACCAAAGTTGTCTAGAAATACACCAAGGTTCAATATTATTCATCCATTGAAAATAAGTCTTTGACCAATTTTCTGGAAAGAAATTGGTCTTTTTAGATTTAACTATTTGTTTTGCTTTAATAGATAATTTTTTTGCATTAACGAACCATTGTTCTGTTAAAAAAGGTTCAATAACTGAATTTGATCTATCACCGTATGGTACTTTGTTTTTTATATTTTCCTCTTTAACAAAGAATTCTTTTTCTTTTAACTCGTTTAAAATCTTTCTACGTGCTTCAAATCTATCTAATCCAACATAATCACTAGGTGCATTATCATTTATTTTACCATCTTTAGTAAATACATTTATAATATCTAACTTATTTCTTTGACCAACATCATAATCATTAAAGTCATGTGCTGGAGTAATTTTTAAAGCACCAGTTCCTTGTTCTGGATCTGCGTAATTGTCTTTTATAATTTTTATTTTTCTACCTACAATTGGGATAGTGACAGTTTTGCCCACATATTTTTTAAACCGCTTATCTTTTGGATTAACTGCAATAGCTGTATCTCCAAGCATTGTTTCAGGTCTTGTAGTCGCAATAGTTATAAAATCTGATGAATTATCTATTGGGTATCTAATATAGTAGATCTTTGAGTTCATTTCCCTTTGATCAACTTCTAAATCGGATATTGCAGTTTTTAAAACTGTGTCCCAATTGACCAATTTTTCTGCTTTATAAATTAATTTTTTTTTATGTAGTTCAACGAAAACTTTAACTACTGATTTTGATAGATTTTCATCCATTGTAAAAGCGTTTCTAGACCAATCACATGAACATCCAAGTTTTTTAAGCTGATTAATAATAATATCCCCGTATTGATTTTTCCATTCCCATACTTTTTCAATAAATTTTTCTCTACCCAAATCATTTTTATTTAAATTCTCTTTTTCAAGTTTTTTTTCAACAAGAGCTTGGGTAGCTATTCCAGCATGATCAGTTCCTGGTTGCCACAAAGTTTCATAATTATTCATTCGATAATAACGAACTAAAAGATCTTGAATTGAATTATTCAAAGCGTGGCCCATATGTAAACTTCCAGTGACATTAGGTGGTGGAATTACTATTGAGAACTTTTTTGTATTTTTTTTAGGTTTGAAAAGTTCATTTTTTTCCCAATATGAATAAATGTTATCTTCTACTTCAGAATGTATATATTTATCGCTACTCATGGGTATGGATAGTTTATAATTTATTAATCTAAATTAACAATAATCAAATTAGAACGTTATTTAATAGACTAATCGCAAATATTTTATATAAAACTCTCTGTAGCTATCTACTAAAACTGGCAACGTGGCGGAATGGTTACGCAGAGGATTGCAAATCCTTGTATCCCGGTTCGATTCCGGGCGTTGCCTCCAAAAAAAATCTTGTTTTAGTATGAAAAAAAAGTAAGTTGAGCTTTTTACATTCCTCGGTAGCTCAGTTGGTAGAGCAGTTGACTGTTAATCAATTGGTCGCAGGTTCGAGTCCTGCCCGAGGAGCCAAAAACTACCCAACTTTTGAAATGTTACTGCCCGTAGCCAGTAATGACTTGTTAAATTTTAATTTTTGATCAGCATTCAATTCTGAATATAATTTTACCAAAAAATTATAATTTACATTCATGTGACCTTCTTGAGATTTCTCTAAATTAACAAGATACTCAGAAAAATCCTCAAAGAAATAATTAATTGGCACTTTTAAATAGTTTGAAAGCTGCAACAACCTTATCGAGCTAACTCCATTAGTGCCTTTCTCATATTTTTGAATTTGTTGAAATGTAACATTAATTGCTTTTGCTACTTTAGTTTGTGTCAACCCTAAAGCTACTCTTCTTAGCTTAAGCTTGTTGCCTAAATGCTTATTAAAATTATCTTCCATTAAGACCCCTCTTAATTTTTTAAAAAACATATTGAACTAGTTTTTATAACCTACTGCAACTATATTTTTTTTTATTTTTAGAGAAAATTCCTTATATACTGAAAATATGTCAAGTAATACTTAGTGCTTTATTTGAGAAATAATCCTTGAAATTTAGGTTGACTATAGTATCTGGCTCAAGAAAAGTTTGGTCCTATCACTCTTAGGATTAGCAAAAAATTCCTTTGTATCTGCCTTTTCAACTATCTTACCTTCATCCATAAAGATCATACTGTCAGCAACTTCTTTAGCGAAACCCATTTCATGAGTAACTACAATCATTGTCATACCTTGTTTCGCTAAATTAACCATAACATCTAGTACTTCTTTAATCATTTCTGGGTCTAAAGCAGATGTAGGTTCATCAAATAACATTATTTTTGGTTCCATGCAAAGAGCACGCGCTATTGCTACTCTTTGTTGTTGACCTCCAGAAAGTTGACCTGGGAACTTATAAGCTTGATCTAATATTTGAACTCTTTCTAGGTGTTTAAGCGCTAACTCCTCAGCTTCTTTTTTTGGTAATTTTTTAACCCAAATAGGAGCCAAAGTACAATTGTCTAAAATTGATAAATGTGGAAATAAGTTAAATTGTTGGAAGACCATACCAACCTCTGCTCTAATTTGTTCTATATTTTTTGTATCTTCGGTCAATGTAGTTCCATCTACAATTATATCGCCTTCTTGATGTTCTTCTAACCTATTTATACATCTAATTAGTGTAGATTTTCCAGAGCCTGAAGGACCACAAACAACAATTTTTTCTTTTGGCTTTACTTCCAAATTGATACCTTTTAAAACTTGAAAATCTCCAAACCATTTATTCATATTGTTTATTTGAATTATATTATCCGACATAATTGTTTATCGATCTGTTTTATATTTTTGTTCTAAATTATAACTATATTTACTCATTGCATAACAAATAATCCAGAAAATTATTGCAGCAAATACATAGCCTTCCATAGCAAATCCTAACCATTCTGGATTAGTTTTAGCCAAATTTAACATTCCTACTATTTCTAATAGACCAACTACAAAAATTAATGGTGTATCTTTAACTAAGGCAAGAAATGTATTTGCAATTCCAGGTATGACAAGTTTTAAAGCTTGTGGTAAAATTACAAATATATGCATTCTCCAATAACCCATGCCTAATGATTTTGCAGCTTCGTACTGTCCTCTAGGAAGTGCTTGTAGTCCTCCTCTAATAACTTCGGCAACATATGCGGCCTCAAATAATGAAATAGCTATTATACATCTCACTAATTTATCAATAAAAAAGTCTGCTGGTAAAAACATTGGAAACATCACAGCTGACATGAATAGTACTGTGATTAAAGGAACGCCTCTCCAAAATTCAATAAAGCCTATGGATATGTATCTAATCAAAGGAAATCCAGATCTTCTTCCAAGTGCAAAAGCCATGCCTATTGGAAAGCAAAAAATTAAACAGAAGAAAGAAATTATAAAAGTTAATGATAAACCACCCCAAGCTCCAGTTTCAACCCAGTTTAAGCCATCTAATTTTCCTAATTCAATCAATTCTTCATAAAAAATAAAATATTTTAATAGCACGTAAAGAGCAAAAGGAACTATTAAGAAGTAATAAAACTTTAACCTGTTAGGTATAAAAAAACCGATAATAATAGATAATATTGCAGCAATTATTCCATATGAAAAATCAAAGAATACTGGCCCACCTGAAATAAAAAAAAAGATGAACAAGAAAGCAATAAAGGGATAAATTACAACATAATAAAGAGTTAAGTATTTTTTAAATCTGTCAGTTGCAAAATAACCAACCGATCCAAGTAACGCTAAAGCTATAAAAGATAAATTTATTCTCCATTGTTCTCCATTTGGATACATTCCATACATGAATCTTCTCATCCAAACTTTTATGTAAGTCCAACAAGCACCTGTACCAGTACAAACATCTTTTGAATCACCAGCAAAACTAGCATCAATGAAAAACCAACTTAATATAGGTGGAATTGATTTTAGAATTATGAATATGATTAATAAAGATAAAACAGCATTAAAATTATTAGTGTTAATATGTTTGTTTAATAGATCTAATTGCTTGATACCGCTTAATTCAATTCTTATAAAATAAAGACCAATAAAGCCAAGAATTAACGGCAATAAAAAACTTAGAAAACCAGGTAAAAAACCTGTTAAATTTAAACTAAAAAAAGAGTTTAAGAGAACATCCAAAACACTAACAAAAAACAAAAAAGAACCTAAATATAAAAAAGTATAAAGGTTAGATTTATCTGGTTTTAAAAAATTAATTTTAGACATTATTTTTCTGTTATTGCTATTTTATTATTGTACCAATTCATCAATAATGAAATTGAAATACTTAATGATAAGTAAGTAAACATTGTGATAGATACAATTTCAATTGCCTTACCTGTTTGCATCAAAGCTGTTCCAGCAAAAACTAATACTAAATCTGGGTATGCTATTGCTGCTGCTAGAGAAGAGTTTTTAGTTAAGTTTAAATATTGGTTTGTTGTAGGTGGTATTATTATTCTAAGAGCCTGGGGCATTACAACCAATTTAAGAACTTGATTTGGAGTTAACCCAATAGATGCTGCTGCCTCTTTTTGACCTTTGCCAACACCTTGGATCCCTGCTCTCACACATTCAGCTATAAAAGTTGCAGTATATAAAGACAAAGATAATGCTAAAGCAATTAATTCAGGTGGTAAACTCACACCTCCTTCATAAATGAATGATGTTGTTGCTAATTGCTTTAAAACAGGTACTTCAAATGACAATCTAACTCCACCAATTAAAAAACTTAAAAGGGGTAAAATTAAGATTAAACCTATTGATATTAATAAAACTGGTGTTTGTTTACCTTGGGTTTCTTGTATTTTTTTTGCCTGAATACGAATAACTACAATTGCAATAATTGCAGCAACCACTGAATAAAAGAAAATATTAAAATTTTCCCAGATAAAGGCAGGAACAAAAAGACCTTTTATTGTCAAAAATGAAATTCCAAACATTGCTTCAGCATCTTGAGGCAATGGTAAAGCTCTTAAAGCTGCAAAATACCAAAAAAAGATTTGTAAGAGTAATGGTATGTTTCTAAAAAATTCTACATAAAAAGCAGCAAATTTATTAATTAAATAATTAGGAGATAATCTTGCTATACCAACTAATACTCCAAGTATTGTCGCAAGAATAATTCCAATAACAGAAACAAGTATAGTGTTTAAGAGGCCAACTAAATAAGCTCTAAAATATGAATGTGAACCATCGTACTCTATTAAAGAAAATTGAACATCAAATGAAGACTCTTGAGATAAAAATCCATAACCAAAATCAATACCTCTATTTTCCATATTGACTTGGGCATTGTAAGTAAAAAAACCAAAAACTAGAACAACAGCTATAACTGTCATTAATTGTGGACCTATATCTTTAAGTTTAAAATTCACTGTGGGAATAATATATGAGTTTATAAAAAAAGGGCTAGAAAAAACTAGCCCTTTTTATGTAATTTATAACTTAAATTATCTTGATGGTGGAACGTATAAAATACCACCTTTAGTCCATAATTCGTTTGGACCTCTGTCTGGTAAAATACCAGTGTCAGCTATATTTCTCTTATAACTTTCACCATAGTTTCCAACTTGTTTGATAATTCTTAAGTTCCACTCGTTATCTAAACCGAATGCTGCACCCATTTCACCTTCAGCACCAACAAGTCTTTTGATTTGTGGATTGTCTGAAGTTTTCATTGAGTCCGCATTAGCTGAAGTAATACCGTATTCCTCTGCTTCAATCATAGTGTTCAAAGACCATCTTACGATATCTTCCCATACTGAATCACCTTGTCTAACAACTGGTCCTAAAGGTTCTTTAGAAATAGTTTCTGGAAGAACAATGTGTTCATCAGGGTTTTTCATTTTAGTTCTTTGAGCAGCTAAACCAGATTTATCAGTAGTGTAAGTATCACATCTACCTGCATCATAAGCAGCAACAACTTCGTCAGCTTTTTCAAAAGCAACTGGTTCATAAGAAATTCCTCTAGAATTAAAGAAGTCTCTCATATTTAACTCAGTTGTTGTACCAATGTTTGTACAAGCTGAGATACCATTTTTGAATTGGCTAGTTGAAGTAATACCTGAACTTTTTCTTACCATGAAACCTTGTCCATCATAAAAGTTCACACCTACGAAAGTAAGCCCGATATCAGCATCTCTAGAAAGAGTCCAAGTTGTGTTTCTTGATAAGATATCTATCTCACCAGAAGTTAAAGCTGTAAATCTTTCTTTAGCACTTAGTGGTGTAAACTTAACTTTGTTTGCATCACCTAATACTGCAGCAGCTACCGCTCTACATACATCAACATCAACACCAGTCCAATTTCCTGCAGCATCAGCGTTAGAAAATCCTGGAAGACCTTGAGATACTCCACATCTTACAAAACCCTTTTTTTGAGTGTTTTTAAGTGTTTTAGATTTTTTAGCAGCCATAGACTCTGTTGTAAAAGTGAACAACACAGCTACCATAGCAACTAAAGAAGTTAATTGTTTTAAGTATTTAAACATATTTCTTCCTATTGTTTATTTATTTGTTAACAAATAATTCAAAATAACTTTTGAATATTCATAATTTAAACATGTAAGAAATAATCCTTCAAGAGAAATTTGATTGATCTTTTGTGTTAGAACAATTCTAGTCAAGAAAAATATACAATAAAACTTAATAAAAAATGGTAATAATGGCGCGCCCTGGAGGATTCGAACCTCCGACCCTCGGTTTAGAAAACCGATGCTCTATCCAGCTGAGCTAAGGGCGCAGTATATTTGAGCTATACATATACAATAATAAGCTAATTTTTAAAAAGAAATTTTTTCATAAGAAGTAAAATTGTTAACAACTCAATTCTACCTATAATCATAAAGAAAATAAGTGAGTATTTTGTAAAAAAATGAAGATTATTAAAATTAAATTCACTTAAGCCATAAATTGAAGAATTAACGGTATTCATTAATGTCAAAATTGATAATTTAAATGCACTTTCAAAATTTATACCCATTAAACTCAATAATGAAGTTAAAATAAAAAGAGAAATAATAAATATTATAATTGTTAAAAAATACTTATTAATTTCATTAAAATCGAATTTTATCTTTGTAAACATCAATCTATTCATAAAAATATTTTTTGGTCTGCTGAAAGAAAGAATTTGATTAATAGAATATTTGAACAATGAATAAACTTTTATAAATCTCAATCCAGAGCTAGTAGAAAAAAAGGAACCTCCTATTATAACTAAGATCAAAAATATAAAAGTTAAATTTGATACTTCAGTCTCAAGAGAGAAACCAATATTTGAAATACTACTTGATATTGACAAAAGATTATTTGAAAATTCATTATTAAAACTAAAGAATAGAAAAAAAATAGAAACAATAACTATGTAGTAAACTACTAAATGTAAATCTTCATAGAAAAAATTTAAATTTCTGTCTTTTAAAAAAAATAAATTGTAACTAAAAAAAATACTAAAAAAAGACAACAGCATTAATAATGAAACAACTATTATTTGTAAGTTTTCCTTAAGTATATTAGATAAATCATTTACAGGAAGAAAGCCTCCAGATGAAATTAATGAAAATGATAAATTTAAAGAGTCAAATGCTCTAATTGATGATAAATTCAAAATTATAAAAATTAAAAGTGTTAGGCCTGAATATAAGAAAAAGATTTTTATAGCTTGTTTAAAAATTTCAGAACTATTAAATGAAATATAGTTTGTTAATGTTTTTTTAAAATTTTCATCATAAATATCAATTAAAAAAATAATAGAAAACAAAAAATAAAGACCTCCAATCCATTGTGTCGATGATCGCCATAAAATTAAGCTTTGATCAATTTGTTTTATATTCTCCAAAATTGAAAAACCAGTAGATGTAAATCCTGAGATAGACTCAAAGTATGAGTTAAGAAATGTTATGTTGTATATACTTAGATAAAATGGAATAGCTAAAACAACTGGTATTAATACATAACCAAAAAAAACTGTAAAAATTTTTTCAAATATAGAAGGTTTTTTTTCGTAAATTCTTATTTTGTAGAAAAATAAAGCTAAAATAAGTGAAAGTATTAAACTTATATAATAAGTATCTAAATTTAAATATAAATTAAGATAAAATGAATAAATTATATTAAAAAACGACAAAACTGAAATTAATCCAAAAAAAATACTTAAGTATCTAACTTGTAATCCAAACATTTATTTAAACCGAGCTTAATCTGAAAATATTTTCAACTATTGAAATGGAATCTTTTTTAGCTAAAAAAACAACTCTATCATCTTTTTTAAAAATAAAATTTGATCTAGGGATTATTACTTTATCATTTCTTAATATTGCACCAATTCTAATTTCTTCTGGTAAATTTGAATTTTTTAACTCTTTATTAATCAGTTCGGATGTTTCAATAATTTCTGCTTCAATAACTTCATATTCTCCATTAGAAATTGTGTAGGCATTTTCAATTGTTCCTTTGTGAATATGTTTAAGAATACTAGACACTGTATTCATTCTTGGATCAATCAGATCATCAATTTTTAGTGAAGATTGAAGTAGAGAATAATTGGGTTTGTTAATTAGAGCCATTGTTCTCTTATCATCAATTTTTTTTTTATCTTTTGCAAATTTCTCAACAAGAACACTTACCATTAAATTATCTTCATCATCATTTGTTAAAGCTAAAACTGTTTCTGCCTCATCTAGATTGGCTTCTATCAAAACATCTTCATCTAAACCATTTCCATTAATAATTATTGTGTCATTTAATTCGTTAGCAAGGTATTCAGCACGATTTTTATCTTTTTCTACAATTTTTACTCTAAGAGTTTCTAATGTTTCTTCTATATTTTTAGCAAGATTATAACCAATATTCCCACCACCTATAATTAATATTTTTTTTGAAATTTTTTCTTCGTGACCAAAAGCTTTTAATGTTTCAGCCATTTGCAAAGAATTAATTATCACATATATTTTATCATTTTGTTTTACGGTATCTGTTTTTTTTGGAATAAAAAACTTATCATCTCTGTTTATTCCAATAACATTTGCTTCAAGTTTTGGGTGATTTTTTGTGAGTTCATTAAATTTAATATTAATAGATTTGCAATTATCTTTAATAAGTATTTCTAATAATCTAATTTTATTATCAGCAAAAGGAACACTATCTAGGGCTCCTGGTGCTTCTAATTTTCGTTGTATGGATTTTGCTATCTCTATTTCTGGAGAAATTATAACATCTATAGGTAGATTTTCTTTACTATAAACTCTTGTAAACTTTGGATTTAAGTATTCTTGAGATCTTATTCTTGCTATTTTTTTAGAAATATTAAAAATTGAAAACGCTATTTGACATATTAACATATTAATTTCATCATTTCTCGTAACAGCTATAATCATATCAGTTTCAGTGGCATTAGCTTTTTCTAAAATTGAAGGATAAGTTGCTTTTCCAACGATAGCTTTGACATCTAGACTATCATTTATCTTTTGAATATCTTCACTAGATTGATCTATAACAGTTATAGAGTGCCCCTGTTCGCTCAATAACTTAGCTATAGTAAAACCCACTCTTCCTGCGCCACAAATGATTATATTCATCTAATTAAATTCTTTAATTCCTAAGCCTTTAAGCTTTCTGTGAAGTGCACTTCTCTCCATTCCAACAAAATTTGCTGTTTTGGAAATATTTCCATTAAATTTTTTTAGTTGTATAGTTAAATACTCTTTTTCAAATTTTTCTCTAGCCTCTTTTAATGGCACAGATAGGTCGTTTTCCTCAATTTTTTTATCAAAATTATCATTTTTAAGAGATTCTTTAACAATATTTGATATTTTATCTTTAGAATCAGGTTGTAAAATTGCAATTCTTTCAATCAAATTCCTTAACTCTCTAACATTGCCCTGCCAATTATGATTTAAGATATAGCTATCATTATCATCAATTTCTAATTTTTTAATATTATAATTTTCAGAAATTTTTTTTGAGAAATAAGTTATTAATAAAGGGATGTCAGATAATCTTTCATTTAATGGTTTAATACTAATCTCAAAAACATTCAATCTATGGTAAAGGTCTTCTCTGAAATTACCAAATTTTATTTCTTCTTTTAAATCTTTGCTCGATGAACAAATAATTCTCACATCAACATTAATATCACTATTGCCATTTAATCTTTTAAATTTTTGATCAGTTAAAACTCTTAAAATCTTAGATTGAATATCTAAAGGTATCTCTGAAACTTGATCTATTAACAAGGTTCCTTGGTTGGCTTTTTCTAAAGCACCGTATGAAATTGAACCATTTTCTTTTTCTTCACCAAATAATTCTAATTCATATTTATTAGTATCAAGTAAAGCTCCATTTAAAATAACAAAAGGTTTGTTATTTCTTTTCGAATTTTTATGAATTTTTCTAGCAATCAATTCTTTGCCAGACCCAGAAGGACCGTTAATTAAGACCCTACTTTCAGTGATAGAAATTTTATTGATTTGATCTCTTATGTTTGAAATATTTTTACTATCTCCTATCAATTCATATGAGGAAAATAATTTAGTTTCATACTCTTTATTTTGTGTTTTTAACTTTAAATTTTCTACAGCTCTACTTATAAAATTTAAAAGTCTTGTTTGATCAAAAGGCTTTTCGACAAATTCAAATGCCCCATGCTTAAGGGAGTTTACTGCCATTTCTATATTTGCATGTCCAGTAATTATTATAACGGGCACATCTTTATTTTTAGATTTTATATGGGACAATAACTCTATACCGTCATTATCACCCTTATCCAATTTTACATCTAAAATAGCAACATCAGGCATTTTTTTATCTATTTCACTTAATGCTTGATTATAGTTTGCAGCAATCCTGGTTTTATAACCAGCATCGATTATTAATTCATTCAGGATATTTCTTATATCCGAATTATCATCTACTATTAGAATCTCTACTGTCATTTAGTTTGAAATTAATTTCAATTTTCGCACCATCCGGTATTGAAAAAAATTTAAGTTCACCATTGTGGTCATTAATTATTTTATTTACTATTGATAAGCCTAACCCTGTTCCATTTTTTTTCGTAGTAAAGTATGGATTTAAAATTTCTTTAATATTGTTTTTAATCTTATCAAAACCAATACCATTATCTACAAGTCTAAATTTAATATGGTCATTATTGTCTGATATTTCAATTGATATTTTCTTCGAAAAATCAGCATTTTTTTCATATTTTTGATTAATACTTTCAATAGAATTCTTTATTAAATTAAAAAAAACTCTTCCAATTTGTTCTTTATCACAATTTAAAAAAATCTTATCTTTATTTTTTAATAAAATTATTTGAATAGACTTATCAACTTCAGATAATAATTTCACATTTTCATTTAAAATTTTAATTAAATCATTATCTTTCAAGATTGGTTTGGGCATTCTAGCAAAATCTGAAAATTCATTAACTAAACTCTCAATTTGTTTTATTTGTGTATTAATGATCTTCAAATTTTCTTTAAAATTATCTTGATCATTATCATTAATTTGTTGTGAATATTTGTTTTTAATTCTATCTATAGTCAATTGTATTGGGGTTAATGGATTTTTAATTTCATGAGCTAACTTTCTTGCTAGGTTACCCCATGCTTCATGTCTTTCATTAATTATTAATTTTTCTTGTTGATTTTGTAGTCTACTGATCATCGAATTAAAATTTTTATTTAAAATTTCCATATCTTTATCAGTTTTAATTTCAGGAACTTTAATATTTAGATCACCTTGACCAATCGCTGTTGAAGCTATTATTAAATTGTTGATAGATCTAAAAAATCGTGAAGAAAACCTAATTGCAATTGTAATAGATATAAACAGTAATAATGTGACAATAATAACATAAATTAAAGCAAACGAAATTTTTATTCCTGAACTTCGTTCTTCTACAGTATAATAAAAACTAATTGCTTCTTGAGACTCTGTTAAATAATTAGAAATGTTTTTATCCAAATATTTAATAACATATAGGAACCTATCTTCAAAAGCTTGTAGTCGCATGATAGCAGCAGAAATATTTTCTGGTGCATTTATCATTTTTAGGGGACGATCGTCATCTAAAACTAAATTCAAAGCTTTGTCTATTGGAGGAATATAAGTTTCACTTTTTTCTGTTGAAAATATTAAATCCTTATTTCTATTAATTATATGAATTTCATCTACATCTCTTATCAGTTTTTGTGTTCTTAAAAATCTTATGTATTCTTTATTATTGTCATTCAGGAAATTAGCACTTTTATTTGTATCAAATGCAATCAAAATTATATCAGCTTCAATTTTATTTCTTACTTCTTCAACGTAACTTTTAGCAAGTTCATATGAATTATTTACAACCGTAGTAACTTTTTTGTCAAAATATTTTTCTAATGCAAATGAAAATAAAAAAAGTGAAAAAATTGAAATTAATATTGATGGTATTAAAGTAAATAAAGAAAAATAAGTTATATATTTTTTATTTGAAGATAAGCCATCTTTATCAATATCATTTTTAATTGATTTTTTAATTTCATTAAAAATAAATAAAAACAATAGAAAAAGTAAAAAAATATTTAAAATTAATAGATATTGTAAATTTGTTTGATTTAATTGAATAAAACTTCGATCAATAAATGTTAAAAATGTTAAAAAACATATAAATAGTGTGATACTAGATAGAATAATTATGAATATATTTTTTTTCAAAAATTCTAACATGATTTAGAATTATAGCATTTAAACAAATGAACAACTATTTTGTAATACTAGCTGCTGGAAAAAGTAAGAGATTTCATAAAAATATAGATAAACAATTCTATAATTATAAAAATAAAGAAATAATTGATCACTCAATTGAAAAATCGTTAAATTCAAAGCTTTTTAAAAAAATAGTAGTTGTGACCAACAATCTAAACCATTTTAAAAATAAAAAATATTTAAAATCAATTAATATTATTAAAGGTGGAAAAGAAAGATCTGACTCTTCTCTAAAAGCCTTAAAATACCTAAAAAAATTTAAACCAAAAAATATACTTATTCATGATGCTGCTAGACCAGATTTTAGTATAAAGTTATTAAAAAAATTAATAGCTCTACTTAAATCCAATAAAGCTGTTGTACCATTTATTAACTCAAGGGATTCGATTAAATATAAAACAAATAATGAAATTTTTAATCTTAATAGAGAAAAAGCATTTTTAACGCAAACACCACAAGCTTTTAGATATAAAGAATTATATCAACTTTCAATAAGTCAAAAAAATAAAATTACTGATGAAGCAACATTGTTTGTAAATAATAATAAAAAAGTTAAATTTATAAAAGGTAATAATGATAATATTAAAATTACCTACAAAACAGATATTAAATTAAATAAGACGTATTTTGGAATAGGTTTTGATATTCATAGATTAATTAAAAACAAAAAACTTTATCTAGGTGGCATAAAAATACCATTTCATTCAGGGCTTAAAGGACATTCAGATGGAGATGTAATCTTGCATGCTATTATTGATTCAATTTTAGGTGCCACTAGAAGAAATGATATTGGTACTTATTTTCCTAACACGAAAAAATTCAAAAATATAAGATCACCTAAGATGTTAAAACCTATTTTAGATAATTTAGATAAATCTAATTTATCTATTAATAATATTGATATAAATTTAATTTGTGAACAACCAAAAGTTTCAAAATACCGAAACAAAATAATAAATTCGATATCAAATTTAACGGGTTTAAATAAAGATCTTATTAATTTAAAAGGAAAAACTGTAGAAAAATTAGGTTTAATAGGAAAGGAAAAAGCTATTGCTTGTGAGGTAATAGTTTCAGTAACAAAATATGATTAAAAACTTTAATACATTATTTGTTACAATGTTTGGTTTAGGAAAACTTCCAAAAATTCCTGGTACGTTTGGATCGTTAGCAACAGTAATTGTGCTTTATTATTTTTTTCATATATTGAATATGTCTGCAAATATCATATTGATAGGTTTAATAATTATTTTTATTTATTCTTTTTCAGCAATTTCAGCACATATTAAAGATAATGAAAATAAAGATCCCAAAGAAGTGATTATCGACGAATTTATTGGTCAATCTATTCCAATTTATCTCTATGAAATTTCACATGGAACCGAAAAGTCACCTGATGAGGCTATAATTTTTTATGGCATTTGTTTTATATTATTTAGATTTTTTGACATAGCAAAACCATTTCCAGTTAGTTTTTTTGATAAAAACTTCAAAAATAGTTTTGGTGTAATTATGGATGATGTTTGTGCAGGTTTCTATGTGGTTTTATCTTTAATTTGTTTTATGATTTTAAGTAGTTATCTAATCTGATGAAATCTTTAGTAAAAATATTAACTAAAAAGAAACTTAAAATTTCATTTGCAGAATCTTGCACGGGTGGATTACTTGCTAGCTCAATCACTTCAATAAGTGGGGCATCAAAAATTTTTGATATAGGTTTAATTACATATTCAAATCAAGCTAAAATCAAATTCTTAAAAATTAATAAAAATATCATAAAAAAATATGGCGCTGTAAGTCATGAGTGTTGTTTGGCAATGGTTAATAATTTGTCTAAAATATCAAAAGCTAATATTAGTGTTTCAATTACTGGTATAGCTGGCCCAAATGGTGGCACAAAACAAAAACCTGTTGGTCTTGTTTATATTGGAGTTAAAAAAGGTGTAAATACTCAAATATATAAGTGTTTATTTAAAAGTAAAAAAAGATTTTCTATACAAAAGGCTACTGTTAAAAAGGCTTTAGATTTAGCTCACAGAATTGCCAAATAATTTTTCAGCTCTCTTTTGAAAAGCATCAGCTATTTTATCTAGACCAAATTGAAAAGATTTTGTCATAACAATATTTAAAAATTTATTTTCAATTTCAAAATCAATATCAAAGGTAATTTCTGTTCCATTTTCATGTTCTTTAAAATGCCAATCATTTTTGAGATGATTTAATGGTCCACCAATATTTGTAACGTTTATTGTGCTATTTTTTTTATTAAATTTTACATCACTTTTATAAGTGTCTTTGAAAGGCCCCTTGCCTATTGTTAGATCAGCAATAATTAATATTAAATCTCCTTCATTATTTCTTTCATAGACATGAGCACCTAAACAAAAAGGAACAAATTCTGGATATTTTTCTATATCAAGAACCAAATCAATTAATTGATTTTTTTTGCATTCAATTAATCTCTTAACTGAAGCCTTTGGCATTAATGAAAATTATTTCTGTTTTGTTGAAGTATAGCAAAATCTTCATCCGCATGATAAGAAGATCTTGTTAACGGAGATGATGAGACTAACAAGAAACCTTTTGCTTTCGCAATAGCTCCAAGTTCATCAAATTCTTGCGGTGTATAGTATCGATCTAAAGGAAAATGTTTTACTGATGGTTGCAAGTACTGCCCAATTGTTAAAAAATCAACATCTGCTGCTTTAAGATCATCCATAACTTGTAAAATTTCATCTTTATTTTCACCTAGCCCAACCATTATTCCAGATTTAGTAAAAATTTTTTTATTCATTTTCTTTGCATTTTTCAAAAGTTCCAATGAGGAAAAATATCTTGAACCTGGTCTTACTTTTAGATAAAGGCTTGGTACAGTCTCAATATTGTGATTAAAAACGTCTGGATTCGCTTCTAGAACTTTTTTATATGCATCACCTTTTCTTAGAAAATCCGGCGTTAAAACTTCAATTGTAGTTTTTGGATTTGTTTTTTTGGTTTGACTAATAACTTCAAAAAAATGATTTGATCCACCATCTTCTAGATCATCTCTATCAACTGATGTAATTACAACATGTTTTAAATTTAATTTTTTAACTGCCTGTGAAATTTTTATTGGCTCTAATTCATCAAGTTTATTAGGTTTTCCAGTTTTAACATCACAAAAAGCACATGCTCTTGTACAGGTGTCTCCCATTATCATGAATGTTGCATGTCTTTTGCTCCAACATTCAGTAATATTTGGACAATTTGCCTCCTGACAAACTGTTACTAGATTATTTTTATTTACAATAGTTTTAGTTAAAAAAAACTCTTTGCTATTTGATAGTTTTGATCTAATCCATTCAGGTTTTTTTTTAATTGGATTAATTGGATTTTTTGTTTTTTCTGGATGTCTAGGTTTAATTTTTTGTGTCATTGTTTTTAATTATATAAATTGTCTCATTTTTTTTTCCAAATAAAAATCTTTCTCTTATTAAAGTTTCAATATAATCAAGATCGAGATTATCACTTAACAATGAATTTTTAAAATCCAAGTCCTCAATTTGACTTATTAGTAGAATTTCATCATTTTCTAGGTTTTTTAAGATCTGTTTTTTTTCAAAGTAAGAAATAAGTCCTCTTTGGCCTGATAGAAGATTAAAAAAAAAATATAAAATTAAGAATGTTGATATTATTAAAAAGTAGTTTTTTTTTAATCTTTTAAGCATTAATGAATCTTATTCATTCTAGCTTTTTTTCCAAGATCTTCTTCTATACGTATTAATTGATTATATTTAGCTACTCGTTCAGATCTAGCTAAAGATCCTGTTTTTATTTGATTTGAATTAGTTCCTACGGCTAAATCTGCAATAAATGAATCTTCACTATCTCCTGATCTGTGAGAAATAATTGTTTTAAATCCAATTATTTGAGCAAAATTAATCACATCTAAAGTTTCTGAAACAGTGCCTATTTGATTTAGTTTAATTAAAATGGCATTAGATGATAAATTTAAAAAACCTTTTTTTAATCTTTCAAGATTAGTTACATAAAGGTCATCACCTACTATTTGAGTTGTTTTAACTGAACTCATTAATTTACTCCAAGATAACCAGTCGTTTTCAGCAAAAGGATCCTCAAGTGATTTTATCTTATACTTTTTAATAATTTTTTTGTATTCATTAATAGACTTTTCAACAGATATATAACTTTTAGAATGAATTGAATATTTATTTTTTTTATACAGCTCGTTTGCTGCTACGTCTAAACAAATTGATACATCTTTGCCATTAACTAGGCCAGATTTTTTGATTGCTTTCACAATTAAATCTAATGCTTGATTGTTATTATTTATCATTGGAGCAAAACCACCTTCATCTCCAACAGCTGTTGATAAACCTCTTGATTTAATAATTTTATTTAAATTTTTAATCACAACAAAACAAATTCTCATTGCATCTGAAAAACTTTTTGCTCGATCTGGTCTAATCATAAATTCTTGAATTCTTAAACCATTATTAGCATGTGCCCCCCCATTAATTATATTCATTAATGGATATGGTAATCTAAAATTATTTTTAACTAAAAATGTCTTGTATAATGGTAATTTTCTTACTTTAGCAGAAAGTTTTTTTATTGCCATCGATACAGAAAGTATTGCATTGGCTCCTAATCTAGTTTTTTGCTTTGTTCCATCCAGATTGATCATTAATGCATCTGCTCTTTCTTGATTGTGAATGCTTTGACCTTTTAGTTTTTTTGAAATTTTTGTGTTAATTAAATTAACTGCATTAAAGACACTTTTTCCTAGGTATCTTTTGTTATTCTTATCTCTTCTTTCAAAAGCCTCGTATGTTCCAGTAGAAGCACCAGAAGGACATATTGCACGAGCACTAGTATTCCTTGTAAATACTTCTGCTTCAATAGTAGGATTTCCTCTACTGTCAAATACTTGACGGGCTTTTACTTTTAAAATTTTACTCACTAATTTTTTATTAAATTATCAATATCTGTAAGTTGTTTTAATAAATTTTCTAACTTATCTAAAGGAACCATATTTGGTCCATCTGATGGTGCATTATCTGGATCTTGATGTGTTTCAATAAATACTCCTGCAACACCAACTGCCGCGGCTGCTCTAGCTAAATATTCTACAAATTCTCTTTGACCTCCACTTTTCTCTCCAAGACCTCCCGGTTGTTGAACTGAGTGAGTGGCATCAAAGATAACTGGATAACCATTCTTTGCCATTATAGGTATTGATCTCATATCTGAAATAAGTGTGTTATAACCAAAACTTGCACCTCTCTCTGTAACTAAAATATTATTATTTCCTGAATCTGAAATTTTCTTTGTAACATTTACCATATCCCAAGGAGCCAAAAATTGTCCCTTTTTAACATTTATGATTTTATTTGTCTTAGCAGCAGCAATAAGTAAATCTGTTTGTCTACAAAGAAAAGCTGGTATTTGAATAACATCAACATGTTCACTTACAATTGAACACTGTTCAATATTGTGAATATCAGTCAGAATTGGAACATTAAGTTCTTTTTTAATTTTATCAAAAACTGGAAGTGAAGCTTCTAATCCTGCCCCTCTTTTGCTCTTTAAACTTGTTCTATTTGCCTTATCAAATGAGGTTTTATAAATAAAACCAATATTAAATTTTTTTGTTATTTCTTGAATTTTTCCTGCCATATCTAAAGCATGTTGCTCTGTTTCTAACTGACAAGGACCTGCAATTAAGCAAATCTTATTTTCATTAGAAATTTCTATATTACCGCAATTAACTTTTACATTATTCATTTGTGATTTTTAGATGCCTTGATAAATGATGAGAATAAAGGATGAGGAGACAAAGGTCTAGATTTAAATTCAGGGTGAAACTGAACACCTATAAACCAAGGGTGATTCCTAAGCTCAATTATTTCAGGTAACTCGCCATCTGGCGATAAGCCTGAAAAAATCATGCCATTTTTCTCAAATTTTTCTTTATAATTGATATTAACTTCATATCTGTGTCTGTGCCTTTCTTTGATTAAATTCTTTTTGTAAATTTTCTTAATCATTGAATTTTCTTTTAATTTAGCGTCATAAGATCCTAATCGCATAGTGCCACCTAAATCCTTATCAGTTCCTTTTATTGTTTTACCATCTTTTTTCCATTCATTAATGAGACCGATAATTGGTATTCCTTTTTTATCAAATTCACTTGAAGTAGCTTTTTTTAAATTTAGTTTATTTCTTGCAAATTCTATTATTGCCATTTGCATTCCATAACAAATACCAAGAAATGGAACTTTATTATTTCTTGCATACTTAATTGCTTCTATTTTTCCGTCGGTACCTCTTTTACCAAATCCACCTGGAATTAGAACTCCTGAGATATCTTTTAGTTTGGTTTTAATTTCTGATATTTTTAACTTTTCAGAATCAATTCTTATTAAATTTACTTTTACATTATTTTCAATACCACCATGTGTTAAAGCTTCATCTAAAGATTTATAAGCGTCTTTTAATTCAACATATTTACCAATTAAAGCTATGTTTACTTGTTTTTTCTTTTGTAAAATTATTTGAGTAATTTTTTTCCAAGGATTGAGATTAACTGGTTTTTTTGATTTAAGCTTAAAATAATTTAAAACTTGAAGGTCTAATTTTTCTTTGCAGAAGCTTATTGGGGCTTCATAAATAGTTTTTACATCAACTGTTTCTATTACATTTTTAATATCAATGTTACAAAATAATGATATTTTTTTACGATGATCTAAAGGTATAGGTCTTTCTGATCTACAAATAATTATATCTGGTTGGATACCAATGCTCCTTAATTCTTTGACCGAATGTTGTGTTGGTTTTGTTTTAATTTCATCTGATGATTTTAAGTAAGGTACAAGAGTGAGATGAATAAATAATGCATTTTTTTTTCCAATATCATTTGCAAATTGTCTAATAGCTTCGACAAAAGGTAAACTTTCAATATCACCTACTGTTCCTCCAATTTCACAAATAATAAAGTCTTCTTTGGAAGAGTCATTCTTAATAAATTCTTTTATACGATCAGTAATGTGAGGAATAACTTGAACTGTTTTACCTAAATATTTTCCTTTACGTTCTTTTTTAAGAACATCATTATAAATTTTACCTGTTGTAATATTATCTGATTTTTTTGCTGAGACACCTGAAAATCTCTCATAATGACCTAAGTCAAGATCAGTTTCAGCACCATCATCCGTAACAAAAACTTCTCCATGTTGAAATGGGCTCATTGTTCCCGGATCAACATTTAAGTATGGATCTAATTTTCTTAATCTTACCTTGTAACCTCTTGATTGAAGTAAATATGCTAGTGAAGCTGATGAAAGACCTTTTCCTAAGGATGAAACCACGCCGCCGGTGACAAATATATATCGCGCCATGGAATTATCTTATAGCGAATAAAAAAGTAATTGGAAAGTATTAATTATTATTTTCCGGAATAGCTGGCGTATCTTCTGTTTTTTCTTCAACAGTGTCTAAAACAGAGGAAGTTGGCATTAGATCACCCCTAGATATAATAGTTAAACCTAAGCTACATATGATAAAAAGTGTTGCCACAACTGCAGTTGCTTTTGTCATAAAATTACCAGCAGACCTTGAAAACATAAAATTTTCTTGTGACACACCAATTCCAAGTGCTCCACCCTCTGATTTTTGCATCAAAACCAATAAAACTAGAATAACTGCAAAAATGATGTTTAATATTAGTAAAATATTTTCCATGTGCGTTAGTTATATGATTTTTTGATTATATCAATAAATTTATTTGAATTTTGTGATGCTCCACCAATTAAATAACCATCTAAGTTATTGATTAACTTTAATTGATTAATATTTTTTGGATTTACAGATCCGCCATATAAAACTTTATATTTTTTATAGTTTTTTTTAATAAAGTTTATTGTTTCGTACAATTCGTTTGATTTCGGAATTAATCCTGTTCCAATAGACCAAACAGGCTCATAAGCTATTAGAATATCACTTCTATTTTTAATCTTATTTAATCCTAATCTTATTTGTTTTTTTAAAATTTGTTTAGTAACTTTTTTTCTTTTTTCTTGTAATGTTTCACCAATACATAAAATTACTTTGAGCCTAGACTTTAATGCACTTTTAATTTTAAGATTAATCAATTTATTTGTTTCACCTGCTCTTCTATTTTCAGAGTGACCAATTATGACATATTTGGCCCCAACATTTTTCAGCATATATGAATTTACATATCCAGTAAGAGCACCAAAAGTTTCATTTTGATGACAATTCTGAGCTCCTACAATTAAGTGACTATTTTTAAGTTTTTTAGACATTGGACGAATTAAGGTATTTGGAGGGCAGTAAATAATTTTCAAAGCTTTATTTTTTTTAAAGGTTTTAAAAAATTTGACTACTTTATGTAGTGAATTTAAAGAATTTAAAGTACCAAACATTTTCCAATTGGCGATAAAATACATATATTTATTTGTCATCTGTTGTATTTTAATCTATAGCTTTGCTTTTTATAGATCAATAAATTTATAGAGTATGATAGGTAGTTTTAGAAATTTTTCCAAAAGTAAATTTGCTGGGTTACTAGTCTTTATCATGATTATACCTTTTGTTTTTTGGGGTATGGGAAGCATGTTCAGCAGTGGAAATACGAACACTGTTGCAAAAATAAATAAAGAAAATATTTCTACTCAAGAGTTTATTGACTATCTGAATAGATCTGGAATACCACAAGAAACAATTAGAGAAAATCTTGATAATAATATTATCGAAGAGTTATTATCAGGATTAGTATCTACAACATTATTAGATTTAGAAGTGAGGGATTATAATTTAATTATTTCTGAGAATACCTTATTAAAAAAAATTAAAAATAATAAAAACTTTCACGATGAAAATGGAAATTTTCAAAGAATTAAATACGAAAAATTTTTACTTGAAAACAATCAATCAGCACCAGCATTTGAGCTAAGATTAAGAGGCCGTGAATTACAAAAAAGTCTTTTTGATTACATTGGAGCTGGATCAGTATCTCCCAGTTTTTTAATAAGTAAATTGTATGAGGAAGAAAATAAAAAACTTGAAATAGATTTTATAAATTTAAAAAATTTTTATAAAAAAAAGGAAAAAATTACTGAAAAAGATTTAAAAGATTTTTTAAGTCAAAATAAAGATCAATTGAAAGTAGAGTATGTCGATTTTAGTTATGCAGTAATTAATCCAAAAAATTTAATCGGGGTTGATGAATTTAATCAATCATTTTTTGATAAAATAGATCAAATAGAAATTGATATATCAAATGAAGTAAATTTTGAAACTATTGTCTCAAGTTTAAAAATTAAACCAGCTAATATTAAGAATTTTAAATTTTCAATGGAAAAAAATGAAATTGAAAGAAAAATATTTGAATTGAGAAACAATAATTTTGATATTTTTGAAAGTGGTGATGATTATATACTTTTTAAGATTAATGATATTAAACAAAAAGAACCAGATTTAAATGATAATCAAACAAAAAAAGAAATTATTAATTTAGTTAATCAGAAAAATATTTTTGATTATAACAAAAATTTATTAAATAAAATTACTAATAAACAATTTAATAATGATGATTTTTTAAAAATGGGCTCAGATAAAATTGAAAGTACAAAATTAAACTCAATTAAAGACAATAAAAGATTCGAAATCAACGCTGTTGAAATATTATACTCGCTGCCAATTAACTCATTTACACTAATTAATGATGAAGAAAACAATATATATGTTGCTAAAATAAAAAGATTTCAAAATGACACTAAAAATAATGAAAAATTAAAAGAGTATGCAAACAAACAAAATTCTAATATTAAAAATACTATGTTAAAATCTTATGATTTATTTTTAAATGAAAAATATAATGTAGTATTAAATCAAAAGACGATAGAACGAGTAAAAAATTTCTTTCAATGATAATTAATCGAAGCTTCAAAGAATTCAAGTTTCGACATAGAAGCAAACAAAATCAAATAATATATACATCAAAAAAAGTTAATAATGATAATGATATATTAAATTTAATTGACAATTTTTTAATTGAGAAAAATAGTTTTATTTTTGAGTCAGTTGAAAAAGGGAAAATTAAAGGTAGATATACTATTTTTGGAAAAAATCCTGACAAAATTTGGGAGTTTAACAATAAAAATTCCTATCAAATTAAAGATGGAAAAAAAATTATACTCAAAGAAAAACCAGAAAAACTAATTGAAAAAATTATTGAGGAATTCAAATTTGAAACTCCTAAGAACTTACCAAAAATTTGCTCTTTAATATCAGGTTTTTTTTCTTATGATGCTATTAGATATATAGAAAAAATTCCCAATAATTGTAAAAATGACTTAAAATTACCAGATGTGAGACTTCTTCGTCCAAGAACTTTGGTGATCCATGATAATTTAAAAAAAGAAATATTCTTCATTAACAATATTTTTAAAGATGAAACAATAAGAAATTACAAAACTAGATATGAGGAAATTAAATCAGATCTTTACAAATTACAAATTCAATCATCGATAAAGAGTCTAAATAATACTATTAATCTTAAATCTAAAAACATAAAAGTGAAATCAAATACATCTAAAAATAGATTTATTAATATGGTTAAAAAAGCAAAAAAATACATCCAATTGGGTGATATTTTTCAAGTTGTTCTGAGTCAAAGATTTGAAGCAAAACTCACTAAGAAACCAATTGAGATTTACAAAAAACTTAGAGTTACAAATCCCTCTCCTTTTATGTTTTTCTTTAATTTTAGTGACTTTCAAATAATTGGAGCTAGCCCTGAAATTCTTGTTAGATTACGAGATAACAATATAACAGTAAGGCCAATAGCTGGAACTAGACCACGAGGTAAAAATTCTAAAGAAGACAATTTCTATGAAAAAGATTTACTTAATGACAAAAAAGAACTTTCAGAACATTTAATGCTTTTGGACTTAGGAAGAAATGATGCTGGAAAAGTTTCAAAAATTAATTCAGTAAAAGTAACTGAAAGTTTTATAATTGAAAAATATTCTCATGTAATGCATATAGTTTCTAATGTCGTTGGGAAATATAATAATAAATTTTCTAAATTTAAATCGTTATTAGCAGGTTTTCCAGCTGGGACTGTTTCAGGTGCACCTAAAATAAGAGCTATGGAAATAATTGATGAACTAGAAATAAATAAAAGAAAAGTTTATGCAGGTGGGATAGGATATTTCTCAGCAAATGGTGAATTTGATACCTGTATTGCTTTGAGAACTGCAGTTGCCAAAAATAATAGATTTTATGTCCAAGCTGGTGCAGGAATAGTTGCGGATAGTAAACCAATCAAGGAATATGAAGAAACAGTCAATAAAGCTAAAGCCTTAATAAATGCATTAAAATGAAAAAAATAATTTTAATTGATAATTACGATAGTTTTACATTTAATCTATACCACTATTTGTCATCGTTAAAAGTTAACGTAGATGTAATTAGAAATGATCAAATTTCTTCAAAAGAAATTGTAAAAAGAAAATATAAAAAAATAGTAATCTCACCAGGACCAGGTAATCCTAATCAATCTGGTAATTGTCTCAAAATTGTAAAATCTTTATATAAAAAAATACCTATACTTGGGGTTTGTTTGGGTCATCAGATAATAGGACAGGTATTTGGTTCTAGAATTATTCAGACAAAAAAATTGATGCACGGAAAAACAAGTAAAATAATGTCAAAAAAAACTGGTATATTGAAGAATCTTCCCAAAGCTTTTGATGCAACCCGTTATCACAGCTTAATTATTGATAAGAAATCACTATCCAAAGATCTAGAAATTACTGCCGAAACTAAAGATGGTCTAATAATGGGTGTCAGACACAAAAAATACCATGTTCATGGAGTGCAATTTCACCCTGAAAGCATTAAAACCAAGTTAGGTATTAAAATTTTAAAAAACTTTATAAGAATTTAAGATTAATGAAACAATTCATAGAAAAAATTAAAAACAAAGAAAATTTATCATTCGAAGAAAGTAAATTAGCTTTTGGATTATTAATGGATGGAAAAGCTGAAGAACAAGAAATATTTGATTTTTTGACACTTTTATCAGCTAAAGGTGAGGCTTCAGACGAAATAGCAGGTGGAGTATTTGTTCTTAGAAATAAGTCTAAAAGAGTAAATGTGGAAAATTGTGTAGATACATGTGGAACAGGTGGGGATGGAATGAATACACTTAATATATCTACAGCATCTGCGTTACTGCTTGCAAGTATGGATGTTAAGGTAGCAAAGCATGGGAATAAAGCTGTATCTTCTAAGTGTGGATCGGGTGATGTTTTGGAAGCTTTAAATATCAAAATAAATCTGGAACCAAATGAAATTGAGGATCAAATTAATAAAAATAATTTTGGTTTTATGTTTGCGCCAAATTATCATAGTGCAATGAGATTTGTTGGACCCACTAGGAAAAAGATTGGAAAAAGAACGATATTTAATATGATTGGACCATTAAGTAGTCCTGCTTTAGTAAAGAGACAAGTGGTTGGCGTTTTTGATAAAAAACTTTTAAAGATATTTGCAAATGCTTTAAATAATTTAGATATTAAATTTGCATGGATTGTAAATAGTGATGATGGTTTAGATGAAATTTCACCTTATGCTAAAACAAATGTTATTCAATTAAAAGATAAAAAAATTTCTGAAATTATTATTGACCCAAAAGAATTAAATATAAATGCAGATAAATTTGATAATCTTGTTGGTGATGATGCAAAATTTAATGCAAATAAAATGATTAATATATTTAAAGGTGAAGATAATGATTTTTCAAAAGCTGTCTGCTTAAACGCTGCTGCAGGATTAATAGTAAATGAAACTCATCAAAATTTTACTGATGCTTATAATAATTCAAGAGAACATATTTTATCAAATAAAGTTGTTAAACATTTAGAAAAAATTCAAAATGGCTGAAAATGTTCTTAAAAAAATAATTAATAAGAAAATTGAAAAAATAGTAAATTTAAAAAAAAATATTTCACTTGAATCATTAGATGAATTAATTAATACAAATAAAACATTTATTAATTTTAAAGAAAAAATTGAAAATAATGTAAAAGATGACAAATATTCAGTTATTGCTGAAATCAAAAAAGCTAGCCCTTCAGCAGGTGTTATTATCAAAGATTATGATCCTGTTAAAATAGCTAATATATATAATACTAATAAGGCTACTTGTTTATCAGTTTTGACTGAGGAAGATTTTTTTTTAGGAAACCTGATACATATAAGCAAGATTAAACAAAAAGTTAATTTACCAATTTTATGTAAAGACTTTTTTGTAGATAAATTTCAAGTACCTTTAGCAAAAAGTTACGGAGCTGATGCAATATTAATTATATTAGCTGGTGTTAGTGATAAACTTGCTGATGATTTATACAACGAAGCACTTAACTTAAACATGTCGGTAATTGTTGAGGTTCATACTGTTGAAGAAGCAAAAAGTGCCTTGAGATTTAAAAATGCTTTGATAGGAATAAATAATAGAAACCTTAAAACTTTAAAAACTGATATAAATACAACTTACGATATTTATAATGTTTTAATAAATCACTCAGGTCCATTGATTTCTGAGAGTGGAATTAAAACAAAAGATGAACTGTTGAAACTCTCAAACAAAACATCTATTAAAACTTTTTTAATTGGTGAATCACTTTTGAAAGATTTAGATAATAATTCTATTTTTTCAGTTCTTTAGTTGAATAACCCTCTATTTTAAAGGCTTTTTTACTATTGTGAATTGTAGAGAACTTTTGTAGAACAGATTTTGTACGATATTTGTTCTTATGCTAACAAAAAAACAAAAAAACCTGCTTTTATTTATCAACAAGAAGTTGAGAAGCTCAGGTGTATCTCCGTCTTATGAGGAAATGAAGGAATCTCTAAATCTAAAATCTAAATCAGGAATTCATAGATTAATTAGTGCATTAGAGGAAAGAGGGTTTATTAAAAGACTTGCTCATAAAGCAAGAGCGTTAGAAGTTATAAAATTACCAGAAACAGCTTCAGCAAATGATATTTATAACAGTTTTTCACCTAGTGTTATCAAAGGTGGTTTAGATGAAGAAAAACCTATGTCTGAAGATATAGAAGTGCCTGTTTTAGGAAAAATAGCTGCAGGAACACCTGTAGAAGCTATTCAAAATGAGGTTTCAAGAATTCCATTACCGAACAACCTAGAAAAAAATGGTGATTATTTTGGTCTTAAAGTTCAGGGAGATTCAATGATTGAAGCCGGAATTAACGAAGGTGATACTGTTATCATTAAGAGAACCGATACGGCTGATAATGGAAAAATAGTTGTTGCATTAATTGATGAACATGAAGCTATGCTAAAAAGAATTAGAAAAAAAGGTAAAGTTGTAGCACTCGAAAGTGCAAATAAAAACTATGAAACTAAAATTTTTGGTCCAGATAGAGTAAAAGTTCAGGGCGTATTAGTATCTTTATATAGAAACTTCTAGTAAAATAGTCTAAACATTTTCAATGAAAAAAGTAGCAACAAGATTTGCTCCATCTCCTACTGGACCTTTACATATTGGTGGTGTAAGAACAGCTTTATTTAATTGGTTATATTCTAAAAGCCAAAAAGGTGAATTCTATTTAAGAGTAGAAGATACAGATAAAGAGAGATCAAGAGATGAATATAAAGATCAAATAATTGAATCTCTTAAATGGATTGGTATTAACTATGATGGAGATGAATATATGCAATCAAAAAAAATTGAAGATCATATTAAAGTTGCAAATGAATTACTCAAAAATGGTCATGCATATAGATGTTATTGTTCAAGTGAAGAAATAGAAGAACAAAAAAAAAGATCAAGACAAAAAAAAATTCCTTATATTTACGATAGAAAATGGAGAGACAAAAAAGAAACTGAAGCTCCTAAAGATATCAAGCCAGTAATTAGATTTAAAAGTAAAATTGATGGAACATCTGTATTAAAAGATTTGGTACAAGGTGATGTTGAAATAGATAATAATACTATTGAGGATTTTATTATTTTAAGAAATGATGGCACACCAACATATAACTTATCAGCTTCGGTTGATGATCATCAAATGAATATGACACACATAATTAGAGGTGATGACCATAAAATAAATACCTTCAAACAAATACAAATTTATCAAGCAATGAAATGGGAGTTGCCTTCTTTTGCACATATACCTTTAATTCACACAATTGAAGGAAAAAAATTATCAAAGAGAGATAAGGCATCTACGTTAGATGATTACTCAAAAATTGGCATCATGCCAGATGCGCTAAGAAATTATCTTCTTAGATTAGGATGGTCTTATAAAGATAAAGAAATTTTTACTCTAGATGAAAGTATTAAGTATTTTAATCTCGAAGGTATTGGCAAATCTCCTTCAAAACTAGATATGAGTAGAATTTTATCAATGAATGAGCACTATATTAAGAATATCGATGAAAATAATTTATTTGATCAGCTAATCGAATATTGCAAATTATATAAAAGTGAAATTAAATCAGAAAAGAAAGATAAGATAAAAAAATCACTAATCTTCCTTAAAAATAAAGCTAAAACCCTGGAAGATATATTTAATAATGGTCAATACATAATGGTAGATGAGGTTAGTTTTAATCAAGATGATATTAAGTTAATTGATGATAAGGCCAAAAAAGTCATATTAGATTTCAGTGCTAAATTTAGCAACGTTGATAAACTAAGCAAAGTAACATTAGAGCCAATAGTTAACGAATTGATTAAATCAAATGATACCAATTTTAAAGGAGTTGGGCAGCCTTTAAGAATAGCTTTAACAGGTTCGAAATTTGGACCAGGAATATATGATATAATTATTTCTCTTGGAAAAGAAGAAGTAACAAAAAGATTAACTAATAAGAAACTTGCTTAATACAGAAGAAGCTTCATCTGAAGATGAAGTTTTTGATCTAATTTTTGTTAAAGTTTCCTCACAATCATTAATTTGTTTTTTCATTAATTCTGGATTTTTTAAAAAATAAACAACAGAATTATAAATCTCTTTAGCATTACATTCTTTTTGTATTAACTCAGGAATTATCTCTTTGTTGTTAATGATGTTAATGATGTTAGCAAATTTGATTTTTACGAGTATTCTAACTATTAAAAAATTCAAAAAATTCATTTTATAGATAATTATAGAGGGAACTTTTGCATTACATATTTCAAGAGAAACTGTTCCAGATTTAGAAATTGCAAAAATAGATTTATTTAGTATTTGTTTTTTTGTATTTTCATCAGAAATAACTTCAGCATTTTTTAAACTTAGGTTATTAATTTTTTTATTTATTAAATCTTTATTCTCATCGGTGGCATGAAATACAAAAGTGAAATTATCAAATTTAGTATTCATTAAGTTTATAAAATCTATCAAAATAGGTAAAAGTAAATTTACTTCGGATGACCTGCTACCAGAAAAAAGAGAAATAATTTTTTTATCATTTGATATAATGCTAGAAAGATCTATCTTATCTTTAGTTTCATACTCTAATAATGGATGTCCAACAAAAGTATTTGGAATATTTTCTTTATCAAAATATTTTTTTTCAAAATAAAATAATAATAAAATATGATCTAAAAATTTTTTAAACTTTTTTACTCTACCCTCTCTCCACACCCATACTTGTGGCGCTACATAATGAATCGTTTTGATCCCACTATTTAATTTTTTAACTTTTTCAGCAACTCTTAACGTGAAATCAGGACTATCTACACTAAACAAAATGTCTGGGTTAAATTTTATTATCTCCTCTACAGTTTTATTTATTTTATTTTTTATTTTAAAAATATTTAAAAAAACACTTGTAAAGCCAATGTAGGTAATTTCTTTAAGATTAAAAATAGATTTTATTCCTAATGAATTTAAATGTGTTCCACCAACACAAGAATACTCAATATTTGGATTATTTTTTTTTAGTTTAGATATAACTTTAGAGGCAAGTTTATCTCCAGAGGGTTCACCGGTTAATATAAAAATCTTTTTCATTTTACTAAGATAAACATCCCATTTTTATTGGCAAATTTAATACATTTGTTTTTATCTAAAAAAATATGTTGTCTATTTTTAACAACAATTCCTTTTAATCCAGTAGCTTTACATTGTTTAAAAGTATTTAATCCAATAGTAGGTAAATCAACTCTTAAATCTTGTTTCTTTTTTGGAAACTTAACTAAAACTCCATGATTTCTAAATTTTTTACTTCTGCTTTTTTCAAGCATTTTTTTAGTTCCACCTTTACCTTCTATAGAAACAACTTTTTTATTTCTTACTACAACTCCTTGGCTAAAATTATATTCTCTTAAAATATTTAAAGTTTTAATTGCTTTTTTAATATCTAATTGGTCTTTTTTGTTTGGTTTAAATTTGGAGTAATTTCCTTTTTTTAATGAAAGTTCAGGATTAAATTTAAGTGAATTTTCAGTTTTGATCTTGTATTGGACCAATATCTTAATGATTTCTTTAAGTATTGCTGCATCACCAAGCTTTGACGCTTTGATAATTCTTGGAATATAATAAATGCCTTTGAAGTCTAATTTCAATTTAGAAAAGTTTGGTTTATTTACCTTTCCTGCAAATAAGACTTTTTTACAGTTATTTTCCTTAAGAATATTAATGATTTTACCAAATTGACCTATAGAAACTAAATAAGATTTTCTATCTTGTTTAAATTTCTTTGATTTTGACAAATCAATTATCAAATATCTTATTTTTCTTTTTTTTACAGTTTTAAGAATTTCCTTCGGAAAATCAGTATCACCAAAAATTAATCCTATCATTTTACGAAAATGGTGTGCAAATAGATCTTTTTTTATCTTTTGTTATAAAGTCAATTACATTCTTAACTAATGGATTTTCTTGAAAAGAACCATTCAATTTAATTATATTTTCATTGATATTCTTTGTGGCAAAAATCTCCTTATAAGCTTCACTTAAGCCTAAAATATCCTTGTTTTCAAACTTGGCTCTTCTTAAACCTATCAAGTTTAATCCTTGTAATGAATTTCTATTTCCCGTTGACAATCCATAAGGAATTACATCATGTAATACACCTGTCATCCCACCAATCATTGCCATTTTTCCGATTCTTGTAAATTGTTGAACCGCAGAATTACCTCCTATAACAACATTATCTTCAATGATTGCATGCCCTCCCAATGGAACATTATTTGCAATTATTACATTGTTCCCCACCTGACAATCATGAGCAATATGCGATGAAATCATAAATAAACAATTATTTCCAATAACTGTTTTACCACCTCCACCAACTGTTCCTGGATTTATTGTTACATATTCTCTGATCTTATTATTATCTCCAATTATCAGATTAGTTGGTTCTCCAGCATATTTTAAATCTTGTGGTTCGTTAATAGATACAAAGGGGTATATCCTATTCCCTTTACCAATCTTAACATTTCCAGAAATATTTACATGTGATTGGATATTAGTGTTTTCTCCAATCTCGACATTAGGGCCTATTACACAATAAGGACCTACTTTAACATTTTTTTCTAATTTTGCTTTTGGGTCTACGATTGCAGTTTTGTCTATCATCTATTGTCTTTTATAAATTCTCTTAAATTTTTTGCAGGGTATCCCATAACTTTAGTGTTATCAGGTATGTCTTTTATAACACCACTACCACCTCCAATTTGGACATTGTTTCCAACTTTTAAATGACCAGAAACACCAGCTTGTCCTCCAATCATAACATTGTTACCCAAAGTAGAACTTCCAGCAAAACCAACTTGACCGGCAATAATACAATTATCACCAATTTTATTATTGTGGGCAACGTGTACTTGATTAT